>JBCDFE010000085.1:0-16600 GCA_039178745.1 Bacteroidota bacterium | reverse complement strand
GAAGCTAGCGGAGCAGACGATATTCTGGTCCGGGTAGTGCCTCAGCAAACTACGGAATACGATCCTGGAATTAACCCCCAAGATGAGATATCTGTCCTATTAGTCGAAGATATCGGGAACCCTCAAACGTTCAATGATATACCCGTTTCCTGCTCTGGCGATCGTTTGCAGCGCCTGATCGTTAGCGGACCACAGGGCGTGGGCATAGACGCTGCCAATGCACTGGGTTTACCCATCTCCGAAAGTTGTAATTGTTCCAATGGTGATTTACTGACGGTAGACGTGCCATACGGAGTGGATCTGCTGACCCTAAGGCCTAAAGCTAGGGTTAGAACGTCCCAAGCACTCAATGATACCACAGGACTTGCTCTTGATTTTGACTTTTTGCCTCTTATTCCTCCTCTGGTACACCCTGGATATGATCCTCAGGACGACACCTATATTACCTCTTCTGAGGTAGAGCCTTGTTACACCCTGCAAGAGCCGGGGGGCGTCAGCCCTAGTAATCCAGAGCAGGGAGTAACGGTTGCTTTCATCGATAGCGGATACGACATCAATAATTGGGGAGATCCTTTTGCCACCACCACTTCCTATCAGGGAGCGACCCCAAGCTGCTGGCAAAATGCGGGCTTCTCTTTTTCTCAGTTCGGCTTCAACTTTCTGGATGCCAACTCCGATGTTCAGGACTTGAATGGTCATGGGACAGATGTGGCCTCGACCTTTGTCTCTGGTATAAGCGATATTCCGGTGAGTGTGCTGCACTTCAAATTTTTTGGCGACGGACAAGGGAGCTACTTCGATGCTTTATGTGCCAGCTATGTGGGGGTTCAGGCAGGTGTAGATATTTTGAACTGGTCTTGGGGCTTTTATGAAACAGAGCTGCCCAGAAGCCTGGCCAATCTTCTCGATTTTATGCGGGAAAACAACGCTATGGCTGTAGCAGCAGCAGGCAATGATATGGTCAACATCAGCACCCAAAGGCTATATCCAGCTGCAGCATCAAACTCATTCGATAATCTGCTGGCAGTGGGATCTTATGTTTATCCAAGCTTTGGTGACTATTCTCCGGAGTTGGCCAACTTCAGCAATTTTAGTGATACGCGAGTCAATGTAGCGGCATACGCAACCAAGCAAACTCCACTGGCCGGAACCTTTGATGTGCACAGCCCTGCGGGTACTTCGATCTCCACGCCACTAATGACCAAACAGCTGGCAGAATACTGGGGAGAACAAATTTCTTTTGGCAATACCAACATCAATTACAGCGAAGTCATTGGAACGGTAATTAGTGCATTGCCTACTGGAGCCAGCGAGTTGTCTGGCGAAATCCAAGATGAAAGATACCTTCCAGTAGGTTGTAAAGACGGAAACCTGCCGCCACCGTAAGAACTCAAACCAAATAATTCTTTAACCCTCAATTCAAATAATTATGAAGCCCTTATCCCATTTCAGCTTTCATGCAGTCTTGCTGAGCGTACTATTGTTGTTACTTCTATCCACTGGTTGTAGAGATGAATTTCCCGATGAGGACAGACCCCTCGTCAATTTAGTAGAAGACGGTTGCTATGATTCAGATCAGGTAGTCGAGACTACTGAGCAGGAATCAGAAGGCTCTTTCTATTTTCAGCTGCCCGATAACATACCCAATGAGTTTTCTCTGGCTGTAGTACACAATATGCCTTCTGGACTAAAAGGAAAAATCGTTCAGCTAGGCACCAATGGCTCAATTGATGGAACTCTACAAGACTTCTCGGTTCAAGATGTGGCAGAAATTATCAGCATAAGTCTTCCCGAAGGTGAGAACCGCGTATTGGCATTCGAGGTCGAAGGATCTCTCAATACACCTTATGAGCCTTCAGTCGCTGTTGTCGCCATAAGAGATTATGAAGAAGGGGGCAGCTGCGGTACCAACAAATCTCAGAGGCTTGTCATCAGCCGACCAAAAGGAAACGCGCAGGAGGCAGCAGACGAATCTGGCCTGCCCGTTGTGCAGGCCTGTCAATGCTCAAACAATCAGCTGGTTGCCGTAGAGGTACCTTACGGAATCGATGTAGAAACACTCCGCCCAAAAACCCGAGAAAGAGTAACACAAGCTCTGACAGATTCACTCATCGGTGTTGATTTTGATTTTGAAATCGATATTCCCGATTTTATAGAAGTCATTTCTGATACAGATCAGGAGCAGCTAGACTTTTCGATTCACGATGACGGAAGCAGTTGTATAGGCTATGACGGTTCATCTGCTCCATCAGTCGACCCAAATCAGCAAGCATTTACTGTAGCATTCGTTGATAGCGGCTACGATCTGGCCAATCACGAAGGCAGTGTTGCCGATCATCGGTATAGGGTGACGCCACCGCCTTGCTTCACCAACTCAATTTCCGAATATGGGTACGATCTGATAAATGACGCTTCAGATCCGCAAGATGAAGTAGGTCACGGCACCGATGTAGCCTCTGCTTTTCTAGGTAAGCTGGATGTATCGGTACCGGTTTCTGTGCTGCACTTAAAATTCTTTGGCAAAAGTGGTGCGAGCTATTTCGATGCCTTGTGCGCCAGCTATGCGGCATCAAAGACAGGCGCTAAGATCATCAATTGGTCATGGGGTTTCAGAGCAGATGCTATGCCAAAAAGCCTGGAACATCTGCTGGGCTATCTGAAAGCCAATGATGTTATAGCTGTGGCAGCAGCGGGCAACTACAGAGAAAGCCTGGATTCAGTACCTCTTTACCCGGCTTCGGCTTCGAGCCAATTCGATAATCTGATCACCGTAGGCTCTTACGTATATCCAAATGTAACGGACGATCCGCCCACACCACAGCGGGCTTCATTCAGCAACTACAGCAACAGCATTGCAGATGTAGCGGCTTATGCCTCTGTGAGTACTTTGCGGTATAACTTTCCAGGGAGCTACAATTTAGTAGCTGGTACATCCATATCGGCTCCGCTGGTTTCGCAGAAATTGACTGAAATCTGGGCAACGAATCCCAATAGAAAGTATCCAGAAGTTTTATTGGAGTTCAATAACGCCCTATCTACCCAGGGCACGGCATTGATCAATGATGTTGCCGGTGGTAAGTACCTGCCAAATGGCTGTAGTTATGAATAAGCCCTGGTAGAAAGCCTTCTAAAACTGCATTCTGCTCACCCACGAGCGGCACAGATGCAGATTTATCGTAGTAGTAAGACTCAGAACCCCTGGGTCTTACTATTTTTGTTTTATGGCTATAAGCAGTAAGGTTCGGTGGGTTTGTTGTTTGTTTTTGGGAATCGGGGCGCTATTCACGGCGATCTCTAGTCAGAGCATAGTTGAGGAAGAAGAAGGGACTTCCCTGCCTGCTGGCGCAGGTAGCAACACCGCGGACACCCTCGGCGCTCAGGTTCGGCAGCCTTTACAGATAGCCGATAGTTTGGTCAATGCTGGCGAGCATAAGGCTGCTGCAAAAGTCTATATCGAGCTTGCTGAGGCTGAAAATGATGTTCGGATAGCCGCTGAATATAGAGATGCTGCCGCCGGCCAGTATTCTGCCGCTGATCAGCTAGACTCTGCCATACTGCTGTACGAACGGAACTACCACTTACCATCAGAGGATGAGCGAATGCTAGATAGCCTTCGGGCTCGGGCCTATCACCAGTCTGGAGTTTTATACATGAACGCTGGAGAAGCAGAAGCATCCTATCCGCTTTTTCTAAAAGCTTACGACCTGCGGAAGTCCTTATATCCAGAAGGACATGAGGACCTATTGCTCTCTACAAGGAACTTGGTTATTTATCATTCCGAATACGCATCAACGACAGATAGCGCCCGGATCTATGTAGACAGAGCCACCGTGCTCATGGAGTCGGTCCCTGAAATCAGACCATTTGTCAAACTATTGATTTGTCTGAATATTGCAGAGGTATACACCATTCTCTTTGATCGACGTGCGGTCAAGAATGCGGGCTTGATGGCCGAAAATATCATAGGAGAAAACCTAGAGCAACTAGACCCCACAGACATCGCCTTTGCCTACTATGATTTGGGTACTTTTTCTTACATCGTGACCGATTATGAAAGCTCTTACAAATACACACAACTGGCCTACGAAAAGCTATCTGAACTCGGATATGACGATTGGGCTGCAGAGGCAAAAAATCAAATTGCCGTAGCCCTACAGGATCAAGACCATTTATCTGAAGCTGCTGAGATATATAGAGAAGTCAGACCCATATTTGAGGCATACGAGGATTATCGAGCGCTACACATCAATCACTACAACGTCGGTTTAATTGCACTAGATCAGAAGAGGTTTTCCAGTGCCGAATCGGAGTTGGCAGAGGCACGGCGCTATGCTTTGCTTACAGCAGATAGTCTGGCTATTGCAAACACTGTTCACGCTATGGCTCGCTTGGACCTAGATCGCGGGCGCCTGGATAATGCCAAGACCGGATTTGAGCGATCCTTAGGTATGTATTTGCCAGAGGTAATGACCGAGGGCCGGCCTGATGTAGCAGCGATTCCGCCCAACATGCTACTGACACTGGCTATGCTTTTCGACGATCGCACAGATTACTATGTAGCCACCGGAGATCTAGCCAATGCCTCTGCGGATCTGGACCTCGTATTCGCCCTTTTTGATCGTATCAGAACAGAGCTGCCAGCGGCCGAAAGCCAGCGGTTTGTGTCTCAGCAATTGCGGCCGTTTTTCCAGCAAGGTATTCATTTGCAGTACTTGCAGTATCGCGAAGACGGTGATGAAGCGCATCTCTGGGCGGCCTTGCAGTTGTCTGAGCGGGCCAAGGCATTTAGTTTACTGCAGCAGCGCGGAATGGCCGCCCGCGATAGGCCCGCTCGCGAGCGAGAGCTTTTGGAGCGAATCAACGAGCTGGAGCGCGCCAATTTGGAAGGTGCCGAGCAGGAGGGCTTATTGGCCGCAGCGAGACTACAATTGCGCAGATTACAGCAAGCCTACCTGGAAGAAATGCCAGAACCTGAGCCCATAGCTACTGGTGCCCTTCGAGCCTATCTATCAGATCGAAGCCTGCACTTGATTGAATATGCACTGGGCGAGGAACACAGCTATCGCTTTGAGCTGGGCCCCGATAGCAGCATTGCACTTGTCCCTATACAAGGAGCGGGTCTGAGCACTAAGATCGAAGAGCTGCGGCAGGCCTTGCGGGCGGGGGCTTTTTCTGGCCCTGACTTGCGCAGCGACGCAGCCAAAGCATCTGATGCTACCTATAGGCGCATAGCCAGACAACTTGCAGAGGTTCTGTTGCCCAATGATTTGAATGAAAAAAGTAAGCTGCTCATTATTCCCGATGGGGTACTGGGATACTTGCCTTTTGGTGCGTTGTTGGTAGACAACCACAGCTCTACAGATTTTCAGTCCTTGCCTTATTTAGCCAGGGAACGGCAATTGCATTACAGCTATTCGGCCCAGTATTTACTGTATACCGAGTCTGTGGCCCGCCCCAAAATCAAGCAAGCCATTTTGGCCCTGGCGCCCAGCTTTGTCGGAGATACGGAAATTCAGGAAGCGCAGGCTCAGTTGCGTTCGGTAGTGTTTCGGGGCGAGCGGGCCATTCCCGGCTTGCTGCCATTGCTGCACAACGAAGCCGAGGTGCGGCAAATAGCCGAATTGTTTCCCGACAGAACTAAGGTGCTGGTTGGTGGCGATGCCCGGCGAGAAGTATTCATGGAGCGCGCTGACCGATACGCATTGATACATTTGTCCAGCCATGCACTGGTAGATCCCGAACGCCCAGAGTTGAGTTTCGTTGCCTTCAGCCAGCGTGGTGATAGTCTGGAGAGTGAGGAGTTGTTGCTCTTACTCGATCTGGCGGCACTCGATTTACAAGCCGAGCTTGCTGTATTATCGGCCTGCGAAACCGGTATCGGCCAGATAGCCGAAGGAGAGGGCGTGTTGAGTTTAGCCCAGGCTTTTAGTACAGCCGGGGCAGAATCTACCCTGACCACACTCTGGAAAGTTGATGACGCAGCGACCAAAGCGCTCATGGGTGAATTTTACACAGCCCTGGCAGATGGACAAAGCCGGGCCGAAGCGCTGGCTTATGCCTCCAAAGCTGCCATCGATGGCACCTATGCCCATCCGTATTACTGGTCTGGAATGAGTCTGTATGGACCTGGTGACCAACTTGCGCTGCCAGAAAGACCGAGTAAGTTGGGAAGAGTACTATTTTGGGGACTCATGGCACTGGTCTGTTTAATCATCGGTGCTGCTATATTGCTGCGCCTTCGTACACCTGCCAAAAGCAATTCTTAGCGTGACAGAAACTATGTCCAAAAAGCTACCTTTCCTGCTACAGCCCGTGCCTATCTATACACTGGTCTGGTTGCGTATTGCCGTGGGTCTGCTCGCCGCCTTCGATATTTTGGGCAATGGTATCTATTACCATTGGTATTTAGGCGAACTCAATGCGTCAGATTTTCACTTCTCCTATTTTGGCTTCGAATGGGTCAAACCATTGCCAGAGCCTTTCCTGAGTTTGTACTTCATTTTTGGATTTTTCATAGGTTTGGCCGTTGCCGTAGGCTGGCGTTTCAAGTACACGGCACCCACGCTGGGCGTAGCTATTGCCTATTTGTTCTTGATAGAGAAAGCCCACTATCTAAATCATGCCTACCTGTTTATATGGATTTGTAGTATTCTTACTCTGACCCCGGCATGGCGAGAGTTTTCGTTCGATGTCAAACGAAACCCATCGAATTGGTCTCCCACTACGCCTAGATGGTCGCTTTGGATCTTCCCCCTGCTCATGGCCATTGTTTACTTCTATGGGGCTATAGCCAAAATAAATGAAGACTGGCTACTCAGAGGCATTCCACTGCGCATGTGGCTGGAGGCGCGGGCCGATCTTCCGGTTATAGGCCCCATCATCAGTCAGGAATGGGCCGGCTACTTTATGTCGTGGGGTGGTTTCTTACTCGACTTACTCGCCCCTTTTATGCTTTTAGGCCGCCGCTCGCGATGGTGGATACTCGGGTTCATTTTCTTCTTCCACATCATGAATCATTTCATATTCAATATCGGGATCTTTCCATATTTGTCCTTGGTCATGACAAGCCTGTTCTTCGATCCCGATTGGCCGGTACAAGTAGTCAAATGGGTAGGTAAACGGGTTCCCATAGTAGATAGATGGCGAAATAGCTGGATAAACCATATCCAGCAGTCAAGAGTACAGCCCATCGAAACCGAGCAACCCGAATCCCTACAAGATGTCGGGGCAAGCAATGAGACTGCTGCCCAACAGCCAACAGAAGGCGGTGCCTTTTCCAAAATCTGGCAAGCTCATCCCCGGTATGCCCGACCGATCTACATCACACTCGGCGTCTTGATTTTTGTGCATTGCACTTTGCCGTTTCGACACCATCTATTCGGACCAAATGTGGCCTGGACGGAAGAAGGTCATCGATACAGCTGGCGAATGATGCTACGCACTAAGTCGGGATATGGTCACTTCACTTTAGTAGATAAGGAGACCCAAGAGAGCCGGAAGATATATCCTGCTAACGAGCTGTTTCCCCGACAAGCCAGGAAAATGTACACGCATCCAGATATGATTCTGGAATTCGCCCATCACCTGGCCGAGCGGGAAGCTGCCGAGGGCCGGAACGTAGAGATATATGCAGATATCTCCGTTCGCCTGAATGATGGAGAATATGGAGTCTTCATCGATCCTGAAGTCGATTTGAGTCAAACGCAGTGGCAGTGGTTTGCCCATAAAGATTGGGTCTTGCCCCCGCCATAGCATATTCTTGTCTCAATTCACGATTTGAGACGACTCAGTAGGTCATTTGCGACGCATGATATTGGTTTAAGGCGCTCCTTTGTTGTCATAAACTAAATGATAACATCATGCGCTTTTTGTTTTTTATCGCATTCGTGGCGTATCAAATCTCAACAGCTGCCCAGCCTATATCCGATTTCCAATTTGTTGATGAAGGCCAATCTTATAACCTAGAGGCATGGATGTCGCTCAATAATACCCCCGGGCTGAGTTTCTATATGGAGAGCGGTGAAGAGGAAAGCCATGCATGGCAGTACGGCAATCATTTACCAAATAATTCTGATGGGTTTGATGATCAAACGATATTTCCCATGGGGGCCTTATCCAAGTTCCCGGTTGCTTTTCTAACGCTTAGGCTGGTCGAACTTGGAAAAATAGAGCTCGATGCCCCGGTCAACAACTATCTGTTGCGCTGGCAGATTCCGGGCAATCGGGCAGGTCAGGTAACCGTTCGAGACCTGCTGCTTTCCAGGAAAAAATGGAAAAGCGGCTACAAGCCTCGAGGCTATCCGACCGATGCAGATTTGCCGGGCATCGTCGAGCTATTGGAGGGTCCTACCTTATACCTGCCCGATGGTATCAGGCTGAAAGGGCGCCGCAGCCCTGGTGCCGATACCGAATACGGAAATTGGCTCGTCTTACAGCTATTGGTCGAAGACCAGTTTGGGGGCAACCTTCCAGAAGTTGCCCAGCGAGAGATATTTGAGCCTCTGGGCATGCATCATTCATTTTATGCTTCGGAGCTCAGTACCGAACAAGCCGCTAAAGCAGCATGGGGGCATGATGAATCTGGTACTCCTTTACAAGCCCGATTTCGCTACCCTGAGTTGGCCGCTGCCGGATTGTGGAGTACGCCAACCGATTATGCCCGCTTCGTCCGCCATGTGCAGGAAGCGGCTAATGGTGAAGATAATCGACTGCTTGGCCAAGAGTTGGCCAAGGCTGGCTTGGAG
The DNA here is from genome assembly GCA_039178745.1 of Bacteroidota bacterium. Taxonomy (GTDB): domain Bacteria; phylum Bacteroidota; class Bacteroidia; order Chitinophagales; family Saprospiraceae; genus Neolewinella. The sequence goes on along the minus strand of JBCDFE010000085.1, from coordinate 7,856 downwards.
AAAGCCCATGGCGTCCGCTCTCTCATTTTTCACATCAACGAATACGGAGACCCCTATGGTGGTGGCAACTGCCAGGGCTACTACGTCAGCTTTGGTTGTAGCAGAGCTTACGGCTGGATCAATGTGGCTGCTTCAAATCGCCACCTCAACTGGCGAGTCGTCAACTACGCATTAGGCCAAACCCACGATTGGCTACTGGCCCAGAATCGGTAAAAAGACTTCCATGAAATCTCTGATCTTGCTGTCACTCAGCTTTCCACTCATCCTTAGCTTCTGGTCCTCGACAAGGTCCTCAAGAGTTTCTTTTGAGGAACGCTCTGTTTATCAGCAATTCTTCGAAGGTCCAGAAGGGGAGAGCGAGACCTTTGCACGTTCAAATAGTTTGCTGGAGCTCTCTATCCCTACTACTCAAGAGCGTATGGCCCTCTTTTTTCAGCCAGGCCAAAAGGCAGATTACAGCAAACTGATTCGAGAAATTCGTCGCTACGCGCGACAGCGAAATATCACTTTTGTTGCTGAGGAACTGGATAGGATTCCGGAGGAAATTACCGCTACACCGGCTCTGGTGTATCAGAATGAAAGCGGTCGTACCATATACCCCGGTATGCACCTGGACGCCGAGGCGATGAAGCTTTTTGTAGACGGGAACCGCATTGCACTGCGGCCTATTGAATTGGACTTCCGCAGGTCGGTAGCTGTACAAAGCACGGGGAGGGCAACCACGATACTGGTTCTGAAAGTGACGGATTGGAGTGTAGAGCAACCATCGATCTCCGTACCAGACTCTGCCCAGTGGCAGCAAGAAGTACTGGTCGCCATCAACCGTCAATCCGACTTTGATCAGTACGGCTCGGCAAATCTCTGGCCAACAGATCGCAGGTATTATGTGGATATTCACGCCTATAGGAGTGCCAGCGGGCAAGACTATCTAACCTCTGCTGTTTTTTCTCAATTCAACTGCCACGAGCCCATCTTTACCAGTTTTGGCCAGCCCGTTAGTGACCTGGAAACTTTGGTCGATCAGATGAGTAATAGGCTAAAGCCGTTTTATACCTCACCCGAAAGAGGATTTAGCCCTGATCCAGTGATTGATAAAGATTTCATCAGTTGGGAAGAGCTGGGCTGGTCTGATGCTGTTACGGAGCTTGTTCAAATAACCGAAACGAAGGCTCCGAATAGCCAGCCCGGACAAGCCTGGATAGCATCAGCAGGCCAACTAAAACCACGGTCAAGAGTAGCCGACCTGCCGATGGTCCAATTCAACTTTCCACCTCCCATCGATAGGTACGCTGGAACTATAGAAGAACTGGATGGTGAAATCGAATGGTCTGCCGATGGGCAAAGTCTGAGCGGAGAGTTTGAGGTGGACATGAGCAAGCTCACCATGGGCAATGAAGCGCTTGACGAGTACGTACTCAAAGATGCCCTGCGCACCCGGAGGTTCAAGTATGCTCGTTTCCGCTTCGCCGACGTACAACTCCCCGCCGACTGGCAAACGGATCAGCTATACCAAATCGAGATTCCAGCTCAATTGGAGCTTATGGGAGTTACTGTGCCCATACCTACTCAGGCAGATCTCAAGGCAACCTATGATGCGGCGGGCAACCCTATTTTAGAGGTCAATACACTCATGGAACTCGATATTAAACGCCCCTTCGGATTAATCGGTCCTGATGGCCCTGATAACATTAAGAATACCGTGCGTATTCGCACGCAATTTCAGCTTAGCCGCTGATTGAAATTACTTGCTTAATCGCGCAACCGCGCAACAAAATCAAATGACATGCAAAAGTTGATAGCTATAGTCGTTCCATTACAGTGCTTGTTTCTGTTCTGTGCTTTCTCTGCCAACAGCAGTATGAATGTCTCCTTTCCAGATACCCCTCCAGGAACAATCACATTCATAGGTGATGCGGGCAACCCCAATTTATTTACGGTTGAGCGCTGGAAGTTCAGCCGGGTCGAAAATTTAGAGACGCCTTCAGAGATTGCCATTACTGCTGTACTCGATATGCGCTCTATAACCTGTGATTGGGAAGACCTACAGCGCAATCTCCATCGTAAGAAGGAGTACTTCAATAGTCGTCGCCACGAAACGGCCACTCTAAGTGTAGATGGAGCTGAAATGCAGGAAGATGGTAGCTATCTGGCAGAAGCTATGCTGGAGTTGAAAGGTAAGCGCAAGACCCTGCCCATCAGTTTCACACTGAGTGAAAGCGAAGAAGGCGTACCGACAGTCGAAGCCGAGGCCGTGGTCATGCGCCGCGAGTGGGGTTTTACGGGTAATGGCCCTAAAGACGAGGTTCCCGTTACGGTAAGTGCTGAGTTGGTGGCATTTGTAGAATAGATGCCGCGCCATTGGCGCAGCATCTATTCTACGAGTTATCTAGGGTAGTCGGACGATGCGTTCGACTACTCGCTCGCTGCCTTGTTGCAATTCCAGTAGGTAAGTACCAGCAGCTAAGGCGTTGAGATCTATCGGACTTCTACCGGCCTGACTAGCCAGCTTGTACACCTTGACTACTTTTCCATCGAGGGTAAGTAGCCTGGCTGATAGCTGACCACTCCATGCACCATCGAGCTCGATAAATACTTGCTCTCTGGCTGGATTCGGATAGATCGAAATAGAACGGCCATTGCTCAACTCGAATACGGAAGACAGTACAGAAGCGCTAAATGCACCCGTGGTAGCTGCACCACACTCGTTGTTCGCGGTAACCCGCCAGAAGAAGGAGCCGATCTCTTCAGGCTCCCAAGTGTAGCTTGTGCCGGTTTGGGTTTCTTCGAGGAAGATTTCCGTGAACGCTTCGTCGGAACTGAATTGTAGAGTGTACTCCGTAGCACCTTCCACGGCTGACCATTCAAAAGTGGGCACAATATCGGTGATGGTCGCGTTGTCTTCAGGATTCAGTAAATCGGGTAGGGTTGGGCTGGTTTGAATGGTGAGCGGAGCCGAGTCGCTGCCTTGGTTGCCTCCTTCATTGACGGTGAGCACCATTTCGTAGGCACCGGCCGAAAGAGAAAGGAAGTCGATGAAGTTTAGGGTGAGGATTCGACTATCGGCATCATAAGATGAGGTGTAGTTGTCGAATACCTGCCCGTCTATGAGCAATTCTTCTTCGAAATTCGGCGTAAAGTCATCACCCAGCTGAAAGCTCAGGGAGCCGCCATCGAAGCTGCAAGCCGACAAGCCATTTGGCAGCTGGCTATTGTCCCAGCTTACGCTATAGTCTGGTACCTCTACAATGTTACAGAAGTCGATGGACCAGCTAATGAGTGTTCCGGCATCTTGGTCGGCACCATCGGTTATAGCAATAAACCAGTCACCAGCTTCCCAATCTCCGTAGAGTGTAGACAAGGGAACGATGGGTTGAAACTCTCCGGAAAGGGCTGGTGAATTGCCACAAAGATTTTCCAAATCTTCGGCGGTTCCGACAGCGTTGTCTGAGAAGGTAAGTACAAGATCATCTTCGAAGCAGCCAAATCCGCTCGCTGGCACGCCGGGCCTATCCATCAATAGAACTTCTGTGCCGTCGGGGCCAAGAAGACTTATGGACAAATCGCCTACATAGGTATGCTCCATTTCAACAGAAACGGATAAAAACTGAATATTGGCACTTTGTGGATACTCGATGAAGGAGAAAATGGTTTCTCCGCCATCTCCACTCATACCAACGGGAACATCTAGAGATGTACTGCCTATGCAAGCTAAACTGGAGGTCGTAAAGCTGTAAGTTTCAGACCAATCTCCGAACCCGCAGACATTTTCAGCACGGACACGCCAGTAGTAGGTGGTATTGGCATCTAGTCCAGAGCTGAAGAAGCCCAAGTTGCTATCGGTAGTGCCTGAAGATATGATGTTGGTAAACCCAGGATCAGATGCAGCTTGGTACTGGTAATTGGTGCCGCCATTATCCGACCACTCCAATGTGGTGAAGGGAGAGGCATCGTTCTGTCCATCTGTAGGGTTTATAGCGGCTGGGCCAACCAAGGTCTCTCCTGAAATATTCCAATTGAGAGCGGTCTCCGAGCTATTGCTTCCGTCGCCTGCTTGTAGGTTCAGGCTGAAAGAACCTGAGGCATCTGATGGCGCACTCAATGTCAAGGTGATATTGCTTGCCGGATTGGCTGGGTTTTCCGAGAAAATAGCTGTCCAGCCAGTGGGCAGGTTTTCGATCTGCATGTTTACAGGACCGGTAAAGGCTCCACCTACAAAGAGATTGTAAACGGCGTTGGTGCCAGAGCAACTCTCGATAAGACTAGGAGAGGCCGATACAGAAATCTGGCAGGCAGCTTGCTCTCGTCCATCTATAAACATAGGGTTGGTACCCAAAGGATCTAGGTGATCACGCAAGCGTGTGCCAGGGCTACCACCACCTTCCCAACTCATTCCAAAATAGCCGTAGCTATCGAAGGCGTCATTTCCGCAAGCAGCGGCACCGCCGTGAAGCTGCCCCCTGACTCGGCGGAAGCGATCGAAGATGGGGCTGCCAGATGAGCCGGGCTCTGTAGTGCCTATGTCCCAGTCCGGAATAGTCAGGTGGGTACCATTGGGGTTGGGCGTAGTGCTGATACCATTTACCCGATATGCTTGCTGAAAGGTGAAGCTGATTCGCTTTTCATCGGTAGCTGGATGGTGAATGGCAATGATGGTGTCATTGGGTGCGGCCAATTCTCTTGACCAACCGGCAAAAAAAGCGTTTGCTGTCGGAGAGACATCATCATCTAGTAAGAGAAGGGTGACATCTGTATTGGAGTAGCCGGCCAAGAGCGTAGAGCCGGAATTGAAATCATTTAGGATGCCATCTCCACCAGCACCGCTAGCAGGGCTACCCGGTTGGCGACAAAAGCTGTTGGCAAAATTCCAATAGGCGACTATAGAAGGTGCATTGCCAGAGGTCATACCGCAGTGGTCGGCGGTCATGAAAAAAGGCGTACAATCATTGGCGGTATTGTTGACCAAGAAACCCGTGCACAGGGTTGAACCGCCACGACTATATACCGCTACTGAGCGTATGATGTCTCGATAGCCATCAACGATGCCCCAGCCATCGGCAGCGCTGCATACAACATCTAAATTGCAGGAACCTGATGCAGCAGCACTAAAGCCAAGGAAGTCGTGGTTGACCTTGTTGAGGCGCAACCTCAAGTTTTCTTTTTCTTGAGCGGGCAAAATGACTTCGATGACCAAGTCGTCGGTCTCGATGACCTGTGTCCACAACTGCTGGTGTGATTCGTTGTCGGCAGGCGTGAACGGCCCGTGAATTAGAGGTGATTTTTCTTTGGCCGTGTACAAGTACAATTTGCCACCTTGCGGCATGTAATATTCCAAAAAGCCCAGATTCAAGCTCAGGGCATTAGGGCTCTGTATACGCATGCGCCAACTTAGCATACCGTTGGGTAGCGAGGCCCACACCCCATGCGTAGCTGCACTGATGTCGGTATCGAGTGTGATGGCAAAATGAGCCGGACGACCAGGCTCGCGCAGTGCGAGCTCATTGGCGAGGAGGGCTTCATTGTCTTGTGCGGGAAAACTTAGAATAGGAACATCCCTGAGCGGTAAGTCGGCAGCTTGCTGAGCGCCAAGTCCTAATGTGCAAGACAGCAAGATCAAAAATAAAAAGTTACGCATAGTCAATATCTCGTGTTCGTTTGATGATAAGATTAGCTAGAACATGGTGTTTACGCAATCACAAATATACCACTATGACCTAGCTGCTGGAATAATTGATGCAAGGTCTTTGTAAACTTACTTGCAAAACCTTACCTTTGCGGTCCTTTAGAACCAGCCGAGGTAGGAAAACTATTTCGGCACAATGCGTCAGGTATGAAAAGAACGTATCAGCCCTCCAAGCGTAGACGTGTCAACAAGCACGGTTTCCGCTCGCGCATGAGCACAAAGAATGGCCGCAAGGTGCTGGCACGTCGTCGCGCCAAAGGTCGTCATAAGCTTACGGTATCAGACCGTACTTATGTAAAGTAAGGGATAGCCTTACCCTGCTTAAACATGCTGGGTAAAAAGCCGTTGCGCATAGGTGCAACGGCTTTTTAACGTTATACCTACTTCATGAATATTCAGTTGATCCGTCATGGCGAGTACGATAAGCTCAAATACAATTCTTGCATTCACTATGCGAGCAACGGTAGTATATACGGGTATGATTGGTTTTTGAACAATACCGCCCGTGATTGGGATCTGCTGGTCGAGGGTGATCCCTATGTCAGTGTACTTCCTTTGCCCAAAGCAAAGAACTGGTGGGGCAGACTGGAGCTCAGGCAGCCACCACTTGTACCCGAATTGGCACTCTACTCCGTCAAACCGTTGAGTGCTAAACGCGTTTCCGCTTTCTGGGATGCCGTGCCCGAAGAGTTTAGAAAAGGTAAACTAATCGTAGAGCCTCTTTCCATAGATAAAGATAGCCGTTTCAACCTGTTAAAAGCATCGGGAACCAATCTGGATCTAAGTAAGAAATACCAGGATATTGTCGACGATTTCCCTTCAGACTATTTCAGAGATCTCGGACTAGCGGAAAAAGCAGATCTTATCCCAACGGGTACCCTGAAACCAGAGCGATTAGCCGAAATGTACCGCGAGCAGCACGGGCGCACACGCGAAGCCGAATTTGCCTTTCACGCCATTCAGCGGCTTATGTATCAGTGCCTTCATCGCGGTTGGGGAAGTGCTTATGGTGTGCAGAATAGATCGGGCACGGTCCTGGCAGCTACATTTATAGCCTATAGCCACGCTAGATTGTTCCCACTTTTTCAGCTGGAGCGTCCTGCCGGAAAGGAAGCAGGCGCTTTGACACTGCTCTGGGATATGGTCTTGCATAGCCATGCCGAGCGACCCTTGAGGATAAAGCGGGAAGAAATCTTTTCCCACTAATTTAGCGCTATGCACCCTAATCGAATCACCGAATCGGCTTCCCTCTACAACGATCTGGAGCAGATGCCAGTAGAAGTCTTACTGCGCAACATCAATAGAGAAGATCAAAAAGTAGCGCTGGCTGTAGAAAAGCTCATACCGACCATTTCGATATTTGTAGAGCGCCTGGGCAATCGATTTTTACAAGGTGGGAGACTATTTTACATAGGCGCAGGCACGTCGGGGCGCCTGGGTATACTCGACGCCAGTGAAATACCCCCCACTTTCGGGTTGCCACACGATCGAGTGATCGGCCTGATCGCCGGCGGGGACCAGGCCATTCGAAAAGCAGTAGAGCAGGCAGAGGACCAGCCAAATCGAGCAGTAGCCGATCTGCAATCGCACCAACTCAATACACTCGATACGGTATTGGGCATAGCAGCATCGGGAACCACACCCTATGTGCTGGGCGGGATAGAATATGCCCGAAACCTGGGATGCCTGACAGCGGGGCTGACCAATAATCCGGGAGCGCCTTTAGCGATAGCAGCAGAAATACCCATCGAGGTTGTCGTTGGTCCCGAATTCGTGACCGGAAGTACACGCATGAAAAGTGGGACCGCTCAAAAGCTGGTGCTCAATATGATATCTACCAGCCTCATGATTAGCATCGGCCGGGTGAAAGGCAATAAAATGGTCAATATGCAGCTCAACAATAATAAGCTGGTAGATCGCGGTATTCGATTCCTGATGGAAGAGTTATCTGTAAATAGAGGTGAGGCAGCTGATTTGTTAAAAAAATATGACTCGGTGAGAGCGGCTATAGAAGCAGAGCTCTAAGAGAGTACTTTCTATCGGACTATTCTATATTCTTGGTTACTCCTTCCAACCACTCAGCTTCCGAAATTTCCCTTTTCCCTTCTGATGTCAGGTGAAAGTAGGTGCCGTCCATAAAAAGGAAAGCTTCATTGGATAAGGGGAGCTTAATGTT
>JBCDFE010000084.1:0-16693 GCA_039178745.1 Bacteroidota bacterium | reverse complement strand
GCCAAACGAAATAGGCGATCACCAGAAATGCCGCTGAACACAGCAGCATGGGCAGAATTCCACTTATGCTCATGGAGCCAAAATACGGCGATGGATGTAAATTTGCGGCCATGACCAATCGCGAAATTGCCTCTGCCTTCAGAGAGCTGGGCCAGCTCATGGAGCTGCACAAAGACAATCCCTTTAAAATCAGATCGTACAGCAATGCCTACATCAAGTTGCGCAAAATGGAGCAGCCCCTGGCCGAGATGACAGAATCGGAGATTGGGGCACTCGATGGCATAGGCAAAGCCATGACCGCCAAAATCGGCGAGATGCTGGAAAGCGGCCAGATGGCAACACTCGAAAAATGGCGGGAAAAAACACCCGAAGGCGTCCGCCAAATGCTTCAGATCGGTGGTTTTGGCCCGAAAAAAATCAGAGCCATTTGGCAGGGGCTAGGCGTAGAGACCATCGGTGAACTCAGCTATGCGATCAATGAGAACCGCCTGGTCGAATTGAAGGGATTCGGGGCTAAAACCCAGGAAGAACTGCGTGGTAAGCTCGATTTTTTTCAGCGTGCTCAAGGACAATTTTACTATCGCGACCTGCTGACTCCGGCAAATGAGCTGATCGGTTTTGTCAAAGAACTCTGGGGAACCAGCGTGCGCACCGAACTGGTGGGCGAAATGCGGCGGGCCTGCCCAACCCCAAGCGTCATAGAACTGCTGACCACAGCTACAGACGAAGATTTCGAGCACTTGAAAACCGCAGATGAATCGATAGTCCTATCTACAGAACAAAGCATCGATACATGCATAAAGGGCACCTACCAGGATTTGCCCATCGCGTTCTACAGATGTACCGAAGACAATTGGGGCAGCAAGCTGTTTCGATATTCGGGTTCCGATGGTTTTGTTCAGACTTTCGCAGGTCGGTTTCCCAAACTCGATTTCCGAAATCTCCCGGATGAGCAAGCCATTTTTGAGCGGGCCGAAATTTCATTCCTCCCTCCAGAACTTCGCGAAGAAGAGTGGGGACTCGAATTGGCGATTAATCAAAAGGTGCCGAAATTGATCACCACCGATGATGTTCGGGGCGTCGTACATGCCCACTCGACGTATAGTGACGGTATACATAGCTTGCGCGAAATGGCAGAGGCTGCTCGTGATAAAGGCTACGAATACCTGCTCATAACCGATCACTCCCAGGCTGCCTTTTACGCCAATGGACTAAAGCCAGAGCGAGTTTTCGAGCAATGGAAAGAAATAGACGCCCTCAATGCTGAGCTGGCTCCCTTTGTGATATTGAAAGGCATAGAGTCCGATATTTTGAACGATGGTAGTCTGGATTACGAAGATGAAATATTAGCCGGCTTCGATTGTGTGATTGCTAGTGTCCACTCCAATCTGCGAATGGATAAAGACAAAGCTACGCAGCGCCTGCTAGCAGCCATTCGCAATCCATATACGCATATACTCGGTCACCCCACTGGGCGTTTGCTGCTGAGCCGGGCGGGCTATCCCATCGATCACGAGCAGGTGATAAAAGCCTGTGCAGAAGAAGGCGTTGCCATAGAGCTGAATGCGAACCCTGCTCGTTTAGATCTAGATTGGTCTTGGGTGCCTTTTGCTCGGGAGTGCGGTGTGCTCATATCCATCAACCCTGATGCCCATGCCATGGGTGGTATCGATGATATTATATATGGGATATTGGCCGCCCGAAAGGGCGGACTGACCGCCGAAGGATGCCTAAACGCATTATCAGTCGACGAGTTCGTAAAAGCGCTTCGCTAATTGATCATTTTGCGGATGCCAGCAGTCAGCCCCAAGCTGTACAAACGCATATTGATCGGTGTGTCGTTTTGGTTGACGTTTGTGAGCGAAGACTGATAATTGATGCTACCGTATATCAATCTATAATTCTTCGAATACCCATAGTGATGCCCGAGCTATGTACCTGAGTACTAGTAGCGGCCTCTACTACACTCAGTATAGATCTTCTGATGCCCAGAGATGTAGACAATTGCCATTTTTCCGATAGTTGGTAGTTGACGCCGACTTGGAATTGAAAGAACAGGTTGAAATCGTTGTAGCTGCCACCAAAATTACTGGAGTCAAAGGTGTTTGGTGGTTCTTCATTGATGGTAGCCCGAATACGCGCTTGGGTTAAAAATGCCAGCACCGGCCCTGCCTGGATGAATGGTTTTAGCCGGGTTTGACCAAACTGATACCTGATATTCAAAGGGATGGAAAAATACTGAAAAAGTTCTCTGATGTTTATAGAGTTTAGCTGGTTGGTGGTTTCTATGGCTTCGCCGGTTATTGGATTGATGTTGCCGATGCTTAAGTTCAATTGATAGCCAATGCGCATATATTCCAGGCCTGCGCAAAACAGAAACTTCTCGCCAATTCGCTGACTGTAGTGAATACCCAAAGCAAAGTTGGTCATGGGTCTGCCCGGTACTTCTACAGGATCTACAATCGACTGGAAGGCTGGACTATTGCCTCCATAAATGGACCGGAAACTCTGGTTGATCTCGGCCGAAATGTCTATAGAAGATTTAACTTGACTGAGTGCTGCCTTGTTACTTATGACCAATAGAAGGATTACAAATGTGTGTTTCATACTGCTCATTTCGTTAAGCCAGACTTTAGCCCTCTTGGCTAGGGTCTACTAAATCTTAAAAGTAAAAGGTCATGCGAGTCTTATTGGGCATTTTGATTTTAACACTTGGTTTTGGGATAGCCAGAAGCCAGCTTTTGTACACCTACGATTCGGTCGAGGTACATCGTACAGACACCATATACTTCGATTTCGGTGAAGCAGAGATCACCACTGAGTCGAGTACGGTCTTGAATCAGATAATGGCAGATTATCGGCCTGGTCTGCAGATGTATCTGGAGGGACATACTGACGCTGTGGGATCTGAGCTTGCGAATAGGCGACTGGGAGAGCGCCGGGCAACAACGGTAAGTACCTACCTGCGGAAGTCCCATCCTTCCATCATCGTATCTGCAACAGAGGCTCCTTTTTCGGGCTGGCCACAAGTGGATGTTATACAACGAAGCTTTGGAGAGCAAAATCTGGCGGTGAGTTCGAATGCTCGCGAGCGACTCAACAGGCGGGTGCTGTTGAGGTCGGGCCTACCTAGAAAATATGCTCGAGTTCGAGGCAGGGTGACCGATAGCTTGCAGCAGCCGCTAGCCGGTCTGGTGGTTGCACATGGCAGGTATCTGAGAGATACGACCCAAGCCGATGATGAAGGTTTTTACGAAGTGAGCCTGCCGCTGGAGCAAGTCGTGGGTATAGATGTTTACGCGCCTGGTTATTTGTTCGCCACGCGCATGCTCAAGATTGATACCAACCGGATCATGCCTAATTTAGATGTACGCCTCCAGGCCGTCACTGTAGGCACAATAGTGGATATTCCAGATCTATATTTCCAGGGTAATAAGGCTGTCTTGCTGGAGCGCTCGACTGGGGCATTAAATCGCGTTCTTACTACCCTGCGGTTTAATCCGACAACCCGGGTCGAGATTGCCGGCCATGTCAATCAGCCCGGAGCACCCAGAAGGCCCGGTACCTGGGAGTGGGACCTGGCTGAGGCCAGGGCAAATATGGTGTACACCTTCCTGATAGATTCGGGTATAAGCCCCAATCGGTTGACCGCCAAGGGCTACAGTAATTATGAAATGCGCAATCCCAACCCCAGGAATGAGCGGGAGGCGCAGCCAAACAGGCGAGTGGAGATCCGAATATTGGAGTGACCGAGTACACACCCGCCCACTCCAATGTTAGCTTGTCTATTTTTTGGCGTTTAAGCCAGCTAGGTCTATCAAAAATGCATAGTCTCTTGCCCTGTCGTGGAGCGACTTAAAACGCCCACTTGCGCCGCCATGACCTGCATCCATGTTGGTCTGCATAATGATGGGGCCACCTTCGCTGGTATTGTGGGTTCTGAGTTTGGCGACCCATTTTGCCGGTTCCCAATACTGGACCTGGCTATCGTGTAGGCCCGTAGTGACCAGCATGGGCGGATAGGCTACTTGTTGAACCTGATCATAAGGGCTGTAGCTGAGAATATACTCGTAGTATTCGGGGTCTTTGGGGTTGCCCCATTCATCCCATTCTCCGGTGGTGAGCGGGATGGTCTCGTCTAGCATGGTAGAAACCACATCGACAAAAGGAACGGCTGCAACCACACCTGCCCATAGCTCGGGTTCCATATTGACTACAGCACCCATGAGCAAACCACCTGCACTGCCACCCATGGCGAATAGGCGGTCAGGGGTTGTGTATCCGTTTTCTAGCAGCCATTTGCCGGCATCGATGAAGTCGGTGAAAGTGTTCTTCTTCTTGAGTAGCTTTCCGTCCTCGTACCAGTGCCTGCCCATTTCTTCACCACCTCTGATGTGGGCAATGACATAGATAAATCCTCTGTCCAGCAGACTGAGTCTGGTCGAGCTAAAGGAAGGTTCCATACTAGCTCCATAACTGCCATAACCGTATAGCAGTAGTGGTGCACTACCATCGGTTGGCGTGTTTTTGTGGTATACGATGCTCAATGGTACTTCGACTCCGTCGCGACTCACTGACATGACACGCTCGGTGCTGTAGTTGTCTCTGTCGAAGCCACCCAAAACGGGCTGTTCTTTGAGCAGCTCCATCTCTTTGGTGACCATGTTGAAGTCATAGACCGAAGCTGGAGATTTCATACTCATATAGCCTAGTCGCAATTTGTCGGTATTGAACTCCAGATTGGTGGTGGTGTAGGCCAAGTGTGCCGCCTCTGGAAACTCGATGTAGTACTCTTCGCCTTCCCAAGGCATGACCCGTATTTCTGTGATACCAGCTATGCGCTCTCCCAGCACCAGGTAGTTTTGGAAGATATCCATGTCTTCCAACAATACGTCTTCGCGATGAGGTATAACCTCTGTCCAGTTCTCCTTGCTGGTAGCCGAGGCTGGGGCCTTCATCAGTCGGAAATTGCGGGCGTCGAGGTTGGTGCGTACGTAAAATTCATCACCGTAGTGAGCTATGTTGTATTCCAGTCCTCGCTCTCTAGGTTGAAAAATCCGAAACTCGCCGGTAGGATTGTCCGCTTCCAGGATTTGTATTTCGGAGCTCAGGGTCTGGAAAGAACCAATGACCAGATACTGATCGGATTTGGTTCTGTAGACGTAGGTGGAAAAAGTTTCGTCTTTCTCTTCAAAGACGAGTACATCTTCGCTGGCATCTGTTCCGATCTCGTGTCTCATGACGCGATAAGAACGCAAGGATACAGGCTCCTTTACGGTGTAAAAGACATACTTGCCATCAGCGCTCCAGGTAGCTCTTCCCGTAGTCGCGGGAATGTGGTCTGAGAGCATTTCCCCGGTTTCGAGATCTTTGAAGTAGATGTCGTAGATGCGTCGGCTCAGGGTGTCTACACCATAAGCGATGTACCTGTTGTCGAGACTGACGCTTAAGCCGCCAACAGAGAAAAACTCATAGCCTTCTGCCATATTATTGACGTTGAGCATGATTTCTTCCTCATTGTCGAGACTGCCTTTGTAGCGGCTATAGATTGGGTATTCTTCCCCTGTTTCGTATCGGGTCTGATATACGTATCCTCTGCGGGTATAAGGTACAGAGGAATCATCCTCTTTTATTCTTCCCTTCATCTCTTCGAAGAGCGTCTCTTGAAGATCGCTGGTGTGGGCCATCATCTGGTCATAGTACTCGTTTTCTGCATGAAGATAGTCGAGTACTTGCTGCGTTTGAGCGTCTGGCGATTCGGCCATTTTTTGCTCGTCGGTAAGCCGCATCCAGAAGTAGTCATCTACCCGAGTATGGCCGTGTATGGTCATTTCGTAGGGCTGTTTATCAGCCATGGGTGGGGTATGTTCCTGTTGCAGCATTTGCGAGTTTTCTGGTTGTGCGGCCACTTCCTGGCTTGTTTCTGCCTCATCGGCAGGTTGGCAAGCAGTGGCTATGGCTAAGAGAAATAGAATGCCAAGGAAAAAGTTTGGCTTATTGGGGTGGTTCATTGATAAGGAAATTTGATTTTCACGGTGAAATTAACCAAAACGAGTATGAAGATAGGACAAAGGTTGGCTTTGTTTCAGACCACCGTATCTTCGGGCCTGGATAATATTTACCCTGACCGTTGCACATTGGCACTTCTTACCGAGATATTTGGAAAGTCTCCTTACCCATCATAGTTGGGAGTGCTGCTCAAAATGTGGTCGCACTCACCGATAGTGTATTTCTCTACTATTTATCCGAAACTGACTTCGCTGCCATTACTATGGTGGCCAGCTTTTACATAGTTATTGCAGCTATTGGTTTCAGTTTTAGCCGCGGCGCCCAGATTTTGATTTCGCTGAAAGCTGCCCAGAATCAAGATAGGACAGTAGGCCGCATCTTTTACTCTATGGTCTACTTCGAGTTGGTCATGGCGGTATTCATGTTTTTATTCATGACTTACGGGGTGTGGTACTTGTTTTCTGCTTTTGTAGACTCGGACCAGATATTTTATAAATGCATGGAATATCTGGATACTCGAAAATGGGGTGTGTTTGCCTCCTATATTGGGGTATCTATTGTGGCTTTGTATACTGGCTTGGCCAGGCCGGTATTCATTTTGATTGACACCATCATCCTAGCGGTGGTCAACATTTTTCTGGATCATGCACTCATATTCGGTGCTTATGGTTTTCCTGCCATGGGTATGGCTGGAGCTGGCATGGCGAGCACAATTGCTGAATACGTGGCTCTGGCCATCTTTCTTATTTACATCCTGCTCGACAAAAAGAACCGCCAGTATTTAAATATAAAACTGCCCAGATGGGATGCCCGCCTGATCAGGCAGATGATGAGGTTGAGTGGCCCTATTGTAGCCATGGCAGTAGCTGGCTTGGGCTCGGCGTTTATATTTTTTGGACTGGTCGACAAGCTCGGAGAGCGCACCCTTGCGGTAACCAATGTAGTGCGCATTGCCTACCTGATATTTGCCATTCCTTGTTGGGGATTCAGTAGTGGTACCAATACAGTGGTCAGTTACTTCATAGGTCGCAGAAAGCGGCAAGCTATTGTGCCCATGCTTTGGAAAACGGCTAACCTCTGCGTAGCCGTCACTGTAGCACTGATGCTGCCGCTTATGCTATTTCCCAAAAAGGTACTATATCCTATTTTCGGTGATGAGCGGGCATACCTGATACAAGAGGCTTATCCCAGTTTGCTGGTGTTGTTCGGTATATTGATTGTCTTTAGCTACGGGAGTATTTTCTTCAATGGCATGATCGGTGCCGGGGCAACTAAGCGCGCTCTGTATGTGCAGGTGGTTTGTGCTGTTGGTTATACGTCGATGGTAGCCATTATCATCAATTCGCCTATAGCCAGTTTGCCATTAGCTTGGAGCATGGAAATCGTTTACTGGGGTGTGATTTTCGCCATCAGCTACCGATTTATCACCGGAAAGCACTGGTGGAAGTGGAAATCTAGTTGATCAATAGATGGTATCCCTGCTGTTGCTTAAATCGGAATCTTCGGGCTTTACCTCAGATCTTTGTTTAGTTACAATCGGACCGGGCCACAGCTCATAAATGTGGGCCACTCCATTTTGCCAATCGGCAGCTCTTTGCTGCTGACTGCTCAGGTCCAGACAACAGTTGGGTACTTCTCCTAGATCTGCCACCTCTTCCTCGTCAGAACAGCGCGTGAGTACCAGTCTGGATCTACGCAGCGGTTTTTCCCCCTCTACCACGCCCAACTCTTCGCACACCAGGCAGTATTCGGTAACGGTTTCTACTTCTGGCGCTTGGGTGGGAGTATATCCTTCGGGAAAGAGATTTTGATCGTCTGAAAAGGAACGATCCAACAGAAATACGCCGATAGACCCGATGAGCATAACACCAAGAATGAACGCCCACGGCGGTTTGCTTCTTTTTTCCTCTACTGGAATTGGAGCTGGTATAGGTGCGGGGGGCGAATTTTCTGCTTGTTCTCTAATCTCTTTATTCAGCTGGTCAAAACCCGGAAAACCAGGACCGCCACCTATTTCTGTCGGAGATGGCACTCTACTTTTGTCCTCCACTTGGCGTGTAGCACCTCCCACTGATTGTTCTGCGAAAACCTGGGTAAATGCAGGCTGGGTAGGTGTGGGCTCTGGCATCTCGGTGATTACCTCGATCTGTCGATTGACCAGCACATTTTTCTTCCTTTCCTTACCATTGATCTCAAACAAGACCGAGACCCGTATGTACAACAGATGCTCACCAGCCAGTAGTGGCCTGATGAGAAACAGCCACTCGGTATAATCCAACTCTTCAACGACCTGCTCCCCATCGGATAGCAGCAATAAGTTAAAAGCCGGATTATCTGTACCGCTGGGATCGATAATTTCCACTTCCATGACCTGGGCTACGGGAATTTCCTCGGTGTGGATAAATTCCTTGGATGGAAGATCTTTGAGCAACTGATCTAGCTGACGAGCAATGCGTACCCGACACTCGTATCGCTGTCCTTGTTGCATCCGATCAGGTATCTGATACATGAGATGGCCATCCTTGTAGTGGACTGATTTAGCTGCCTCTTCGCCAAAGTCTTCCGGGACCAGATACTGAATAAATATCAGTAAATCGTTGAGCAGTTGATTGCGCATGACCTCTAGCTCGGCATTGGCCAGGGTGTTGTTGATCTCGTGGGAAAGGATGCGCTGAGCGCGCGCTGCCAGTATACTGACTTGCTTGGATTTAGCCCGGTCTGGTGGCAGCAGCTCGCTCAGAGATTCCAACACTCGAGCGGTCTGGGTTTCCAGTTGCTTGCGCCATTCGGCTTTTCGTGCGTCGAGCTCAGATGAAATCATGTGGGGAAGATACGTACTTGAGGGTGGGTTTGATGGAACAGACCAATATATTAATAAACGAATATGTTCGATCAAGCCGTGCTGAAAATCTTCAACCTAGTAGTCCAAATAACACATATTCAGCAAAAAATAGTACCCAGAATCCCTGGTAAAATTGCGCGATCGAAGACTGCTGCTCCAGATCGACCCGACTGGCCATGACCAGATAGGCGACTAATAGTCCGAATTGTCCGTAACCCAAGGCGGTTTCATCCAGTGCCCAGATCAGATAGACGGCTGAGGCCAGCAGTCCTAGTCCGATGAAGCAGGAGCCAACCAGCCATACCTGTTTTCGCCCCCAACTGATGCTGAGGGTGCGCACACCAAAAGCGGCATCGCCCTGCGTATCGGGCAGATCCTTAAACCAGGCAATAATGAGACTGAAACCAAAAATGATGATGGTGAGTATTTGGACTTCCGCAGGTAGTCGCTCTTGCTCGTTAAGCGAATAGTCGAAATGCAGATACAGTAAAATATTCACTACAAGTCCTCTAACGGCCAGTATGCAGAAAGCTGCCCAGAATGGGTGGCGTTTGAGCCGAATCGGTGGAACACTGTAAGCTGTGCCAATCAATATACTGATGAGAATAGTACTAAGTAAGTATCGCCCGCCAAATAAGCCCCCGACCAGCGCAAGTCCTAAACAAAAAAACACGATACGTTTGGCTTTACCCATACTGTAATCACCACTGGCGATGGGCAGATAGGGTTTGTTGATGCGATCGATATCTACGTCGGTAATCTGGTTAAGACCCGTGATGTATACATTGGCGGCGAGGCAAGCCAGTAGGGTGAGGGCCAATATGCGCCAGTCTTGTTGATCGCCTGCTCGCGCGGCCATGAGGTACAGTGCCGTGATGCTCAGGCTAGTGCCTATAAGGGTGTGTAAGCGTGCAAAACGCAGAAAGGTAAGCATCAAGTTAATGGCTTTTGGGCCCGTAGTAATCCGTATCTGATGCATTTGAGTTTGAAGCCTCTACGCATGTATCTCATGGCCCATGCCCCTTTAATGGTTCCCGAACCCGCCTTGATGAGTCCGGGCCAATTGGCTGGGTTTAAGCCGGTTTTGATAACGGCTTTCCAGAATGGTTCTACGGCATTAGACCAGTCGGCTGTATCTATATGTTCCCAACCTGTTTGTTGAGCAGCCTGCCTGAGGGTGTCAACGCTGACCATGGGCGGAAGGTGATACAGTTGCTCGATACGGCTTAGGGTTTGGCGTTCTCTGGCCCTTAGTGCCGGTGGCTCTGAACGCGTGCACCAAGTGGCCATAATGAGTTGACCGCCAGGACTAAGGGCATCGAAAAATAGCTTGAGTAATCCCTTTTTGTCGGCCATGTGCTCGGCGCTTTCCAATGACCATATCAGGTCGAAAGGGCCATCTTTAATGGGGTCAAGCGATAAAACGTCTTGTGCTCTGATCTCGATCTGACCATCGAGGCCCACTTGGTGATTAAAGTCTCGGCCGCGCTTCGCTTGAACAGGACTCAATGTCAGCCCCAGAGCGCTAGATCCCGGATACTTCTTGACCAAATACCGACTGCTGCCTCCTACACCACAACCCGCATCCAGAATGCGTGGCGCTTCGCCCTTGAAGTTTCCCCAGTCCAAGAGTCGCTCTATCATATCGAGCTGTGCTTTCTGGTGGTCTTTGGTTTCGGAGGTGTAGTATCCATGATGCATTTGCTCGCCCCAAGTGTCTAACCAAATGGGGGA
The DNA here is from genome assembly GCA_039178745.1 of Bacteroidota bacterium. Classification (GTDB taxonomy): domain Bacteria; phylum Bacteroidota; class Bacteroidia; order Chitinophagales; family Saprospiraceae; genus Neolewinella. The sequence goes on along the minus strand of JBCDFE010000084.1, from coordinate 6,108 downwards.
GGAGCGATCGTAGAACTGAGCTATGCGCGCATTGAGTGACATGGGGGGAAGATATGTGATAAATTTGATAGGCCGAATGTGAAAGTCTTTTGAGTCCATAAATCAATTCACTTACTTTTGCTGCTCAACAACCAACTACAATGAAACCAATCCAAAGTATATTCTCAATTGCGCTTTTTGCACTATTTCTTTTGGTCGGCTGTGCCACTAACCCAGCATATTCTGAGGAGCATAAGGCCATGATGACGGAACATGAAGCCATGGAAGCCGAGCACGAGGAACTGGCTCAGGCGCATGCCGAAATGCAAGCCATGCATGAAACCATGATGGCAGAACACAGTGCAGTCAGTGATCCGGTAGCCGATTCTTTACACCATGTACTGGAGGCTCAACACACTGCGACTATGAATAAGCACGAGGAACTGATGGAGCGTCATGAAGAAATTCTGGCGAATCATCGTGAAATCATGGAGCAGCACGCATCTGGAGAAGTAGACGCCGAAACCATGAAAGCCGACCACGATCAGATGAAGGCTGAGCACGACGCCATGGTGGAAGAGCACCAAATCATGGAGGCTGAGCATCAGAAGATGTATGAAGATCATCAGCGCATGATGGAAGAGCATAGCCAGGCAGAAGCTGGCCATTAAGCGCTATTTTTATATTCTGTTATGGAGGGCAATACTCGATCTATGCGGTTAGGTTCACTGATCGTTTTGTTGGTGAGTATTGCCCTCTTTGTGATTAATCATGTTCTTTTCTTTGGGGGGTATTTTGGGTATGACGACATGCATTATGCAAGGCTTTCGTATAACTTGCTGCATGGAGAAATGGACTTTGCTGACCATTACAGTTACAGATGGCCAGTATTGGGATTCACTGCTTTGAGTTATGCTCTATTTGGTGTTTCTGATTTTGCCACAGCTCTTCCATCATTACTGCTTTCATTGGGTATATTGTTTCTGGTGTACTGGCATTTTAAGCATAGTGTTTATCTAATTTTGTTGTCCATTTTGCTTTGCTGTTCAATTAAGTGGCATGTTTTCTATTCGGATAAAATTACACCAGATATATATGTTAGCTTTTTTCTTTTTTTAGCTTGGTCTGTGTACACTCGATTCAGTGGAGATCGTTTTGTGTTTTTAAATAGTATAATTTTTGCGAGTTCTTTATTTCTTGCCTTCTTATCTAAAGGAACTGTACTGCTGATCATTCCATTACTAGCTTTTTACTTTTTTAGGGATTTTAGAAAGGGCGATTTATACAAGTGGAAGTATTCTATTCCCATAGGCTTGGCACTCCTTGTTGCTTATTTGTTGTTGTGCTATGCATTGACGGGAGATCCATTAGCTAGGTTTCATGCGATTTCAGAAAATAGCTATTTTAGTTCCTGCTCCTACGATTTATTGCCAAGATCGGAGTTGATACATAGAATAAGTCTGGGATTCATACAATTAGCCTGGAAAGAGTCTTTATTGAATTTCTTAATATTCGCTGTATTAATCTGGGTTTATGGCAGGATGACTTTGAATGAGGAGGAAAGCAAGAGAAAAATAAATATGTGCTTTTCTTCTGTTGTGGTTCTTTTCCTGTCTTTAAATTTTATGACCTTTTCCCTGACGAGTTATAGTCCTGGATGTCTTGATTTGCGTCACTATTTGTTTTCGGTTCCTATTATGTCGGTTTGTCTGGTTAGTATGATAAGATATCTGAAAATTTCGTGGTTTGCCAAGACTATATTTCTTGTAGCTGCAATTCTAATGCTAAAGCCAACCATAGATCATAAAGTTACTTCCATTCCGTATGATTATCCTGGAACTAAGCAGGATCTGCTCGTCTTAGCCGATATGCTAATGGATACTGAAGATGTGATTTTATCCAATACAGTATTTGTGAATTTACTGAATTACTACAGTGGTTTTCAGCTAGATAATCGTTTGTATACACCCGATATTTTCAAGCTGGATCGATGTGGTGGGAAATGTTATGTACTTACCAATTGGTATACCGAGTTTTTTTCTGGAACTACGGTAAGTACCATTGAAGAAAATTCTGAACAGTACAAGCTCATAGGTTTAGAGCAATCCATTTATACAGAGAATACTAAAGGCATATACGCTCACCGCATTGTGGAAGAGTAGCTTAGCGTAATAGTTAGTCGAACCCAGTGGTTTTAAGTATAACACCGCCATGCCTGCGATTTAGAGGTGTCTGTTCTGCTCTGTAGGCTGGCAAGTCCTTAAAAATCAAAATGTCGGCTGTTATCCTTCATTTGTTTTAGTTATGCTTATTATTACAGCGTCTTCTCCGATGAGCCACCCCAATCACAGAAAATGAGTTTGCTATCTTGTTTACCATCTATCCTATTATTTTTACTCAGTGTCACATTCGCCCATTCGCAATGGCTGGACTTCATTGATGTAACGGATTCTCACCTCAGCCTGAGCACCGTCGCCAATTCAGATAATGAAGAGAAAGATTTTGAGCCTGCTGATCTGAATAACGACGGATTCACTGATCTGATCGTTGCGCGAAAGGTGCCTTTCTCCCTCGATGTGGATGCGCCCAAAACGGATCTCCTATTGATGAATGTAGGCGGTGAGCTGGTCGATCAAACCGAGCTTTATGCGCCGGGTTTCCTAGATAAACCAACCCATGCCAGAGATCTTTTTATCGGCGATTTTGACAATGATGGCTGGCAAGACGTGGTGTTTGCCAATACCTTCGAGCAGGAGCCGCTATACTACCGAAATTTAGGCAATGACAGCGAGGGCAACTGGCTCGGACTAGAAGATGAGACCGCACAGCGCTTTCCAGCTCAGCTCGATGATGCCATTTTGATGTGTGCTGTTAAGGGTGGAGACCTGGACGGAGATGGTGATATGGATTTGTATTTCGTGAACTATCGTGTGAATGGGAATGGCGGAGTAGCTAAAGATTTCTTGTTCATCAATGATGGAAACGGATATTTTGTCGCAGAAGGTGAAAGTCGTTTGGGAATCTTAAGAAATTCTGCTTTTGGTACAGAAGCTGAGATTAAAGACATCGACAATGATGGAGACAACGATATTGTAAAAATCAGCACACTTTACGAGGTGCCACCCTGGAACGAGCAGGGTATTTTCGTATTGTACAACGACGGAAGCGGTAACTTTGAAACCTGGCAGAATATCTCACAATTCGCAAGCGATGCGGTATACATGATGGAAATCGAGGATTTTAATCTCGATGGCAAGTTGGATGTGTATGTCGTGGACGACGGCATGGATTTTGCACTCACAGCGACTGATATTTACCCCGATAGTTTTATCAACTATTCGGTTCAATTTATCGCCGGAGTTCCAGGAATCGCCGGTTTCGGTGGTAATGTGCACGCCGGAGATTTTGATCGGGATGGCGATATGGATATTGCTGTAGCCGATGTGGATGTGGATATACCGCCTTGTTATTCAAACAGGCGTTATGCCCTGTTTCGAAATGACAACGGCTTATTTGTATATCCCTTTATCGACAACTCTCCGGACTGGGCAGTCAACGTGTATGACTTTTCCATTTTGGATATTAACAATGATGGACTCCAGGACTTTGTAACCGGTAAGTGCGAGGGCTATAGCGTTTTCCTATCCAGTAATTGTGAGTTGGCCGTACATGCAGCTGATTTTGATGAAGATGGAATTGCTGACGCATGTGACGTGTGTCCTGCAGATCCCGATCCATTCTGTAGTGAGCCTCCTGCCTTCCCCATTATTGAAACTTCCCTTGCAGTGCCCAGGCAATGGAATGAAATGTTGCTCGCCTCGATTCGCAGAGACTTGGCTAGGCCCACAGTGCATGCGCGAAACCTCTTTCATCTTTCAGCAGCTATGTGGGATGTTTGGGCAAGCTTTAAAGAAGAGGGCTGTACCTATCTCTTTGGGCAGACTGTTAACGATTTTAATTGCGGCGGACCTCCATTTACTCCTACAGACAATTCGGTCGAGGCATTGGAAACGGCCATTAGTTATACAGCCTACCGCTTGCTTAGTCACAGGTTTGCGAACTCAGTCAATGGGGATGATCTGCAAGATGGCTATGATTACCACATGAGTCAGCTAGGACTGGACATCGGATTTACGGATCTGGATTACTCTTCTGGCTCTGCGGCCGCGCTAGGGAATTACATAGCTAATTGCTACATCGAATACGGACTGCTAGATAATTCCAATGAGCAGAATGATTATGAGAATACAAGTTATGAGCCAGTTAATGATCCATTGATTGTGGATAATCCCGGCAATCCGTCGATTACCTTTTTGAATCGATGGCAGCCCCTGACTCTGGAAATCTTTATTGATCAAAGTGGCAATGTAATACCCGGAAACACGCCGGGTTTTCTGAGCCCAGAGTGGGGTAGTGTCTTTCCATTTGGTCTCGATGACTCCATCGCAGTAAATTATGAACGAGGTGGAACAGATTTCAAAGTTTATCACGATCCGGGCTCTCCACCACTACTACAAGAATCGGGTTTGGGTCAATCAGCAGATTACCAGTGGGGTTTTGCTACTGTTTGTACCTGGTCTTCGCACCTAGATCCTTCGGATGGCGTCATGTGGGATATCTCCCCTGCTGGCATTGGGAATGTGAATACCTTTCCTACAGATATAGCCGACTTTAATGACTTTTATGATCAGCTAGATGGTGGTGCTGCCAACTCCGGTCACAGCCTGAACCCAATAACCGGTCAGCCTTATTCCAGCAATATGGTTCCACGGGGCGATTACGCCAGGGTCATCGCAGAGTTTTGGGCAGACGGACCGGATTCAGAAACGCCTCCGGGGCACTGGTTTACCATACTTAACGAATACGTCACGGACCATCCTGAATTTGAGCGGAAAATAGCCGGGCAAGGTGAGGAGGTCGATGAAATAGAGTGGTACGTCAAGTCATATTTCATGCTGGGCGGCGCTATGCATGATGTTGCCGTAACGGCTTGGGGTGTGAAGGGATGGTACGATTATTTAAGGCCCATCTCCGCTATCCGAGCCATGGCGGACTTAGGACAGTCCACTGATCCGGCATTGGCAAGTTATAATCCGGCGGGGATACCACTCATTCCTGGATATATTGAATTAGTAGAAACCGGAGACCCCTTAGCAGGACCAGCCAATGTCAATGCGGGCAAGATCAAGCTCTGGGCTTGGGCTGGCCACGATGAAATAGACAATGTAGATACGGATGCAGCGGGCGTTGATTGGATACTGGCCGAAGACTGGATGCCCTACCAACGACCTTCTTTCGTGACGCCCAATTTTGCCGGTTATGTTTCTGGTCACTCGACTTTTTCCAGTGCAGCCGCCACTTTGCTTACTGCCCTAACGGGAACGGCTTATTTCCCAGGTGGTATGGGAAGTTTTCTTGCTGAGCAGGATGAATTCCTGGTATTCGAGAATGGCCCAAGTGTAGATGTCGAACTACAGTGGGCGACCTACTTTGATGCAGCCAATGAGTCTGCGCTCTCTAGAATTTGGGGAGGCATACACCCACCTGCTGATGATGTTCCCGGCCGAATTATGGGCCTTCAAATTGGACAAGATGCCTTTACTAAGGCTATGAGTTACTTTGAAGATGAGGATGGTAATGGATTGCCAGATCTCTGTCAGGGCTGTGTCTTGGGAGATCCCTGCGACGATAATGACCCCACGACTGGCGATGATGTATTCGTTGGGCCTTGCGATTGTCTGGGAACACCATGTCCTTTCGCTGGTTTGGCTTGCGACGATGGTGATCCAGCTACTTTTGACGATGTAACCGACGGACTTTGCGGCTGCGCGGGCATTCCCTGCCCCGCCGAAGGCACATCTTGCGATGACGGCGACCCAGCTACTTACGATGATGTAGCTGACGGTTTTTGCGGCTGCGCGGGTATTCCCTGCCCAGCGGAAGGCACGGCTTGTGATGATGGCGATCCAGCTACATACGATGATGTATCGGATGGTTTCTGCGGTTGTGCAGGTATTCCCTGCCCAGCGGAAGGCACGGCTTGTGATGATGGCGATCCAGCTACTTATGATGATGTATCGGATGGTTTCTGCGGTTGTGCAGGTATTCCCTGCCCAGCGGAAGGCACGG
>JBCDFE010000083.1:0-17074 GCA_039178745.1 Bacteroidota bacterium | reverse complement strand
GGCTTGGCCGATCTATATTTATGGTAGTCTCGCCACTTTTCCATCGCCTATTTCCTCCGATCAGGCAGGCCCATATAACGGGTTCACGGCTCGACAATGACAACTGATAGTCTACCGGACTGAGGGGTTCCAGACAGAAGATTTCGATCCAGCGCTCGCTGGGTAGTTGAAAGCGCAGTCTGGCGTGTATGACCCGGGTCTGGTTGGCGATGAGCATGCTGCCTTTGGGTAGCAAACCTGGCAAATCGAAAAAGTGATTATCGTTGATTTTTCCCTCCCGGAAGCAGAGCAATTTGGCATGATCCCTCTGATCTAGTGGGTAGCGTGCAATCTTGCTATCTGGCAAGTCATAGTCAAAATCTGCTATGTCTATCGACTTCGGATCTTGCATCTAGGTATGCTGTTGTTTTCTTTTAGACTTGCGCAGGTGGAGCACTCTCGCCAAACCGGAGTCTGTACTTCATCTAATAAGCCGTCCCATCTGGGTTTTCCCGGTAATCAGATGGTTGATTACTTATTCAAAGAGCGACATATCTATATCGGTATTGATCTGCAAGTCTTCTATCATGACCGATGGTGGCCATTCGGCATCTGCTGGCAAGTCTCCCGCCCAGTTCGAAGCTAGCGAACTGCGACCCACTGGCCACATCAACCCACCTGCCTCCTGATATTCCACCTTCATCATTATGGGCTCCGCACGCTCGGCTGCCATCACCGTGAATAAGAAGTAGTCGATCAATTTAGTTCTGGGATCGATGTATACCAGATAAATATCTTTAACGTCGCCAACGCCATCTTCAAAGCTCACTTCTACAGCCCGGTAAGTCTGTCCATTGAATTCGCGATCTTCCAACAGCTTGTACGTCAGGCCCGGATCGCGCAATTTGAAAAACATATTGAGCCAGTAAAAATTGGTTTTACGGCTGAAGCGGCCCTGTTCCAGTGCTTCTAATACATAAACTGGCTCGCCATTGAAGCGTACACTTACGGTATCTTTGATGTAAAATTGCTCTAGTACACCTCGCTCTTGCGTGTCACTATTGGGATTGATGGCTTCTGGATAACGTCCATAAGCATCTTCACTAGGGTAGAGGTATACCTCATTTGATATCAGACGCGAACCCTCTTCGGTCATTCGGGTGTAGTTGTAGGTGACGTTTTCTAACTGGCGGTAAGCATCTAGCCCACCCATTGCCGCTATAGATTCATCGATTAGCGATAGGGCTGGGTCTGTAACTATCGTGTCCTCGCTGCTATCGACTTCCTGGTCGCTAGTACTGGTGGTACAGGCAGAGAATATCAGCAAAAGCCCGAATAGTGCGGTATTTTTAAATCTCATAAGTCTGGAATTTCACAAATTAGCTGAGGGCAGCAATACCCGGCAGGGTTTTGCCTTCCAGTAGCTCTAGCATGGCGCCACCGCCGGTAGACACGAAGCTCACTTGATCGCCGAGCCCTGCCTGATTTATAGCAGCTACAGAGTCTCCACCCCCGATGAGTGAGTAGGCTTGATTTTTAGCGGTAGCCTCAGCCACGGCTTTTGCTATGGCATTGGTGCCAATGGCAAAATTGCTCATCTCGAATACGCCCATAGGCCCGTTCCAAAAAATGGTTTTGCTCTCGGCTATGATCTCAGAAAACTGTGCCACGGTCTTTGGGCCAATGTCTAGTCCCTCCCAGCCATCGGGTATTTCCCCTGCATCGACTATCCGAGTGGGTGTATCATTACTGAATTCTTGACCAATAGTTGTATCGGAAGGCAGATGAATTTGTGTGTGCTGAGCTTTTGCTTTTTTGAGCAATTCCAGGGCGAGTTCAGTCTTGTCGCTTTCAACCAATGAGTTGCCGACCTGCCCGCCCTGGGCTAAACTAAAGGTATAGGCCATGGCGCCACCCACTAGAATATGGTCTGCAAAATCGAGTAGGCGCTCCAGCAGCTGAATCTTGTCGCTCACTTTTGCTCCGCCCACAATTGCCGTTACAGGTTTGGCGGGTTCATTGATCAGCCTGGAGGCTCCTGCCAACTCTGATTGAATGAGTAAGCCAGCGGCTTTGGAATCTGCATCGAAGTATTGGGCTACTGTAGTCGTTGAGGCATGTGCTCGGTGGGCAGCTCCGAAGGCGTCATTAATATAAATATCTGCAAGCTCTGCCATGCCTTTGGCCAGATCTTCGTCGCCTTTCTCCTCACCAGCGTAAAAGCGGGTATTTTCTAGCAATAGAATTTCTCCGACCTCCAGCTTATTGGCAGCTTCACGAGCTGCTTGCCCGATGGTGTCTTCCACAAACTGTACCTGGCATCCAATGTGGTCTTCCAGTCTAGAGACGACGGGTCTGAGGCTGAACTTATCTCGATCTACGCTGCCATCTTCTTTTTTCTTCTTTTGAGGCCTGCCCAGGTGAGACATCAAGATCACAGCAGCACCTTCCTCTAGTATGTGCCTGATGGTTGGAATCGCTTTTCGAATACGCGTATCATCGGTTATCTGAAGCTGATCGTCGAGTGGAACGTTGAAGTCTACTCTGACCAATACTTTTTTGCCTTGGAAGGAGATATTCATGGGATTAGTCTTTTAGGGGATCTAGGGGTTAGCTTTAGGGTCTGCTTGGTGATTAGGGGTCTGGTCTTGACTTTGTTGGGAGAGTCTGTTAGTCTGTTAGATAGAGGTAGTTGGTTTGCTTTAACTTGGACTAACAGACTAACAGACTAACAGACTAACAGACTAACAGACTAACAGACTAACACCCTACATAGCCGCTACCCGTTCACACAGATCAGCCAGTCTAGCGGAATATCCGGCTTCATTGTCGTACCAGCTGACGACTTTGACCAGTTTGCCCATTACCTTGGTTTGATCGCTATCGAAGATGCTGGAATAGGGATTGCCAACGATGTCAGAGCTGACGAGAGGGGCTTCGGTATATTGTAGAATACCTTTCATGGCTCCCTCTGCTGCCTTTCTGAAAAGTGCGTTGACTGCTTCTGCTGTAGTTTCCTGTTTCAATTCAACGGTTAGGTCGGTCAAAGAGCCTGTGGGTACGGGTACACGCATGGCACCTCCATCTAGTTTTCCAGCTAGGTGGGGAAGGACCAGTCCTACTGCCTTGGCTGCGCCGGTGCTTGTAGGAACGATGTTGATGGCCGCTGCTCGGGCTCTGCGCAGGTCCTTGTGTGGAGCATCCTGAATGCGCTGATCGGCCGTGTAGGCGTGAACCGTGGTCATGAAGCCTTTTTCAATGCCGTACTCATCGTCGAGAACCTTTGCTAAAGGGGCCAGGCAGTTGGTGGTGCAGCTGGCATTGCTGATCACCTTGGCGTCGCCATTGAGGACATGATCATTGACACCGAGCACGACAGTCTTGATGTCGCCTTTGCCACCAGGAGCGGAAAGCAACACCCGGTCGCAACCTGCGTCTATGTGCATTTGAGCCTTATCTCTATCTCGGAAGATGCCCGTGCACTCCAAAACGATGTCTACGCCCATTTCCTTCCAAGGTAGTTTGCTGGGGTCGCGTTCACTCAAGGCGTCGATCTTTTGGCCGTCGATATACAGGAAGCTTTCATCGCTGGATACCTCGCCTGGAAAGATTCCCTGAACGCTGTCGTATTTAAAGAGATGGGCTAGGGTAGCATTGTCGGTCAAGTCATTGATGGCGACTACTTCTATGCCTTCCTTTTGAAGCAAGTTGCGCATAGTGATTCTTCCGATGCGGCCGAAGCCGTTGATGGCGATTTTCTTTCCCATAGTTGAGGGGTGATTTATGTTTCAATGGTATTTGAGGCCGCAAAGATAGGCATTTGGCCAATGGCAGGTCTTGTGAGCATGATAGAATTACTCATTTATTAATAGAGGTAGTAAGGTCTTTTAATAGATGCTGAGATTTGAGAAGCGCATAGCGACAACATATTTTTGCAGTCGTTGTAAGCAATGCGGTCTACGCTCTACTGTTTCTTCCTGCGGAAGTAAAAAAGAAAAGCCGACCTCGAAATTTCGAAGCCGGCTTCGTAGCCCGTACGGGAATCGAACCCGTGTTACCAGGATGAAAACCTGGCGTCCTAACCCCTAGACGAACGGGCCATAGGACTTTAAAGTCTAATGCCTTTTTGTAAGGCTGCGCAAAGATAGAAACCTTTCAGTCGCTTTTGCAAGTGGTAGAATAAAAATTCTTCACTTTTGTTTAATAGCCTTTGATTAACGTTTGAACTTGTTTGAAAGTTCCATTGGGCTTAATCTACCATTTCCGTGCTAACGACAACCTCTTCGTGGAGTGTGCGGTGGACCGGGCAACGGTCGGCAATCTCGAGTATGCGCTGAGTTTGCTCTGATGTGAGTGGACCTTTTAGTTTTAACTTTCTGTCGAAGTGATCGACTTTTATCGGTCTGGATTCTGCATCTGCCATATCCGTAGCATAATCCTTTCGATGATCTACCTGGCAGATAACTTCTTCAACGGGCCATTTTTTCCTTCTAGCGTACATCTGTATGGTCATGACCGTACACGCACTTAGACCGGCACTCAGCAGCTCATAAGGGCTGGGCCCGTAGTCGTTGCCGCCAACGGATTCTGGTTCGTCGGCAGTTAAATGATGGTGGCGCACCATGATTTCGGTTGTATAGCCCTGATCACCAAGTCTGGCAGCGACTTGTCTGGTTTTTAGGTCTTTTTCAGACGATGCTGGTCTGGGTAGGTATCTGCTAGACCAACCAGCTATGACCTGGCCAGCATAATGGCTGTCTGCTGGATTAGTGAGCAAATGATCGGCTCCGTCTAGAGAAACGAAACTCTTAGGGTGCCGGGCTGCATGATAGGCCTTTGCGGCCTCGTCTATAGACACTGTGCGATCTTGAGGGCTGTGCAAGATGAGCAGCGCGCGATCTAAGTGGGCTATGTGTTCTTTGGCACCATAATTTCCAAGATCATCGAGAAATTGCTTGCGGATGGTGAATGGCCGACCACCAATATCTATTGTAGCCTGACCATCTTTGAGAATTTGTGCTTTACCCTCCTCACCCAAAAGGTGGCTGACATGTGCCGGATCGAAAGGCGCACCCAGGGTGGCTACGGCCTTAACCGATTCCAGCTGATGGGCTGCACATATAACTGCCGCACCACCGAGACTATGCCCCACCAGCAGACTCGGTGACTGATGATGCTCATTCAGCCATTCGGCAGCAGATAAAAGATCGCTGATATTGCTGCTGAAATTGGTGGCTGAAAAGTCTCCTTCGCTCGCTCCAAGCCCTGTGAAATCGAACCTCAAAACCCCGATACCCGCTAAATTCAGCGCCTGGCTAATCTCTCGAACTGCTCGAAGAGAACTCGAACAAGTGAAGCAATGCGCAAATAGGGCAAACGCAAACGGATGCTGGTCAACAGGTAAACTCAACCTGGCACTGAGGGTTTCCCCTTGCATATTTTGAAAAGAGACTTTCTGAAGAGACATATCGGAATTGGTAAGATTCCGTAAGGTAGCAAGATCTACTTTTCAGTTTCTTGTTTCAAAACGACAAATTCCTATCTTTCCGCCTATGAAGAAGTTAGCACTACACTGGCAGATCTTGCTGGGCATGGCAGCGGGGGTTATTTTTGGTTTGCTGTTTGTACAGTTCGGTTATCAGAATGAAACCGGAGAGGTATCCTACCAGCCCGAAACAATGCCTGAAGAAGCCGAACGTCTTGTAGTCAGGGTAAGGCATGTAGAAGATAAAACACTAGACAGCCTTGTTTACTTCGTGGGTGGCCAGCCCCCAGCTGGTGTAGATTTCTATGGATCTATCAATGAAGCGACTGCAAAGGATCAATTTATTTCCCTGATCAAACCGGCAGACCAGCAGAGACTGAGTTTTGCAGGACTTAAGATGGTGCCTGATGGAATGAAGGTACGCCCGCCCAACCAGTTCATTCAGCGGTGGGTCAAGCCCTTTGGTACCATCTTTATCAATCTCTTGAAGCTCATTGCTGTACCACTGATCGTGGCCTCACTAATCATGGGCATTGCCAATCTGAAGGATATTTCCAAGCTTTCCAGAATGGGTGGACGAACCATCGGTATCTACATATTGACAACCGTAACTGCGGTTACCATCGGAATACTGATTGTAAACTTGCTGAAACCAGGCACCACCATATCTGATGCAACCAGACTCGAACTGGTAGAAAGCTATGGCGGCGATGCTGGAAAACGTATTGCAGCAGCAGAAGCCCAAAAAGATACGGGGCCACTGCAAGCGCTGGTAGACATAGTTCCGGATAACATCATCGGCGCGGCTTCTTTTAACGGCAATATGCTGCAGGTCATATTCTTTGCCATATTCTTTGGTATAGGACTGATCCTTATTGATCCGAAACGAGCAAAACCAGTCATTGATTTCTTCGACGGAACAAATGAGGTCATTCTCAAAATGATCGATTTGATCATGCTTGCTGCTCCGTATGGGGTGTTTGCCCTCCTTGCAGCCCTGGTGGTAGAGTCGCCCTCTGCTGATCTATTCATGGCCTTGATCGCTTATGCAGCTTGCGTATTGCTTGGACTGGGCATCCTCATTTTCTTGATATATCCCACCTTGGTGAAAGTATTCACTGGCCGATCATATAGCTTCTTTTTCAGAGGAATCAGTCCGGCCCAGCTCTTGGCTTTTTCGACCAGCAGTAGTGCAGCTACGCTACCCGTCACCATGGAGCGAGTGGAAGAACACCTGGGGGTAGAGGATGAGGTAACGAGCTTCGTACTCCCAATCGGAGCCACCATCAATATGGATGGTACGAGTCTGTACCAGGCCGTTGCAGCAGTTTTCATTGCCCAGGCTTTTGGTATGAATCTCGATTTCATGACCCAGCTGGGCATTATCACCACGGCTACATTGGCCAGTATAGGTTCTGCCGCCGTTCCCGGTGCTGGAATGGTTATGCTGGTCATTGTACTTGGTCAGGCCAATATCCCCGAAGCGGGTCTGGCACTCATCTTTGCGGTAGATCGGCCATTGGATATGTGCCGTACGGTAGCCAATGTGACCGGAGATGCCACGGTTTCTATGCTTGTTGGCAAGTCTATGGGCAAACTCGGTGATCCCAAAGAACGAAAGCTAGATGATCACTATGTGGGGGATACAGTTTAGCTCTTCTGCCCCGAAAACTGATCTTCCTTACGCTTAAACAATACATTGAAACTCGTCAGTGAGCCGTATATCCTGGTGATGTACTGCTGTAAATTCACTTTCTCCTCATCGGTCATAGAGGAGGAGTTGATGCGCTGTTCCATCACGCGCAGGCGATCGCGCACCATCACGATTTTGTGAAAAAAGGTATCGATGGGCATTTCCTTTGCCGCCAGGCCTTCCTCGCCCGGCTTTAGTATCAGGATGCCGTCTTCCCACTTGTAGCCCAGCTCCACTTCTTCTTCCAGCCCGTTGTAGGTGCGTAGTATCCGCACAAGAGCAGCTTCTGCATTACTGAAACTCACCTCTTCACTAGCCTCTATGGCTTCAATAATGGTGAAGCTTTCGTACTCGCGGCCCACAGACTTGATACCGTAGGTCATAAAGGCGATATCGTAGGCAGCAGCATGCAACCTGATGACTACTCCGTCTCCATAGGCGGGGTGTTTGACTCGTGATCCTATTCCTAAGTTGGGATTAGCGGGCATATCGATTTATTCTTTAGCCGGCAAAATTAGCAGTAATGGCGTATTTGCTAGAATCAGAGCTGGCAAAAGTCATTTTTTTATCGTGATCTCCGTCATATAATAGCCTCTGTGGTCAAGATATTTTTGGACCATTAAAGCTTTAGAGTACACATACGCCACCTCATCAAATACGCTATGAAAAAGATTCTATTTCCAACGGATTTTTCTCCAGCAGCAACTCGTGCTTATATCTACGCCCTTCAATTGGCAAATGCCATCGATGCGTCAATTATCACACTTCACGCCTATCAATTGCCAAGCATACGAGCCAGTGGTTTGTCCAATACCATAGCTGCATATTTGGAAGATCTGAAACTGGAAGAATTTGAAAACTACAAAGACAAAGTACCTGGCTTGCACAAGATAGCTGAAGAGAATGGCTTGGGGCACATTCCCAACGAGCACGTACTGGAACTCGGAGAACCAGAGTCCTGCATTTTACGCCTGGCCAATAAGGAGAAATCAGACCTGATCGTGATGGGTACGACCGGAGCCACCGGTGCGAAGGAAATATTTCTGGGCAGCGTAGCAGGGGAGGTCATGGAAAAAGCACCTTGTCCGGTATTGGCCGTTCCTAAAGATGCTGTTTTCGATGGCCGCCTGGATCAGATATCATTTACCACCAACTTCTCCACAGAGGACTATGTCGCCCTGGAATGGCTCACGACCTGGGCTAAACCCTTCAATCCGGAGATCGAGGTCATTCACGTCGACTTAAACCACGTAGAAGAATACGCCGGAAAGATGGATAAATTTCAGGATGCTTTCGCCGACCAGCAAAAGTTATCATATACCGTAGTGGATAGTAACAGCAATTTTGAAACGGCCATCTCTAAATACCTGGCTACTACAAAGACCGACTTCATCGCTATGGTCACCTTCAAGCGCAGCTTTTGGCAAGAGCTGTTTACCAAGAGCCATACTAAGCAATTGAGCTATCACCTGAACCTGCCCGTCATGGCCATGCCGGCCGCCCTGTTTGCGTCTTCTTAGACCAGCGAGGGCATATATTTGCCCCATGTCCTCGACCATTCGGTTTTTAAAACGCCAACAAATAAATGATGACCTCTGGAACAAACGTGTTTCAGATGCCGAGCACAAGCTGCCATACACGTTCAGCTGGTATCTGGATGCAGCCACCCGCAGTAAATGGGACGCGGTAGTTTATGGCAACTACGAATTTTTACTGCCATTGCCATTGAATCTTAAGTGGTTTGGACTTCCGCGGGTGGTCACTCCTCCATTTTGCCAACAACTTGGGGTGCTGGCTACATCAGCAGATTTGGCATCCCCTGCGAGTCAAGTCGAGGCCAACGACCGGATACGAGCTATGCTAGAGGCTATTCCTGGTCGCTATTTGAAATTGCACTTGCAGCTGAGCTTGCCCAGTGACTTAGGGCAACTCGCAGCACTCAGACCACGCACCAATCTCTGCATCGATCTATCGAATCAGAGTTACCAAAAGATTACTAAGAACTACAGCAAGTCACTGAAAAAACGCATTCGAAGAGCATCGGGGCAGTATCGTCTAGTAGCAAGTGAAGATGTGCCTGCGCTGATCGAATTGTACAAAAAAGAAGTAGGCACCAAAGCCAATTTGAAATCGTGGATGTACCAAAGAATCCAAGCCATCATTAACGAATGTCTGGCACGCGATTACGGCCAAGTCTGGTCTGCGGTGCATCTTGATGGAAGTGCACACGCCATGGGGTTTTTCGCAGGCCAATGCCGGATTATCAATCTCTTCGGAGCGAGTAATGAATCGGGTAGGGCAGGCTTTGCCATGCATTTTATGCTGGACCAAGTCATGAAAAATGCCCTGGATAAGGGTGCCTCCATATTCGATTTTGAAGGTTCAGAAATTCCCGGTGTCAGATCTTTCTTTCAAAGCTTTGGGCCCAGTGAAGAACCATATTGGGTCTATCAAAAATGAGCATAATAAAACGGGTAACTACCCGATAATGTCTAAATAAAAACCACTTAAAATGAATCCACTCAAGCCTGTAAGCGAACTGATGAGCAATGAGCTTATCACTGTTCACACGACCACCCCCATCGATGAAGCTCGTGCCCTCTTTGCAGAGCACGGCATTCACCACCTGATCGTCGTCAGCCCAGATAACCACATCGAAGGTATACTGAGCGAACGCGATCTGCTGCGTATCCTGGATGTCGATCAGGAAAGTCGTCAAAAAATGGTCGTCAGTGACCTGATGACGAAAGGGCTGGCCAAATTAGAGCGAACCGACCATGTGCGAACAGCTGCAAACGTGTTCTCCCTCAATAAATTTCACGCACTACCCGTGGTCGAAAATGACAAACCAGTCGGTATACTAACCACCCACGATCTGATAAAACTCCTGGACTCAGAGACCGTAGAATTGAAAGACTATTCGGATATGGGGTAATATCGGATACGCGGATTGTTCCCGACCCAGCGGAAGTACAAACCAAAAAACACATGTGTACTAGAAAAGTGCTCCATTGTTGGCAACGGCCGCAAATACAAAGCCCAGCACGCTCACGATCATACCGAAAAGGAAGATGGTGTAGGTGAGGCGCAGAAAACGATACTTCTTGGCAAGCACCACACCGAGGTAGTAAAGGTCTCGGGTCATAGAGCTATACAGGAACTCGTCATCGCGTATCATCTCCATCATGCCGTAGTGGAACTCGTCGAGGTCCATGTTGTAGAAATTGCCGAAAAAGAGCAGATTGGAGGTTCGGTTTTTGATGCTTTCCATGCTGCTCTTTCCCTCGGTTACTTTGGGGCGGGTGGCTTGAATGGCAAAAAAAAGCGAACACAGCAAGACGAGGGTTATGATGACAGTCGGGACGGTCAAATAGGGATTGCTGTCTAATTTGGGTACCAGATTCGTGGCCACTATCGATATGATGATGGCATTGATGGAGAGCATAATATTGGCCTTGTTATCGGCTATACTACTCAGGTTGACGTGGGTGCGATAGGTGGTCCGATACATGGTTTCCACGCCGCGACTCAGTTTAATAGATTGCAGATCGTCCGCTACTTTCGACGCCTTTTCTTTCTTCTTTTTCTTTTCCTTCTTTTTCTTTTTGGTGCTCTCGATCATGCTGTCGTAGTCGGCAGGAGTTTGATCGGGCAAGAGCAGTTTCTTTCTTTTGAGTAGCTGCTTAACGTGCTTATCCTTTTGCCCGCCGAATAGTTCCTGGGCTTCGGTGGTATGGTAGCTATGGGCCAGCATGAAGTTGAGCTCGAAATCTATCCATTCCTGGTCTGACATAATGAGTTCGCGGGTCAGCGCGTACTCCTGTCTGACCCGGCCACAGCGATCCCAGTAGCTTTGATCTCCCAGGTGACTAAGGTCGGCATCGCACAAAATTTGCTGGAGCAAATTTTGTGGTTCATGTGGCATTTTGGTCGCCTTAATGCACTGCTCGACCTTGGTAAGTTGCTCTTCACTCAGTAGCTCGCGTTCACCGATGAAGTTCCTGGCCAACTCTGCCGAACGGATTTCGTGCTTTTCCCAGCCCTGATCATAACCCAGGTCGTGAAACCAAGCGGCGTATACCAGCACCTCCTGATCCTCCTCACTTAGCTGAAAGTGTTGCATCAATTGCTCCACGGCGTGTACGACCGCCATGGTGTGCTGAAAATTATGGAATACGTACTTCTTGGAAATATTGTCTCTTATGTACTGCTCGACATAAGCGGCAACTTCATTGATGGCTATCGAACTTGTGGGCTGGTGGCTCATCGGGGAAAGATAGGGAATTTGGCGTTTTTGACGAACTGTAATTCCAGCAGACGCCCATTGCCAACAAAGCTCGCAGCCCACAAGCCTCTTTTACTCGATCATTAGTTGAAATACTCGTCGGCTCAGGCCACTATGCAAGACCAAAAAGTAGTTGCCCGTGTGCCAATCAGTTATAGGAATATATAGAGTATGTGACCCATCCGGTAGCGTGCCGAAATCAAAAGGCGAGAACATAGCCTGCCCCAAATGATTGTAAAACTGAGCAGAAACCGGTAAGCTTTCAGTGAGTTGAAGCTCTAATTGTAGACTTTCGCCGGTAGCCACCGGATTGGGATACGGCGGCTTGCTGATGCTCAAACCAGCAATAGGTTCATTTGTACTGCTGATCATACCTGGGCTCAAATAAAAAGGCTCCCTATCTATCTCCGGGTCAGTGGCAGCAAAATAAAGCCGATCGTCGAATGCGAAAAAGTTGCCTGGGTTGGTGCCTCCAGGACCTGGATTTTGGTCGTTGACCAGACTCGTTCCCTCAGCGGTGCCGTCGGTCACAAAGAGCTCGAATACAAATTCTCCTTGGGCGTTTATCCCATCGGTACCGGCAAAGTATACGAGACTATCTCCAAAAGCTAAAAAGCTGCCTCCAACTGTTCCGGTGCCGAGCACGCCGGAAGAGTCTCCAGGATTCAAATCAATGATTTGCTCGGTACCGGCTATGGTTCCATCGCTTCGCCACATTTCCCGACCATCACCTGCATCGGCATTGAAGATGACCTCCCCGTCGCCGAAAGGCATCAAAGCCCTGGGGAAAATATTGGGTAATTCCGGACCCAAGTCCAAGTGTAAGGGTTCTCCGGTATGATCGAACACAAAAAGGTCAAAGCCCGCCGCATCCATATCTCCTTGGGCGACGTAATACAGTCTGCCGTCAGAGTCTATCAACTCGCTGGGTCTACTACCGTCGGTGCTGCCTGTAAATTCACCAAAGGTTTGCACATTGCCGGGCTGGCCATTCGTTCGGCGCAACTCTGTACCACTTTGCGTACCCAAGGCTGAAAAATAGACAAAGCCACCAGAGGCGGTGAAAAATGCTGGAAAAGCACTCGGACTGCCTTCGTTGAGGTCAACGATCATGTAGGTGCCTTCGGGCGTGCCGTCACTACGCCAGGGCTCGCTACCAGATTCTGGGGTGAACCCTGCGAAGTAGGCCACATCGTCAATAACAGCCAGCTCGCCCGCATATCCACTACCAAAACCTGGATTAATATCAGAAACTATAAAGGTGCCCGCTACGGTGCCATTGCTGCGCCAAACCTCAGTTCCCGTATCCTCAGTTTGGGCCGTAAAATAGAAGAGGGAATCTCCAGCGACTAAGTTGTCGACATTACCGGGGAAAACATCCTCTCCGATAGCGAGAAATAATCCCGTGCCTTCTGGTGTTCCATCAGAGCTGTATAGCTCGAAGCAAGATTCCGCCCCCTGAAATATGTCGCAGCCACCAAAGAAGGCGCGATCACCCAAACGGATGATGTTGCTTTCTGCCGTGACTGTGCCCAGTGCCAGGGTGCCTTCCTCTGTACCGTCACTCACGGCAAGATTAGCCAAGGTTGCTGGGTCGATAGCGCTGAAAATGAAAAGCTCATCGTTTAAAGCCGACCAATTAGCCGGATTGGAGCCATCATTACCAAAATCATTGGGGCCGTTAATGTCCTTCAATAGCGTCTGTGCCATAGAAGAAATGGCCATGCTGAAAGCAAATAGCAATAAGAGGATTCGAACTTGCATGAGTTAGGTTTTTATAAAACAAACCTCTCCTCTTTTTTGCTGCTAGAGATCACCCAAATGGGGGATTTGTGTCTTGCCTATCAGGCACAGCGCATCTATTGTACTATAATTCTGAATGCTGCTTTGCCGCCATCATGGACCAATAAGAGTATGTAGGTGCCAGGACTTGATATGTCTTGGGGTATCCTCACCGTCTGATTCCCTTCAGGGAGAAAACCTAAATCTAAAACTGGCGTCACAGTTTGCCCCATCTGATTGTAAACTTGAGCAAATAGGCGCGAAGGCTCTTCAAATTTTATATCGACTTTTATTTCTTCTGATCGAATTAGCGGGCTTGGATAAGGAGGACTTATAACAAAAGGTGCTTTGGACAATTCTGGTATGAACGTTGTTGACAAAAAGTCCAACGGCATCGCAAAGGGTTCAAATCCCGTATTTGGGCCTTGTGCCTGAAAGAATATGTGATTGTTGTGTATGAAAAATCTTTCAGGATTTCCGTCTTCTGGACCTGGCCAGGATTCACCTATTTGAAAGGTTCCTTGGGCGGTGCCATCCGATATGAATAGCTCGTCTCCATTGTTGCTGCCATCGTTTCCCTGAAAAAAGAGGAGTGAATCTCCAAGCACAAGAAACGGCTCTGGATTAGACCCGAAACCCCCAAAAACGCCATTTCCTGGCCCTTCAAAAATATCCTTGACCAGCTGAGTCCCTTCAACAGTCCCGTCTGATCGATAAAGTTCGGAACCAATTTCTGGTCTGAAGCTGGTATACAAAACTTCACCATCTCCAAATGCTATTATTGACCTTGGCGTCCCCGTTTGGTTTCCCAAATACTGAGGGTCTTCATCCTGGTCGATAACCCAAAGGCCAATGGTCAGAGAATCTGGACTTCTGGATGTGAAAAATAAGCGATCGTCAGAATTTTCTAAAAACCTGGGATCTCCTGGCACATCGGGCCCACCGGGCTGAACTATAGTTATTAAAGTGTCTGATAACGGATCGTATCGTCTTAGCTCTCTTCCAAAGTTATCGTCCTCTGCCACAAAGTAGATATACCCGTTTGATGCCGTAAAAGAGGTGGGCATCGAACTGGCTATTCCTGGATTTATTTCAGCTAATTTAAAAGTACCTTCTTCTGTTCCATCCGAACGCCAGGGCTCTATGCCAGAACTAGGAGAAAGAGCAGCAAAGTAAACGACATTATCAAGTAGAACCGCTTCTCCCTGAAAACCAGACCCAATACCTGGCATGATGTTGCTTATTAATTTGGTGTTTTCTGGTGTTCCATCACTACACCACAATTCTCTGCCCGTATTTGAACCATCTGCAGAGAAGAAAAACATATCATCTGCGACCAGAAAGTCATTTGGACTTGAAGAAATACCTGATGCTGTTAGATCTTTAAAAAGCGCTACCTCACCAATTGTCCCATCTGTACAGTAAAGTTCAAGACATGGATTTTCAAGGGATATGTCACATCCTCCGAAAAAGACCTTGCCATTAAAAGATATGAGATTACTTACGACCGTAAAAGAGTCTAGCAACTGTGTCTGATAATTGTCGGTATTCGTTATGTAAGGATAATAAGTAGAATTGTTGCCACTTAATATAGCGGCAAAAATTACGTGATTTTCATTCAGTGACACCCATCTGTTGGGGCGGGAATTTGCGTCCGAATCCGGAGTGGTATTTATATTCTGCAGTAGACTTTGGCCAAATAATAAGCTGCTAAAGAAAGAGAATACAATATAGCTGATGGTCCTTTTCATAGGTGTTGTATTTGTAGTTCGTTAGCATAATTACAATTAAATGATTAGCTTTAAGCTTGATTTAATGGAAAACAATGTCGGCTATTTACCATTGACGGATAATAGGATTTTATCGTGTCAATTTTCAGATTTTATAATATGAAATACCTATTGATCACCCTTTTAAGCCTATTCTTTTTTACAGCAGAAGCTCAGCGTTCGCCCAGGAATACAGATTCTAACCAGTGTTATGTCCGATGCATATCGCTTAATGAGTACGATGTCTGGTACGAGGATCATTTGACCTATACAGAGGAGGAGTCATTATTGTACCCTCATGAAGAGATAGAATTTATCTTGTCTCCAGAAAGACATGGTTGGGAGTATGTAGATTGTAGAAATTGTCCAACGGATAATCCGGAAGACCATCAGATATTATGCTACAAGACTTTTCCAGAAGTAGTACATATCATCTACAGTCCGCTGGATAGCAACTTGGGAAATCCGTTCTTTGTCGAATTGGAATTTAGATCGCTAATTAAAGAAGGCGGTCTTGCAAGCTGGGAAGAAATCGATTGTGAATTGGTTCGCTATAACGCTTTGCCCATTTACTATGAAGGCAAGCATACTCACTTATACGATACTGAATACGAGATTATTGATGAGGTTTTGCTTACCCTTTTAAATGATCGACCAAATTTGAGAATAGAAATTGCAGCATTTACAGATTCCAGAGGATCATCTGAGGATAATTTTGAGTTGACTCAGGAGCGAGCAAATGGCGTGAGCGATTACTTGGTTTCACGTGGGATTAACCCGGAAAGACTCGTAGCCAGAGGTTATGGGGAGACCCGACTGACAAATGGATGTGCAGATGGAGTTGTCTGCTCTGAGCGTAAACACGAAGAGAATAATAGGATAGTGTTTAGAGTAATGAGTGTTGGCCAGTAGGCTTCCTATCTATTCCAAACCAACTCGACCTGGCGACCATCTTTTGGGGTGGCTGTGGTCCGGTAGATCCATTCACCGGCGGGTACTCCGTTTTCTAAAGACCCGCTCATACGTGTAAATTCAGGGAGGGCGGCAAACTGCCACTGCCATGCTCCCTGGGCAGCTGATCCGTCTTGTGCTAAAAATTGCCAGTTGCCAACCATTGTACCCATATCATATTGTCCGCTCATAGCCAGCTGGCCATTGGGGTGGTAAAAGGTAGCCGGACCATCTTCGAGCTGATCGACGAAATAGAGTTGCTCAGCCAGTTGGCCGTTTTCGTACCAGATGCGATACCTGCCTTGTAGTTGGTCTGCTACAATCGTAGCCTCGAAGAAAGGCTCGCCATTGGCGTAAAACCACTTCCAGTTTTCGGTGCGATCTTCTTCATACCTCACGGTCATCCAGGGTGCACCGCTTTCGTAGTAGATATTTTCAGCCACTTTTTGTCCGGCGAGGAATATTTTCTCCCAGCGCTGTTGCGTATTGGGATAGTTAGTCAGGATGGTATCCTGGGCACTGGCGGAAAAACATGCGAAGAGAAAGATAGCCGCAAACCCAAAACGACGAATAGCCATAGCACTACGATTAAAGGTGATCTGGGAACGGCAACCATCTACGGAAGTTTAAAAAATAAAGACGTGCCTTGGACATAAAACGGCATGCATGAGATGACAACTCACTGATCCTTCGTTCCTTTGTTACTTTAAGCCAACCCGACTTCATGAAGCTTTTCCTAAGCATTTTTGCCATTGCCGTCAGTCTTTCCCTCCAAGCTCAGAGAAATACCATTTCAGGTTACATCAGAGAAGCGGGCAGTGGCGAGTCACTGATCGGTGCCAATGTGTACGTGCAGGAAGATCCGACCAAAGGTGCAACGACTAATGTTTATGGGTTTTACTCTTTGAGTCTGCCGCCAGGTGAGTATACTATGGTGTATAGCTATCTGGGTTTTGCCGATGAAGTCAGAACTTTGGATTTGACAGTAGACCAGACTCTGGATATCAGCTTGTCGGAAGGAGCGACACTGACCGAGGTCGTCGTTACCTCACAGGAAGATGAGCAAAATGTGGAAGAGACTCAGATGGGTGCTGTCGAGATCAGTACCGAACAGATTAGGAAGCTGCCGG
>JBCDFE010000082.1:0-17080 GCA_039178745.1 Bacteroidota bacterium | reverse complement strand
AGCTGAATCCCAACTAAAATTTGAACGAGTATCCACCCCTGATCTGGAGGCTGATGCTAAATCGGAAGATGTAGATGCACTGGTTGTCGACTACAATACCGATGGACTTCAGGATCTCTTGGTCTTATCTGGAGGCGGAGAATTTCCTGAGGGGCACGAAGCCAATGAACTTCGATTCTACCAACAAACACCATCAGGTGGACTTCTACGTGATCGAGAAGCCTTAGCCCAACCCCTTAGACTAAATGGTGGCTCTTTGGCATTTGTTGATCAGTCCGATGGCCATTGGCAAGTTGTCGTAGCCGCCAGGTCAGTAGTCGATAACTATGGGGAGCGCCCTCCCATGTATGTTATTTACCCGGATCAATCAGGTAAATTACAATCTGCATCGATAGACATAGACTGGCCCAGTATTGGTGGTGCTGGTTTAATCCGAGACATTGATGTTGCCGAGTTGACTCAGGATGGGTGGCCGGATCTGCTCATCGCATCAGAGTGGGGGCCAATAGTGTTATTTCCGGGTAGCGCAGAGGGTTTCCGACCCCGACAAGCGGGGGTCTCCGAGATGCTTCGACCTGCGGAAGTCCTGCCTTCAAAAAATGGCTTTTGGTCGGCTATTGCTACGGCAGATTTGGATGCTGATGGAGATCTGGATATTCTGGCCGGAAACCTCGGCACCAATAGTAAACTCGCGGCAGATTCCAACCATTTGGTCAAGTTGTACTACGATGACTTTGATGGTAATGGTAAGCGGGAACAGGTCATTACCTATACGTCTCCACTTGGCGAGCGACCATTCGCTACCCGCGAAGAAATAATAGGCCAGCTACCGGGCCTGCGCCAAATTGTGCCCGATCATACCAGCTTTGCAGAGGCATCGCTCCAGTCTTTATTTCCAGCTAATCAACTGGCATCAGCCCAGCAATTTGTAATCGATCAAACCCGGTCCATCTGGCTGGAAAATAGAGGCAATGGCCAATGGACTTCCCACGAATTACCCGACGAGATTCAATCTGGTCCTGTAGAGCTGATACTGCCAGGTCTGGACAACGACTGGCTTTTCTTTGGACAAGATCGCGGGGCGAACATACAGCGTGGCCACTACGATGCGACCTTAGGTTGGTCGCTAGCCAGCGGTTATTTTACCCAAAATCAAGGCAGTCCTAGTCCTTTATATGTTGATGGCCGAGTCAAAGATGGTCTGCTTCTTGAGGGTACAAACGGCCGCGGTTATTTGCTAGCCATAAATGCGGAAAGCTTACAGCTACTAATGGAGCTGGGTTTAAACCGATAGTTGCCTATTTACAGGCAGGTTGAAGATAAAGGTGGTTCCTTCACGTACCTGACTCTTAACCTGAATGCTCTGGTCGTGTAGCTCTAAAATCTTTTTCACGATGGCCAGGCCAAGCCCGGCTCCTTGATTGGCTTTGCCACCACTGGTTCTATAAGCTTTCTTGTACCGGTCGAATATGTGTGCCTGATCTTCTTCCGGTATGCCTGGGCCACTATCGGCCACACTTACTTCTACGCTCTCATTATTGGCTTGCATGGTCAGCTTCACAGAACCGCTGTGAGGAGTAAATTTAATGGCATTGTCCATCAGGTTATTGAGTACGCGCTCAACTAAGCCTAAATCGGCAAAGATGAGCGGCAGATGTTCGGGCGCATCCAGCTCAACGGTGACATCTTTCTCCTTGGCCAGCATAGCAAATTTATTGGCCACATCCTGTGCCAGTTCGCTGAGCTGAAAGGCCTGTAAGTCTGGTTCGATCTGTTTGGCCTCCAGCTTGGAATATTCGAATAATTGCTCGATCAGACCAGAAAGCTTTTCCGTACTGTTGAGCACGGTTTGAAGATATTCGCCCCGCTGTTCTTCTGTGAGGTCGGCATTCTTCATTTGCATGGTTTCTACATATCCCCTGATGATGGCCAGAGGGGTCCGGAGGTCATGTGAAACATTGGCGATCAGCTCTCGACGGAGTTTTTCAACAGACTTCAGCTCGTCGATATTCGACTCTATAGTGCCTGCCATATCGTTGAAAGTATCTGCAAGTTCTTTAAAGTCGCCTCGTTTTTGGTCTGGTATTCTTGCAGTATAATCTCCTGCTTTAAATCGGCTGACCGTTTCGGTAACCCGACGCAGATTCCCAGTCAAGTACCAAAGGGCAAACAAACCAATGATCGAAGCCGCAAACAAACTGATGAAAAATAGATTTTTGCCTAGCCTGAACATATAAGACCCCTGTAGGTAACTCACTACGGCACTTTGCTCTTCCGAAGCCAAAATGATGTATGCATAGCCCTTTAACTCGCCGGCTTCGTCCCTCATTTCTGCTGCCGAGAATATTTTTTCCCGCCCTGGTTTGCGCGGATCATCGCCTTTTATGAATGGTCTGTCCTCTGGGTTTGCGCTGATAAATTCTTGCAGAGGTTCCAAATTCACCCGATCCAATACGACCTTTTTGTAAGGTGCTACATAAGTAATAATTCCTCCATCTGGATCCAAAAGATACACCTCTACACTAGGGTTGATAACCATCATGGAATGCATGATCTCCTGCACCTCGCTGGTATCGATCTGACTATCCATCATTGGCTGCACCTCACGCACGGTGTACTCTGCTATATCACCGTATAATTCTTGATTGACTTCCGATACGTAATCGGCGCTTATGTAGTGAGATATAGCCACATAGATGCCACCCAAGACGAGCAGCATAAGTAGAAAGATGGCTGATAACTTGATGTAGAGCTTGTTAACTGCTTTCATGCCAGGTCTTCGTTAAAGCGATAGCCCACGCCCCAATTGGTCAATATGTACATGGGCTTTTGCATATCCGGTTCGATTTTCGCCCTCAGGCGGTTTATGTGTGAATTGACGGTATGCTCATAGCCCTCAAAGTCATAGCCCCAAACCAGATTCAAAATTCGGCTGCGGTCATAGCATTTGCCGGGGTTTGAGGCTAGTAAACTCAATAATTCAAATTCTTTTGGCGATAGTTCAATCCGCTGTCCTTCAGAGCTCACTTTTCTTTTGTCGAGATCTATACTCAATTCTCCAAATCTCAAAACTGGTCCCATTCCCGCAGCCCTATACTCTCGTTCGCGTTCCATTCTTCGGAAAATAGCTTTGACCCTGGCAATGAATTCCCGAATGGAAAATGGTTTGGTAATGTAGTCATCGGCTCCCAGTTCCAGCCCCAATATTTTGTCGAATTCTTCAGACTTAGCAGACAACATCAAAATGGGCGAACTGATCTCCTTGCCGCGTAGCTTCCTGCAGACTTCTGTGCCTTCCATGCCGGGAAGCATAATGTCCAGAACAATGAGATCGAAAGCGCCTGTGAGGCCATATTCTAATCCCGTCCGCCCGTCTTCAGCGACCGTGAGTTCGCAGCCCAGATCTTGCAGATGTATGCGTAGCAGAGCAACGATATCCTTATCGTCCTCAACGATCAAAGCTTTCCGCTTTGGCTCTTGATGTAGTGTATGCCCGCTCATAAATGACAAAATAAATAATCAAATATCACCAAAGTATCACAAGGTGATCATGCTTTCGTACACATTGTAATTCAATTTTCCCGGATTGTGACACATAGTAAAAAGCAAGTGTCGCGGCCCGACAAATTTTGGTCCAAATCGATACTCTTTTTCAGACTTCCGCAGGTAGATACTGCTCATTATCAACGTTTTATACAAGTGCTGCACAGATTTAAGATTCCTTTATGAATCTGTGAAATCTGGGATTTGCATGGGAAATAATTTTGCTGCTGAAAACAATATCAAGTAAAATCAATACCTATGTTAAAATCAAACTTTTCTAATTTTTCAACTGCTGTGGCACCTGCACTTGCTTTTGCTATGTGGGATTTGCTGCTGTCGCATCGAAGGTATGCAAAGCTGGCCATCCTGTTCAGTTTAGGCCTGGTGTTGCAAGCTGGTGCTTTGGCGGCACAAGGTAGCTGCCCGGCCGAAGGTGGTGAGCTGGCCTTTGCCGATGGTAGCACCAGTATGGTAATCTGTGCAGACGATGGTATACCAGATCCATTTACCCCTACTCTAAGTGGAGTGGTAGGCCAAAATTTTGTTTGGCTAGTTACGACTAGTACTGGAGAAATCGTTGGTGTACCTCCAGGGCCGACCTTCGACTTCGAAGGCCAGGGAGATGGCGCCTGCTTCCTTTACAACCTCGCATTCCAAGATGGTTTTACCGGAGACATAGCGGTAGGCGACAACATCTGTAATCTCGATAGTGAGGACGGTTGCTTCGATTTGTCCAACTACATTCTCGTCGTACGGCGTGTAGGCGAAGACTGCAATGTGCCTTGCGAGGTTGAAGGCGGAGATTTGGTAATTGCTGATACCGAAGAGACCCTGATCGAAATATGTGCAGGCGACGGCGTATCCGATGCATTCGATGTTGACCTATCCAATGAATCTGGCCCGAACTCCGGCTGGATAGTAACTGATCTCACCGGACTGATACTGGCCTTGCCGCCAAGTCCGCCATTCGATTTGGATGGTGCCGGACCGGGAATATGCCTCGTTTATCACATCAGCTTTGAAGATGGCCTAGAAGGCCTTGAGCAAGATGGAAATGTAATGGATCTGGATGGCTGCTTCAGCTTATCTAATTTTATTCAAGTCAATAGAAATCAGCCCGATGGAGGAATGTTAGAAGGTGGCCCTTTTGAATTCACTTCCGGCGATGGCAACCCAGATATGATTCCCGAAGATGGTATTACCGTTACGGGCTCTGATGGAGAGAGTTTTCAATGGGTCGTTACCGATGGTAATGGCATTATCCTGGGTCTTCCGCCGACCTTCTCAGCTGTTGACTTTGACGGCGCAGGAGCGGGCAATTGTCTAGTCTGGTACTTAGCTTTCTTTGGTGAGCTAGAAGGCGTTGGTCCTGGCCTAAACGCCAATGACATCGAAGGCTGCTTCGATCTCTCCAATCCTATCGAGGTGATCCGTACCAACGAAGGTGACTGCCAGGCTAATGGCGGTGACATCTTCGGTGGCCCATTCGAATTTACTTCTGGCGACGGTCAGCCTGATATGATTCCGGAAGGAGCGATTACAGTAGCGAATAGCCAGGGCGAGAACTTCCAGTGGATTGTAACTGATGGCAATGGTATCATCCTTGGTTTACCCCCTACATTCTCTGCAGTAGATTTTGACGGAGCTGGTGCAGGTAACTGCCTGGTATGGTACTCTCGCTTTGACGGCGAAGTCACTGGTCTAATGCCTGGCCTAAATGCCAATGACATCGTTGGTTGCTTCGATCTATCGAACCCCATCGAAGTGATCCGCACCAACGAAGGCGACTGCCAGGCCAATGGCGGTGACATCTTCGGTGGCCCATTCGAATTTACTTCTGGCGACGGAAACCCGGATATGATCCCAGAAGGAGCGATTACAGTAGCAAATAGCCAGGGCGAGGACTTCCAGTGGATTGTAACTGATGGCAATGGCATCATCCTGGGTTTACCCCCTACATTCTCTGCTGTAGATTTTGATGGAGCCGGTGCAGGTAACTGCCTGGTATGGTACTCTCGTTTCGACGGTGAAGTCACTGGTCTGATGCCTGGCCTAAATGCCAATGACATCGAAGGCTGTTTCGATCTATCGAACCCCATCGAAGTGATCCGCACCAACGAAGGCGACTGCCAGGCCAATGGCGGTGACATCTTCGGTGGCCCATTCGAATTTACTTCTGGCGATGGTCAGCCCGATATGATCCCAGAAGGAGCGATTACAGTAGCGAACAGTCAGGGCGAGAACTTCCAGTGGATCGTCACTGATGGCAATGGTATCATCCTTGGTCTTCCCCCCACTTTTTCAGCAGTAGATTTCGACGGAGCTGGTGCAGGTAACTGCCTGGTGTGGTACTCTCGCTTTGACGGCGAAGTCACTGGTCTGATGCCTGGCCTAAATGCCAATGACATCGAAGGCTGCTTCGATCTATCGAACCCCATTGAGGTGATCCGCACGAACGAAGGCAACTGCCAGGCCAATGGCGGTGACCTCTTCGGTGGCCCATTCGAATTTACTTCTGGCGACGGTCAGCCTGATATGATTCCGGAAGGAGCGATTACAGTAGCAAATAGCCAGGGCGAAAACTTCCAGTGGATTGTAACTGATGGCAATGGTATCATCCTGGGTTTACCCCCTACCTTTTCTGCTGTAGATTTTGACGGAGCTGGTGCAGGTAACTGTCTGGTGTGGTACTCTCGCTTTGACGGCGAAGTCACTGGTCTGATGCCTGGTCTGAATGCTAATGACATCGAGGGCTGCTTCGATCTATCAAACCCCATCGAAGTGATCCGCACCAACGAAGGCGACTGCCAGGCTAATGGCGGCGACCTCTTTGGTGGCCCATTCGAATTTACTTCTGGCGATGGCCAACCCGATATGATTCCAGAAGGAGCGATCACAGTAGCCAACGCCCAAGGCGAAAACTTCCAGTGGGTTGTCACGGATGGTAATGGCATCATCTTAGGTTTACCTCCCACCTTTTCCGCAGTTGATTTTGACGGCGCTGGTGCAGGCAACTGCTTAGTTTGGTACCTGGCCTTCGACGGTGAGTTAGAAGGCGTTGGTCCTGGCTTAAACGCAAATGACATCGTTGGTTGCTTCGATCTATCGAACCCCATCGAAGTGATCCGCACCAACGAAGGCGACTGCCAGGCCAATGGCGGTGATCTATTCGGTGGCCCATTCGAATTTACTTCTGGCGATGGTCAGCCCGATATGATTCCTGAAGGAGCGATCACAGTAGCCAACAGCCAGGGCGATAACTTCCAGTGGATCGTAACCGATGGAAACGGTATCATCCTTGGTCTTCCACCCACTTTTTCAGCAGTTGATTTCGATGGAGCTGGAGCAGGTAACTGTCTGGTGTGGTACTCACGTTTTGACGGTGAAGTCACTGGTCTGATGCCTGGCCTGAATGCTAATGACATCGAAGGCTGCTTCGATCTCTCCAACCCCATCGAAGTGATCCGTACCAACGAAGGCGACTGCCAGGCCAATGGCGGTGACATCTTCGGTGGCCCATTCGAATTTACTTCTGGCGATGGTCAGCCTGATATGATTCCTGAAGGAGCAATCACAGTAGCAAATAGCCAGGGTGAAAACTTCCAGTGGATTGTAACTGATGGTAATGGTATAATCCTGGGTTTACCCCCAACCTTCTCTGCAGTAGATTTTGACGGAGCCGGTGCAGGTAACTGTCTGGTGTGGTACTCACGTTTTGACGGTGAAGTCACTGGTCTGATTCCTGGCCTGAATGCTAATGACATCGAAGGCTGCTTCGATCTCTCCAACCCTATCGAAGTGATCCGTACAAACGAAGGCGACTGCCAGGCCAATGGCGGTGACATCTTCGGTGGCCCATTCGAATTTACTTCTGGCGATGGTCAGCCTGATATGATCCCAGAAGGAGCGATCACGGTAGCAAATAGCCAGGGCGAAAACTTCCAGTGGATTGTAACTGATGGTAATGGCATCATCCTGGGTTTACCCCCTACCTTTTCTGCGGTTGATTTTGACGGAGCTGGTGCAGGTAACTGCCTGGTATGGTACCTGGCTTTCGACGGTGAGCTAGAAGGCGTTGGTCCTGGCCTGAATGCTAATGACATCGTTGGTTGTTTCGATCTATCGAACCCCATTGAGGTGATCCGTACCAACGAAGGCGACTGCCAAGCCAATGGTGGCGACCTCTTTGGTGGTCCATTCGAATTCACTTCTGGCGATGGTCAGCCCGACATGATCCCAGAGGGAGCGATTACAGTAGCAAATAGCCAGGGCGAAAACTTCCAGTGGATCGTAACTGATGGTAATGGCATCATCCTGGGTTTACCCCCTACATTCTCTGCAGTAGATTTTGACGGAGCTGGAGCAGGTAACTGTCTGGTATGGTACTCACGTTTTGACGGTGAAGTCACTGGTCTGATGCCTGGCCTGAATGCTAATGACATCGAGGGCTGCTTCGACCTATCGAACCCCATCGAAGTGATTCGCACCAATGAAGGCGACTGCCAGGCTAATGGCGGCGACCTCTTCGGTGGTCCATTCGAATTCACTTCTGGCGATGGCCAGCCTGATATGATCCCAGAGGGAGCGATCACAGTAGCCAACGCCCAAGGTGAAAACTTCCAGTGGGTGGTTACGGATGGCAATGGCATCATCTTAGGTTTACCTCCCACCTTTTCCGCCGTTGACTTTGACGGAGCTGGTGCCGGCAACTGCCTGGTGTGGTATCTGGCTTTCGACGGTGAGTTAGAAGGCGTCGGTCCTGGCCTGAACGCCAATGACATTGTAGGCTGCTTCGATCTATCGAACCCCATTGAGGTGATCCGCACCAACGAAGGCGACTGCCAGGCTAATGGCGGCGACCTCTTTGGTGGCCCATTCGAATTTACTTCTGGCGATGGTCAGCCTGATATGATTCCGGAAGGAGCGATCACAGTAGCCAACGCCCAAGGGGAGAACTTCCAGTGGGTCGTCACTGATGGCACTGGTATCATCCTTGGTCTTCCCCCGACCTTCTCTGCTGTAGATTTTGACGGAGCCGGTGCAGGTAACTGCCTGGTATGGTACTCTCGCTTTGATGGCGAAGTCACTGGTCTGATGCCTGGCCTAAACGCCAATGACATCGAGGGCTGCTTCGATCTATCGAACCCCATTGAGGTGATCCGCACCAACGAAGGCGACTGCCAAGCCAATGGTGGCGACCTCTTCGGTGGCCCATTCGAATTTACTTCTGGCGATGGTCAGCCCGATATGATTCCAGAAGGAGCGATCACAGTAGCCAACGCCCAAGGGGAGAACTTCCAGTGGGTGGTTACTGACGATGAGGGTTTCATTTTAGGATTACCGGAAAACTTCTCAGATGTTGATTTTGATGGAGCAGGAGAAGGACTTTGCCTAGTTTGGTATTTGGCATTCGACGGCGAGATTGTGGGACTAGAACCTGAGCAAAATGCTAATGATCTGATGGGTTGTTTTGATTTGTCAAACCCAATTGAAGTAAACCGAGTTGCTGGTGATGGATTCCAGCTAGGGCGGGTCGTTCTCTCGGAAGTCGACGCTAACGGACAAATTGAAATCTTTAATGGCACAGACGAAATGGTTCCATTGGGTAGCTGGTGGTTGTGCAATTTTCCCACTTATCGACAGCTGTCTAGCTTGACTGTAGAGTGCGGAGATCTAAATCTGGAACCTGGCGAAGTTGTCGTAGTCAGTGGCTTTACAAGCTTCGACCCGACAGATGCAGAGCTGGGACTCTACGAGACTAATAGCTTCGGATCATCAGACGCCATTCGCGATTACCTGGAATGGGGATCGTCTGGTCACGGAAGATCAGGAGTAGCTATTGCTGCTGGCATTTGGGAAGCTGACTTCTTTGTCAATATCCCGAGTGGGCAAGGACTCTCTTTGCAACAATCACTAAATGATGCGGATGAATTGGAATGGTTCGAGGAGTTGAGTACTTTCTGTATGCCTAACCTCAATCGTCCAAATACGACCAGTACATTCGACCCAAGTGATCTGGCTGAAATCAATGTATTTCCAAATCCAGCTACTTCTTTTCTTCAGGTTGAAACGCTTCAATTTGGTGCCGGGCAGATTTCTCTGCAACTGCTCGATATGAACGGCCGTGTGATGCTGGAACAGAAAAACGACTTCGGTGATAACAATACGCGTATAGACTTAAGCAATGTTGCAAGTGGACAATACGTCCTGAGTGTCAGAAGCGCTTCCGCATTCAAAGCCACGAGAATTGTAATTCGCTGATAATTTTTGTGGTTTTGAAAATAGAGTGATGGCTGAAAAGTGTCTCCAGCAATCACTTCAGTACAGGCTCCAGACCTTCGGGTTTGGAGCCATTTTATTTTACTTCCATGGGATAGCTCAATCCGATTTCTGCTCTGATTTTAGTCAGCGTTTCGTGTAGTAGCAGGCTATCTACCCAAGACCACAACTCGTTTTGCAGTTTACCTGCACGAACATCTTCCATTACGGCTCTGGCCTCGTAGGCGTAGCCATTATTGTCGTATTCGAAGAAGTGATTCTCAGGTTGGTCCTCGAATCGTCGAAGGATGCTAAAATTACTTGGCTCGTGCCACCTGGAATGCCAGTGTACTAACCCATCTTGTCCATGGATAGTGGCCTCGGTTTTCGTTCTGGCGAGCAGGGTAGAATACAGCTGAGCCAATTGTCCACCTTTGTATCTGAGGTTTATGCTGCAATCGATATCTACTCCAGTTTCTCCCATCCGCGCCATGGCTTGAATCTCCATAGGCTTTCCGAGCAGCAGCTGAGCCAAGAAAACCGGATAAATGCCTATGTCGAGCAAACTACCACCTCCTAAAGCGGGATCAGTAATGCGCTGGCCGGTAAGTGGGCCGACTTTAAATCCGAAGTCCGCGCGGAGACCTTCGACTTTTCCGATCTCACCTTTGTCTAGTAGGGCCAGCAGTTTTTTGGTGCTTGGGAGAAAACGCGTCCAGAGGGCTTCCATCAGATAGGTCTGGTGCTTCTCTGCCGCCTGGACCATAGTTTGGACCTGAGACAAGTTCATGCCCATTGGCTTTTCGCAGAGTACGGGGATTCCAGCTTCGAGGCAAGCTAGTGTAAGCTCAAGATGACTGGTATGCGGTGTAGCAATGTAAACTGCATCCACCTCACCAGAATCTATGAGACCCGCGTAAGTCCCAAAGGAAAAAGGTGCTCCATGTGTTTGAGCAAACTCGTCTGCACGTTCTTTAGACCTAGATCCTACAGCTTGCAGTTGTGCACCTGAAATGGTCTTGAGGTCTTCTGCAAACTTGTGGGCAATCTTGCCTAGCCCGAGAATTCCCCATCTGAATATTAACATAGACTCAAAAGAACAAAGAATTTGGATTATTCTTTTCCAAAGCCCTTCAGAGCCGGGCGTTCGACGTAGGTGACCCTGTGCAGAACTCGCCAAGTGGCATTGGCCTTCCCGGCTAGTGTTTGACGGAGAGCGCGTGCTTCTTCACTGTTGCTTTGTAGCCATTCCGGGTCAACAACCCGATTGAAGAAATCGTGAAAGTGCTTGGTTGTACCCTCTAAGTAATAGCTCATAAAGCGGTATCTGCCCACTTTTTCACCGGGCATGAGGGGGTTGTCATCATGATCAGTGACACCCGTTTTTTCCACCCCAGATACGTCTACATCCAAAGTGAATCCTTTGCTATTGGTGCCGGTTTTAGTCAGGGTTTGAGTTAGCCCAACCGTGGCCAGAAAGTTGAGCTCTCCCATAAATCCGATAGCAATTTTTGACTTTACTCCCATTGCCGCATTCATGTTTACAGATCCGCCAATGGTATGTTGAACTGTGTTTGAGAACTGTTGGCTTTCTGCTCGAAGCCCACCGTCTGCATCCCAGACGTAAGTGTTGACAATGTTCCGCTTGCCAGCCCGAATTTGAAGATCTTCCATCTTCTTCTGCCATCTTGCGAGTTGGTAGCTCGCATTAGCTTTCTGGTCTTGGTTTTCGATAGAAGACTCAATTTCTTGCTGTCGCTTTTCGGTGGCACCTTCGAGTAAGTCTGCTTGTTCATCAGCTTGCTCCTGCATTCTTTCTCTGTCGGCATTACCCGCATCCATTTGGTCTTGTTGCGAAATGGGGTTTCCTTCAGCATCTGTGGTGGGCTGACTACCCGGATCATTGACACTTATAGCACCCGGATCGAATTCACTATTGTCGATGTTTCGATCCAAACTGGTTTCGTCAACTAAGCGGCTATTGAAATTATCGAAATAGGCTGCTCTTCGTTTGTCTTCTTGCTCTATTTGCTTTTTTAGATCATAAGCCTCGTGCAGTCTGAAATAGCTGGCCGGATAAAGAGAGCCGTATTGCGCCCTCATTTGGGGTACTTGTCTAAAGTATCGCTCTGAGGTAGCCTGAGTACCTGTGAGCCCGTCAAGGCTACCATTCATAATGTAGGCCGGGTTAATCAAGAAGGTAATGGTATTGATGTCCATAGGCAGATCTTCATTGGCTTGCACCTGGTAGGCCACCATTTTTTTGGATCTGCGCAGTCGCAGTACATACACATCAGCTAGGCCGGAGATGACCAAGGCATACCCAACATTTTTAGGAACAAACCTCTTTCCAAGGTCAGGGAACTTTGCTTTTTCTTCTGCTCCACCACTTAACGATAACTTATCGGTTGTGATGTTGGAGGAAGCTGAGCTAATGCTTGTTTGGTTTAAGAAATGATAGGCAAAATTCAGACTTCCCTTAAAACCGGCCTCAAATTTCCCGACTTTTATCCGGCCAATAAATGGTGCATTTAGCGCTATATCTCCGCCGCCGCCCAGGAACACATCCAGATTAAAGCCAGTTGAGGCATCCTGACTTCGGTTCCAGTTATAAACGGTGTCTTCCCGGGTATGTAAGGCAACAGAAGTAGCCCCGCCATAGCTTTCCAGCTTTGATGCCTTAGTCAGGTTTTCGCTGGGGACCGGTGGAGCGCCTTCTATATAACCAAGTAGTGTTGGTTTGAACTGCGCATTGCCCACCCAAAGTAACTCCAGCTCTTCTATCCGTTTGTTGGCATAAAGCTGTAGGCCGTTTTGGTCGGGCATAGCAAAGAAACGCCTGAGCATGGCCCGTTTCTCACCTGACTGCGGGTCAATGGTTACCGTGTGATACTCATTGGATACAGTGTTCATTGTGGCGATTGGGAGATCTATAGTGCGATGCAAGCTAGGCTGATAATTATCCTGGAATTGTAGTGGCCTGTCGGCATCGACCAGGTTTACCAGTTGATTTTCTTCATTGGGTTCCTGGTCCATAGGGAAATAGGCAACAAGTCCGGCTGCGGTCCCGGTTTGGCTGGATGCTGGATCGATGTTGGCCCGGTAGTTGGCCTCGATCCAGGCTTGATCAGCCGGTCTGTCATAAATGGCAAATTGAGCCATCTCGCCCCGCTGCCAGCCAAATTCGATTCGGAGTTTGTCGGCTTCCGCAGCTTGTGAAATGCCCTCCACCTGCGGAAGTCTTAATGCAAAACTCGTGCCCACCAACTTGCCATCGAAGTAAATTTCTAAGTGCGATCTATTGGCTTGATTAAGGGTGACCTGCACCCAGCTGCCGAAATAGAAAGGCACGGACATGGGAATGCCTTGCCCTCTGCTGCTGCTATTTAAGGATACCTCGCCATTGGAACCTATTACGAGTGCGAATTCCAATGAATTGCTTCCATTGCTGATAGAAATCAGCCTGGAGTGTCCCATGCGTTGGTCCAGTTTGGTCCAGAAGCTTATCCTGCCCAATTGATAGACTTCGGCCTGCTCAGCTGTATGTAGGTACATCGTGGCCTTGGGGGCCAGCCAGTGCCCGATCGTTCTTGGATTCGGGAAGTAGGTCACCTTGCGATTCAAGCCACCTATGGTAGGGTCAAAAGGCACCCACTTCGCATCTCCTTTGAGGGTCAAGTTGTAGGCTGCATTTCCGTGAGCGTAGTTTCGGATTTCGATATTTGTTCCTTCAACACCTTCATTCATTTTATAGTAGCCGAGCAATCCGAGTTCGTTTCCGCTGAGTTCTACTTTGCTATTGGCAGATATTTCTTCTGCATCTAGTGCCAGTGTCCAGATTCGGAGCTCAGCCAATTCAAATTGACTGCCTTGGACGAAGGTGCTTCCTAGCTCAACGATATCTTGTTGTCCTGCACCATCCAGGAAAGTATAGTATTCTTTAAAACGTTTCCGAAAATCATCCCTCTGCTCTCTGGGCATCTCTTCGAAAAGACTCCCTATGAACTGACGTGAATTAAATCGAAGCTCTCCATCGACATACAATTCAGCCACGACGTCTGGTCCAGTTCCTTTTTTTACAAATCCGATATGATGCCAGCCTTCGGACAAGTCTCCCAGATGGCCGAGTGGATAAACCTCTCCTTTCCCATCACTTCTTCGGAAGGAAACGAATAATTGATTCCATTCGGATTTTTCTTTTTGACTCAGGATTTCAAAGCCAAGCGCACGATTAGCCAGGGTAGGTAAGGCAGTGCCGTCCTCTGTTTTGAGCAAGTCAAGTAGCCCGCCACCATTATTTCCATCACCCTCCCAGTGTGTAGCCTGACAATTTACCCACCATTCTACAGTAAATTCTGATCCAAGTTGAAACTTTGTATTGGGAATCAGGGAGTTATCTCTTCCTAGCTTGAGTGCTAGCTTAGGCCCGTCAGGGACCCACTCTTCAAAATAGGGGTTCCGGCTATCTGCCGTTACGTCGTATTTCGTCTGGCGGATTCGTCCGAAGCGATCGCCATAACACAGCTGGACCTCGCCTTCGCAGTTCTCGTATAAAAACAACTGATCTTTTGCTTCGACAAACCCCAAATAAGCGCCTTTGGTGATCAGTTCATTGGGATCATTGCTGGAAAGAGGAGGCAACGCCAGTGCCTTCAACTCGGTAATGGCGCTTTTGTAGTTTTCTTCCGAGCTGCTGATCTGAATGTAGGCATCGGCAATTTTGGCCACTAGGTCATTTCGCTCAGTAATCCAGCTTTCTAGATTGCTTTTATCTCTCGGCTGGTTTTTGAGGGTATTGTACTTGTTTAGGGCAATGGTAAACGCCTGTTCAGCCTCTGCTTTAGCCCGCTGCATGGATTGCACTTCAGGAGAAATAGAAGAACCCTCTTGGATTTCGATATGGAAAAACTGGTTATCGCTTGGTGGAGAGTTATAGGTCCACTGTATGCATTTTGCCCCATTATTTTTTTCACTCCCAGTGATATCTACGGCCAGGCCAGTCCCTTCTACATTAATTCTGTAGGCTTTGGTTCCAGCAGCTTTTACGGTTTCCAGACTGCTTAGGTTATTGGCCCAGCTATGGCCATAAAAGAATTGAAACTTAGTTGTTGAGTATTTGATTTTCATTTGTCCGCGAAACCCTAAATTCACCTCTAAAGCGTTTTTCCCTATTTGTGCAAATAGTTGGCTTCCTTTGGCCTGCATACTGAGAATGGGCGTATTGATAATTCCACCTAGATAGTGATTCTTGCTACTGGCAACTCGAAGATAGAATTGTTGGTCGTGGTCTGCTTGCTCTATATTGAAATCAGCTATTCGGCCGTGGGCGTTGTTTTGCGTAACTTTTGTGACTCTATTTAGGGAACCTCGATTTAGGTCGTAGGGTAGTGTAAGGTATTTATTGCTGTGCTTGGCTTTAATCCGATACTTGTAGGTCAATAGTATATCTCGATTTTTGTGCAAATTGGTCCAATCCCTTCTAAGTTTTTCTCTTTCCTTCTCGGCATCATTTACAGCTTCCTTAGCCCGATCTATTTCCTGTTGAAAATTAAAGGAATCATTCTCTGCTTTTTTTATCCAATCTTCGAGCAGTGCCAGGCGCTCCCGATAGCTCACGATTTGATTTTGGAAAAACCTGATCAAACCTCTGGACTTACGAGTGTCTACCGGGGCTTCGCCTATGGTGCTTAGATCATCTAATGCGTTTTGATGTACAACATGGCTAATGGCTTCACTAATATGTGTAAGCCGATGCCGCCTGATCTCCATCCTTTGCCAATCTCCATCAACTTTATGTAGACCTAAAACCCGTAGCAAGGCCACTTTGTCGGGCACCACAAACCGGCAAATTGCTCTATACCACCCATAGTCCTTGTCGCCTTGCCCGGCATTTGGATGTATGGATTCACCAATGTGCTCACTAATTATTCCAGGAACAAAGCGTTCATGGCCAATCCATTTTTTACTGGAGCGGCCTTTCTTGCCACGAAAATGAAAGTGAAAGGCTTTTTCAGCCAGTCGCTTATTGCGGACAGGCTTTCCATCTTGCCCAATAAGCCTAAACTCCAGGGTTTCTTCATAGATGGCACGAGCACTTACAGCCACCAACTCTTCATTGCGGTAGCTTGTAGTCAGCGGGGCTGTTTCGGTAGGCCCAAGCCGCCTTCGCAAGCTATCCGGGCTCACATATACATCTCCAAACACCTGCCCGTCATTACCTTGGGTGCTAAAGTCAGAGACCTTTTGCTCTTCTTCCCAAATGGCGCCCATTCGCCAGTTCCCTGCTAGTCGGTATTCACGTCCTACCAGAGGCGTAAATAAGCTTTTCCTTAAGTATTCTTTACTTAAGGCCGTATTCCATATCCGTACCTCGGC
This sequence comes from Bacteroidota bacterium, assembly GCA_039178745.1. GTDB lineage: Bacteria > Bacteroidota > Bacteroidia > Chitinophagales > Saprospiraceae > Neolewinella. The sequence continues at coordinate 904 of JBCDFE010000082.1, read as the reverse complement.
CAAGATTCCTTTCAATCCACCCTTGCTGGCAAATGAGGGGTTAGGATAGTCAGTGAAATGGGCAGGGTAGGGCGCACTTAAATTTAATTTGTCGGGTCCGAGATCTATGAGCTCCTCGTTATCTAAAGGCCAATATGCTGCCAGCCCCAACTCTTCGCCGGTTGGTAATTGATGCTGTGCAGCTTTGATTTGGTCGTCAGAGCGCTGATAAGTCCAAAACCGCACATGGGCTAATTCCAACTGCCTATCCATAGGGTCATTGGGGTTGGCCAGACCACCCATGCGTATTGGACTTCTATCGGCTAGCTGCTGTGGGCTGGCCAGTCCAAAGCCGATGGACTCGCCATCTACATAGACATGAACCCAGGCATCCTCTGACTGTGCATAGCTGCGATCGTAGCGCATACTCAGCAGGTGCCACTGATCGTCGAACAGTTGGGGGACCGCCATTTTTTCAAAGCTGCCATCGTTCCCATTACTCCATCCCAACTCGCCGTTGTCTAAGCCGACAAACTGAAACTGATCACTGTCTCGATCCTCCATAGACCAGATTACTCCGCCATTTTGATTGGTTTTTACCAGGCACTCGAAGGTGAAACTATCCTGGCCAGTCTGGAGCGTCATGCCGCGGTCTGGCGCACAAGAATAACTGGCTTTTGCACCAAGCTTCAGGGCTTTAGCAGGAGCTAATCCGCCAAAATGGAAGCGCCCAGACCAGTTTGGGAGTAAATAGCTGCGATAGGTCTCTTGGGCAGATTTATCCGTTTTGGGAAGCTTTTTAATAGGACTTCCGCTGGTCGAAACATCTCCAAAGTGCAGTACTTCTCCAGGTGCTGGATACCCACCGCCTTCATCATTCATATTTCCAGAGAATACCATCCATTCATGTAGATCAAAGGTGAGT
>JBCDFE010000081.1:0-17373 GCA_039178745.1 Bacteroidota bacterium | reverse complement strand
TTTTCGGCCCAGCCGCGCATAATCACGGTATCGCCGTCGTAGATGAATTTGCGTTCGCTGCCGTCTTCTAAGGGCACGGGCTTGGTCCCGGCCCAGGCCAGCTCCAGCATAGAGCCATAACTGTCTTCCGTTGGGCCGCTGATGGTGCCACTCGCCAGCATATCACCTACGCGCATATTGCAGCCATTCACGCTATGGTGGGCCAGTTGCTGGGCGCCATTCCAGTACATGTATTTATAATTTGAGGTACTTACGCGGGTCGGGCTCCCCCCGGCGGGCTGTATGTGTACCTCCAGACCAATATCGTAATTGTATTGGCCAGTATACTTCAGATAGTCCAGCACTTCGGGCTCTTGCACCGGTCCCGGCACCTTAAAGGGATCTAAGGCTTCGAGGGTGACGATCCAGGGCGAAATCGAACTGGCAAAGCTCTTGCCTAAAAATGGTCCTAGTGGTACATACTCCCACTTCTGAATGTCTCTGGCCGACCAGTCATTGAAGAGCACAAAACCAAAGCAGTAGTCGGCAAATTGCTCGGTTGTAATGGACTCACCCATTTCGTTATTCTTACCGACAATGAAGGCCATCTCCAGCTCAAAATCAAGTCGCTGGCTGGGCCCGTAGACCGGTTTATCAGCGTCTTTGGGCATAGTCTGACCATTCGGTCGGCGGATGGGTACTCCTGATGGAATGATGGAAGACGCCCGACCATGGTAGCCTACGGGCAGGTGCCTCCAGTTGGGCAAGAGCGCGTTTTCCGGATCGCGGAACATCTTACCCACGTTGGTCGCATGCTCTATGCTGCTGTAGAAATCAGTATAGTCGCCAACCCGGATAGGCATGTGCAAAGTAGCATCATCCATAGATACTAATGCCTCGTGGTCTATGGCCGAAAAATCGCAGAGCCACTTCTGTACCGCCTTTCGAAATGGAACGGTTACCTCCTTGCCTAAAGCAATGAAGTCGTTCAACACATCTGATTCTAAAGCAGTAGTAAGCTTTGGTAGCGAGTCGGGATGCACACCTGCGGAAGTACAAAAAGATTGCCCCCACTTGTCGAACCAATAGGGTAAATCGACGATTTGCTCACCGATGGCTATACCTGGCCTGACCGTGCGTTCTGCGGTACTAAACATGCCGTAAGGCAGGTTGTGGATAGAGAAGTCGGTATCGGAAGGAAGGGTGAGCCAGGGGGCCATAGATTGATTTTGAGCGGGTACGGAATGGGCGTGATAAAACAACGCCACATTGTTGCCATGGCAACAATGTGGCGCTAAGATAGTAATCTAAAGCTGTTGTGGGCAGTCAAGAAAACAACTAGCCGCTTATAGACTTTCTATGGATTTGTGCCCGAAACCTTGTATTTATTCCCGCTATCCAGGCTTTGGTTCAAAGCGGATATAGCTTTACCTGCTGCTCCTCTTTGATTGGCTTTATCTGCCGTTTGAATGGTCTCACAAACATTAGCTTGAGCAATTGTACTGTGGCCAGTGATACCATTTACCTGCACTTGCAGATTGTACCATCGGTTTCCGTTTGGACCGACGAAACTTCCTTGCATGTCCAGCCGAAGAGCTCCTTCGGTATGGAGGGTGCCCTGACCTCGCCATAGGTCGTCATAGTCGAGCTGTGCGATTAAAGCTGGCGCTGCATTTCTGTGTGCTGCTCCAGGTATGAAGCGATTGGGAATTGGGCCATCGGCCGCAACTGTCATTGGCATGATAATGATGATTTAATGAATGAATTCGCAAACACTGCGTTTGCCATTCAAAATTCATCTAAAAGCCGATGGCCAACAAGCGTGATTCTACCCTAAATCAATAAGTAGAAATACGCAATTTCCCCTTTGTCAATTATTCCACTCTAGTTAAAGCCACCGTCCGGTAGAAGGGACCCCAGTAGCCGCGCATCATGAGTGTATCCTCACCGTCCAGCCACATCTTGCTGCTGTAGGTCTTACCGTTTCTCGCATCGTAAATTTCTCCATCGCGATATTGGCCTCTTGAATACGTGAAGCCAGACAGCATGGTCATATTCAAAATGGGCCTCGACTGCAAACTTTCGTCGGGGTTATTTTTATCCAGTTTAGCGCTTCCGTCAGGGTTGGTGGGCTCTGCCAGCCAAACGATCTTACCGATATACTCATCACCACTTTTCGTAATTTGAACATGAGCATCTCCTTCGTCAGTCAGCCAGAGACCGAGGATTTCCGATTGCGCACGAGTAGAGCCAAAGGCGATATAAAGGAATGAGATAGCGAATAATAAACGCATAGGAGAGTTAGATTTACATTTTAGCAGCAGATATTGCTGCTCTCTACTAACTAAGGATGGTATTCCCGATATTGTTTGCCGGGCATTAAAAGTTTGGCCGCTCTACTCAACACTATTACACCTCAAACCAAATGGCCTTTGCCTTTCCAGCCAATTCACCTTGCTCGTTAAAAATGGCTGTTCCACTCAACGATTTGCGGCCCTCTTGTTGAATAAGCCAGGCGGTTAAAACGCACTTCTCTCCAGTTTTAATGGGCAGCATAAGCTCGGCCGTCATTCGGCCTAGTAGTACTGGCCTTGGTGTATCCCCAAGGGCTGCATAAGCACCCGGACAGTCGAGAGCAGCCCAGACGAATTGAGTTTGTACCATTCCCAAGTCATCAGCCAAGTCGGCTGTCGGTACCCAGGGCGAAGCATATAAATGGCTGTCTGCGACCCGACCTGTAAAAACGTGAAGCCCCTCGCCTATAGCTCGATCTTCGCCACAGACAAAGCAAGTGGGAAATGCCGTACCCTGGGTAAAGCCCAGGTAGCCTTTGCTCGCTTCAAGCGCCTGATCAAAGCTCACGGAGCTAGGCACATCGAGCTCGGAGCAGTCTCCTGGTTTTGCTGTAGCGATAAGGTGCTCTCCATCCCACATCTTATGAGTGCCATCCTCTTCCCGCAAGTCAAGTTCTCGGTCGAGTGGTATTGGCTTTCGGAGTGTAACCTCACTGACATAATCGGTTTGGACATCGATTAAGCCACAGCTGTAGCCCCCATTGCCCGAGTCTGGCGGACCATGAAAGTGGTTGTGTACGGTTATCGTCTTTCCCATATTTTAATGGCAAAGATTACAAAATAAGCGCTAAGCTTGCTCTTCGTCTTCGAGCTTTCGGTACTTATCGAAGGCCAGGTAGGCCAGGACACTACCACACCCCATCGTCAAGTAGACGAGCCATGGCCTTGTTCCTTTAATGAGTTCGTAGAGCCCGACCTGCATAGCCAACACGCCGGTTACCGCAGCAATGAGTACATAGGACTTGTGCCTCGCCCTATGGACAGGATTCTGGTTCATCGCGAAAAAAGATTGATAGTTTACTACTAATGCTAAAATCAAAAACGCTCCTCCGGGTCTACGCCCAGATGTATAACCAAATCATGCGCCAGCTGCCAATTTTTGGCTTGCCCCTGGCTTGCCAGCTCAGATACCTTTTCTCGCCAACCCGTATCGAAACATCCTGATTTAGAGGATTGACCGGTCTCCAGGTACCTATTCGCTTTTTAAGAAAAGACCGCTTATATATACCGACCAATTTACTCAAGTCAGCACGATCAGAACACGCTACCACTAATTTGCCATCACCTTCATTAGAGATGCTTATTGTAGAACCATTTGGTCCTTCTATACTCAGGTCAGAAGATAAGCGCATACGTATTGCCGGTATCGAAATACCGGGCTTTTACCAGTAAATCTTAGCTGTTTGCTCCGCTCTTGTCTGTCGTGTGTACGCGAAGCGTACCATTCATCTTCCACTTAGCTGAGGGCGCATTGTCTTCCGTACTGGCGGGAACATGCAACTCGAAATTGTCGAATTCGTAGGTGATTTCCGCACCTCGTCCGGTTAATTTGTCGTATAGCCCGATGGCCAACTCTGGCCAGTTTGTCGTATTATTTGCCATTCTTCTTGGTTTTATTGATCTAAGAACACGCTGTTAAAACTTGACGACTAAACAATTGTTCACAGTCTCCAAACCAAGTATTTCATAACAATTTGTAGACAAAATTCGTGTTAGGCACGCTCTTCGTCTTCCATTTTTCTATACTTATCAAAACCTTTATAAGCCAATAAACTACCGGCGGCTAAAGTGAGATATACCATGGCCAGATTCGTGCCCTTAACCAGTTCGTATAGACCAACTTGCATGGCTAAAACTCCGATTATTGCGGCTAATAGGACGTAGGACTTCTCTTGGGATTTGTCATTTGTTTGCTGATTCATGATTGTAGTTCGTATAGATAGGCGAAATGATGGCTCGTTCATTAGCCGCATAATGTCTAATGTGGTAATTGAAAACAGGAATGTAGAACAGGCAGAATTCTCGAAGACTTCAATGGCTAGTTATAGTTCTCCAACCATAATGGTCTTTACAAGCTATTGTAAACAGTGTGTTACAAATATAAACGGTCTGAATTTAGGAATAGTCTTTTCAGCAAAATAAAATTTGCGGATTCTATGTAAAGTCCCACAAAAATTTACAAAAGCTACTTGCCGACAAATATGGCAAAATCAAAGCCTGTATACTTTCCTACCCTGTATCCACTGCGTCCCAGAGATATGGAAGCTTAGTCACCATAGAAAAAATTAAAATGAGGCTATGGTCAATCGAGACCATATTCTCCCCAAACATGGTGGCCATTCTGGCCTGTTCTTCGACACTACAGTCCGAATCTTCGCTTGGCAATCGAGAAGCTACATACTGTTCTTGCTGTACATGATCAGCCAGAGATTCTGGGTTCCCGTTCAAGCGCCAGTGGGCGGACCTCAAGGCATAAGCTTTAACTCTCCTGACAACCATTTCTTTACTGAAGTCTTCTTACGTCCAGAAATGCGGCGTGCAAAATCTGTAATTACCTAACCAGAGTCACCTCTCCGGTCACGATCTCTTCACGTCCATCAATCCAATTAATTCGATATTGATATACAAATACAGCGGGGTTGAGGACACGACCATTAGCCCGGCCGTCCCAGCCAACAGATTCATCATTCAGTGGCAATTCCGACAAGAAAAAGACCTGATTGCCCCAGCGATCATAAATACCTAGATCACTAACGCTCACCACGCCTGCATCGCCATATACCGTGAAACGGTCGTTGGTACCATCGCCATTGGGGCTGAAAGCAGTAGGGGCAAAAGTTGTGCGATTTCGATCTACCAGTATCTGAATGTCATCGCTGGCTGTACAACCTGAGGCATCTATCAGCTCCAGCACATAAAGCGTCGTTGCCAAAGGTCGAACAATAACCTCCTGGCAGGTAGAGTCTAAGCATACTACATCAGGCGACCAACTGATCAATCCATCTACGGCATTCGTCTGCACCTGCAATCGAATGCTATCGCCAAGTAATAATTCGCGATCTGTGCCTACTTCCAGTACAGGCAAAACTGGCTCATCTACCAGCAACTCGATGGCCGACTGGCAGCCGTCCGGATCTTCGGCCACTATTCTATATCGGCCTGGGCACAAACTATTAAATTGAGTAGCTGCACTCAAAGCAGATTCGTCCAGACCATATAGCAATAGCGGGTTGGGATTAACGATACTAATGGCTCCGCTGCAATCGCTCAAGCATGTAGCATCATTTGCTTCTGCTTCGACCAATACTTCCTGAATATTAATAACAACCTCAGTTTCCGTTACCGGACAAGGACCGATACTAGCCGTAGTATAACGGAAAATATAGCTTCCACTCACTTGTCCACTGATGTTGAACCGACCCGATGACTGATCAAATGCCGGATTTCCCTGTGCATTTTCCGATACGGCAATCCAGCTACCACCGGGCGTAAACCCAACCAACTCCGATGCGAGGTCAATGGTCTCGTTTACATCTTTACAAACGATCAGCGGAGCTGCTTGTATACCTGCCGAAACTGGATCAGACAAGACTAAATTCACCTGATACTCGGAAAAGCAGGCAGCGGTGGTTCCTTCGGGCTCAAACTGTATGCGGTAAGTACCCGCCTGAGCGCCATTGGTGATGAGTTCATCGCCGCTCAGCGAGAGATTATCAGGGCCGCCCACAACCGTCCAGGTACCAGTTGGCGTACCCATTGGTAACAGCGCATTTAACTCCAGCACATCCTCATCATCCGTGCATCGCGGGGCAGGACTGCTCAGTGGAAGGACTAAACATCCACACTCGTTGCTTAATTCAAAGCTGGTCGCGCAGCCGTTGGCATCGGTAAAACTGAACAGTAGAGAGTCGCCACTATTAATACTCGGACTGTTTAGCACATTCCCGATCAATTCGACACCATCGCTGAAGTAGGGAGAGGTGCCTCCACCCAATTCGATATTCCATTGATAGGTCGCATTATCATCGGCACATATAGGGCTAGCGTTCAGCACCTCTGGCAATTCGAGAGCAGTCAATGCGATATTCGTGCTGTCGAGACAACCATCCAAATCGGCTACCAGACCAATTTCTGTATTTTCTGTTAGGGTAAAGTCAATAGCAGTAGTACTCTCTCCTATGCTCCAGGAGTAAGTTGCCCCTGCTGAACCTCCCGCTTGCAAGCTCACTGTGGTACCTACACAAGCGGAAGCATCACCTGAAATATTTACTACTGGTAGCGGGCGAACCTCCACAACGATAGAGTCAGTCACTGCGCAATTGCCCTCACCGGCCACTACCCCATAGATGGTGGTGCTCGTTGGGCTTACTATAATGGTGGCCTCCTCTTCTCCGGTACTCCAAACGAGGGATGCATCGCTGGTTGCAGTCAGAGATACGGTCTCGCCCAGGCATATACTTTGGTTCGCGTCCAAGGATAGATTGGCCAGCGGAAGCACTTCGACTTGCACATTCGCTTGTACACTGCACGCTTCAGTGGTGCCGGTGACGGTAAATACTTCCGTCGTCGTAGGATTGACTAATATATCGGCTGTTTCCGCGCCGGTACTCCAACTGAAGCTGGCTGTACCACTAGCACTCAGTTGTACTTCGTCTCCAGGGCAGGTGATCACATCGTCGCTGACTTCGACAACTGGTGTATTGACCGAAACCACGACCTCGGCCGTATCGGTGCAGCCATTGGCCGTAGTAACCAGGCTGTAGGTAGTTGTATCGGCCGGAGAGACACTTATGCTTTCAGTATTTTCATTGGTACTCCAGAGGTAGTCGCCGGGCGTACCCTGGGCAGTCAAAACCAGACTTTCGCCAGCACAGATCGTGGTATCGGGGCCAAGAGAGGCTGCCACCTGCGGAAGTACAAATACTTCAAGCGTATCCGCCTGCAAACAATTGCCAATGCCAGTAGTGGCCACATAGGTCTGAGACATGGCAGGGTTAACGGTGATTTCATCACCTGTTTCGTTGGTGCTCCAGCTGAATGGACCGCTGCCCGAAGCTGCGAGTGTCACTTCGTCACCGGGGCAGATGGTGACGTCTTCGCCCAGGGTCACTGAGCCCGGTATGCTCACATTCACGGTTACCTCTTCGGTCACTGAGCAGTTCTCGGATGTGCCTTGTATCGTGTAGGTGGTAGTGGTGGTCGGGTTGACCAGTATGCTCGCTGTGGTAGCCGTGGTGCTCCAGAGATAGGCATCCGTTCCGCTGGCTATCAGCAAGACTTCGTCTCCCGGACAGACCGTGGTATCGGCACTCAGCTCTATGGCAGGTGCATTGATCGAAACCACGATTTCGGCCGTATCGGTGCAGCCATTGGCCGTCGTGACCAAGCTGTAGGTAGTCGTATCGGCCGGAGAGACACTTATGCTTTCGGTATTTTCATTAGTGCTCCAGAGGTAGTCGCCGGGCGTGCCCTGGGCAGTCAAAACCAGACTTTCGCCAGCACAGATGGTGGTATCGGGGCCGAGAGAGGCTGCCACCTGCGGAAGTACAAATACTTCAAGCGTATCTGCTTGCAAACAATTGCCAATGCCCGTAGTGGCCACATAGGTCTGAGATCCTGTAGGGCTGACACTGATTTCACTGCCCACTTCATTGGTGCTCCAGGTGAACGGGCCGCTACCCGAAGCCGCGAGTGTCACTTCGTCGCCTGGGCAAATGGTGACGTCCTCGCCCAGGGTCACTGAGCCCGGTATGCTCACATTCACGGTTACCTCCTCAGTCACTGAGCAGTTTTCCGTCGTACCTTGTATCGTGTAGGTGGTAGTGGTGGTCGGGTTGACCAGTATGCTCGCCGTGGTAGCGGTGGTGCTCCAGAGATAGGCATCCGTTCCGCTGGCTACAAGCGATACCTCATCGCCTGGGCAGATGGTCGTGTCGCTGCTCACAGACAGGACCGGATCGTTGATGTCTATGCTGAGCGAATCGGTGGCCGTGCAACCATCGACAGTAACAACTACAGTGGCAGTTTCCGGAGAAAGGGGTGCGTAGTTTGCACTTCCGCTGGTCGATCCATTGCTCCATTCGTACTGTGCGTTTGCTATTGCTAGTTCAAGAGTCAGGTCCTGACCTGGACAGAGGGTGGTATCTGGACCAATGTCAAACAAGATTGGCGGCTGCACTTCCAGCTCAATAGAATCAACAACCCGGCAGGCTCCGACACCAGCCTCGGCTATAAAGGTCGTGCTTGTGGCGGGCTGCACCCAGATCTCATCGCCTACTTCTCCGGTACTCCAGCTGAATGGCCCAGTGCCCGAAGCTATCAGCAAGACAGAATCGCCCGGACAAATGGCGTCTTGAGGTGCAATGCTCACACTGGTATTGAGTACCACATTGACGGTAACCGAGTCCTGGTCTGTACAACCAGAGGTGGTACCAGTTACAAGATAGGTGGTAGTTTGGGTTGGATTCACTACAAAATCAGCGCTATTGGGTCCGTCGGTCCAGTTGTAGGTATTGGCACCGGTGGCCATCAGTACTACGCTCTCGCCAGGACAAATCGTTGGATCCGTACCTGCTTCTACTTCAAGCTCTACTATAGTTACCTCTACAGAATCGGCAGCGGTACATCCATTTTCCGTTACACTCAAGGTGTACACTTCTGCTTGAGTGGGGCTTATGGTGATGCTAGGCTGGTTACTCCCCGTGCTCCAGGAGTAAGTGTCTCCTGCCACATTGGTCGATAGGGTCAACTCTTCGCCTGCGCAAATTTGTTGGTTGGGGCCTAGTTCTACACTTGGGCCAGGTGCTACGAATACTGTAAGCTGGTCACTAGCCTGGCAGGTGCTCCCGCCAGCAGTGACGGTATAAGTGGTCGTGACTATGGGGCTTACAGTGATCTGATCGGCGGTTTCATTGGTACTCCAGGTAAAGGGGCCGGTACCACTTGCACTCAGCGTGATACTTTCGCCTGCACATATCGTCTCGTCTGCTCCCAGACTTACTGCGGGAGCAGCTAATACGACTACCTCTATATCGTCACTTGCCGTGCAGCCGTTTAGCGTACGCGTGACGGTAAAAGTCTCGGTTTGACCTGGGCTAACGACAATGCTGCTACTCGTTTCGTTGGTGCTCCATAGGAAAGTCCCTGGGCCATTGGCGGTCAGGACGACACTTTCACCCGGACAAATCGATACATCTGGTCCTAGATCCACACTCACATCGGTCACAATGACAAGGACCTGGTCTTCGCTGCTGCAATTGCCATCGGTCAGGGTTACGCCATACAGCTCCGATTGGGTGGGGTTGACGTTTATGGCTGGAGCCGCAGATCCGGTGCTCCACTGGTAGCTTCCCGTTCCGTTGGCCAGGTTAAACAGGTTGGTGTTATCGCCCAGACAGATTTCCTGATTGTTGCCCAATTCCAGAACGGGGGGTTCCTCTACGGTCACCGTCACCTCGTCGGTATTGGTGCAGCCGTTTTCTGTAACGGTAACGGTGTAAGTAGTCGTTGTCAGTGGAAATATATTAATCGTGCTGCCTGATTGAGAAGTACTCCATTGGTAGTCTGCCCCAAAGCCTCCTCCTGTTGCTGTTAGGGTGGAGGGCAAGCCTGCGCATAGGCTAAAATCATCATTGACACTGACCAAAGGCGGCGAATTGACGATCACTTCAAAGTCTTGGGTGTCGCTGCAATCACCATCCGTCACCGTGAGGGTTACAGTCTCGCTAGCTGCGGGTGTGAGCGTGATCTGCTGACCAGTCTGGCCGTTACTCCAATCGTAGCTAGCACCGGGGCCACCCCCACTACCCGTTAAGGTGATAGACCCTCCCTCGCATATACTGGGCTGATCGGCTACAATTTCAGCGTTTAAAGGCACTACGGTTATCACTGCCTGATCCTGGCCCTCACAGCCGTTGGCTGTTCCCGTTACGCTGATTGACTGGCCATCGAATGGCATAAAAAAGAATATGGTCTCCCCTGTCTGCCCCGATGACCATTGGTAAGTATCTGCACCTGTAGCAACCAGTGTCACATTTTCGCCCGGACATATTTCCGTATCACCCGTTATTTGCACATCGGGCGCATCGTTAACTGTTACCGTAACCGATGCTTGTCCAACAGTGACGGGGCAGCCCGTACCAGGCACGATGACCAGTGTAAAGGTGGTGGTCTCATTTACGGTAAAAGACGTGGTAAAGTCTGGATTTCCCGTGCCATTAAAATTATCGATGGTAAAATCTGGCCCATTGGGATTTTGAATGATCAGGTCAAACGGGCCAAAGTTGGTTCCTCCATCGAAGTCGACTAGTAGCTCGACGGTTTCTCCGGCACAAACCTCATCAGGGCCAACTATCGACAGATCGGCTGTTCCCGCCGGGTCGACCAATACCGATATAAATCCAATGACTGAGCAGGGCCCCTCGGTCACCGTCACTTGGTAAGTGGTTGTAGTGGTGGGCGACACTGAAATACTCGATCCAAATTGTCCTGTACTCCACTGAAAGGTAGCAGAGGGATCAACATCAGTTACGGATAAGGTAGAGCTTTGGCCTTCACATATTTGTTGCGGACTGCTGGATACGGTTGGGTTTGGGGGAAGGACGGTAACGGTGACGGTTTCTGTACTGCTGCATCCTCCTGTTGTGCCGGTAACGGTATAAGTGGTGGTCACAAGTGCCAGATCAGTGATACTGGCGGTAGACTCTCCTGTACTCCAGGAATAAGAGTCAGCACCTGATGCTGTCAGGGTAAAATTATCTCCTGGGCATACGCTATTGGGTCCGCTTATATTTACAACAGGACCCCCTATGGTTATGGTAACCTGATTCGGGACTACTGTAATCGGGCATGCGCTCCCTTCGGGGGTAACTGTAAGAGTAAGGGTGGTGGTTTGGTTTATCACCAAACTAAATCCGATAAACCCGCCGTCGCTAATACCTACATTTGGCAAATTAAAATCATCTCCATCCGGATTATCGACATTTATAGTATAGGTCTGCCCTCCGCTATTTCCAGTAAAATTTATAACGAATGGGACTGCATCTCCCGAACAAAAATCAGTCCCACTCACAGGCTCAAAACTCGCTGTGAGGTTTTCTTGCACTTGGATCAGTATGTCATCGGTCGTCGTGCAGCCACCCTCGTCCAAGGTAACACTAAAAACTTCGTCTGCTGTAGGGCTCACTGTAATGCTGGCACCTGTTTGGCCTGTGCTCCAGGTATAGGTCGCACCACCTCCCCCACCGCTAGCGGTTAGGGTAACTGACTCTCCTGCACAAATCGTTTGGTCCGGACTGGTGATGGTTACTGGATTTCCGCTCCCCGGAGAAACGGTTATCTCATCGGTTGCTGTACAGCCACCACTGGTAACGGTGACCTCATAGGTGGTCGGTGTGCTTGGATTGACCGAAATACTAGGCGTGCTCTCGCCCGTACTCCAGCTGTACGTCGCCCCTGGATCAGCAGGGTTGAGCGTAGCGCTCAGTATAGTCGGGTCACTACCACAGACACTAAGATCAGGACCGAGATCTACATCGATGTTCCCGTTTGGGTCGCCCGAAAACTCAATTTCCCAATTCAGTATTTCTCCGACATCCAAAGATACGTAGTCATTCACCAAAAAAGTCCAGGTCCCATCGGCATTCTCGCCAGCGAAAGTATTGGCTAAGGTAAAGGTACCTAAAGGGTCAAAGTTATTTGGATTATTGATGTCTTGCTGCCTGCCTTCGGGCCTGAACGTCCCTGTAAAAGGAGGGTTACCATCGGTTATAAAGATGGCAGCATCATCTCGAAACTCTGTATTTAGATAGTCATTTTGCGAACCACCATTTCGAGTCGATAATTCCAGGACTGTACCAGCCGGGCTAATTAAAAAAAGACCAATATCACCCGTCCAGGTATGCGTCATATTGACCAAGACGCGCTCCACTCGCAGACAACCGGTAAGTGGCCCCACGCCAGTGACTACGGCATCAGATTCGGAAATACCTACCGTGACCGAAGGTGCCCCCGGCGGTACGATCACATTAGTTTGCCCTTGAAAAACTTGAGCGAAGGAGCTGGAATAAGTAAAAGCGAAAGCTACCAGCCATAACAATCTGGAGTAAAGAAGCTGCATTTGGAAAACTTTGGGGACGATAGGCAGCTGTAGAAGTGCAGACTTGTAACCCTAAATTTTATTAGATGTTTACGGATAATAGACTCAAGGCTAAAAATCATATCCTTACTCAGGCATGTTTCTATACTACTTTAATGTAGTCTCGACCGAGCTCCATATAGCATTGACTCTTTGCAAAACTCTCTTCTATCAAGGAAAAATTGGACTTGAGCATATCTAATAGAATCTTTGTTGAAATATTCCCCAACTCGATTTTTAGCAGCTTTCTCGGACTCCCACTAATAAAATGGCTATTCCTAAAGTCTGAATCCTTTGTTATCAAAACAAAATTATTTTCATCTGCCCATTTCCTAATCTTAGAATCTTTAGTTTCAGACCCATCAAGGATATTATTTATGTGAATCGTTTCTATTCCTTCGACTTCAAAAAACTTTACGACCCTATATGAAATGTGTACATCACATAGTACCCGTAGCATCAAGCAGCTGTTTGCATAAGCTTACCAGACACTAAAAGTTTTGCGTACTCTAGGCTAGCTAGTAGATCTTCCTTCTCCAACTCAGGATGATCTTCCAGTATCTCATCGTGAGTCATCTCAGAAAGCATCAAATCCAATACTACCTCCACAGGCCATCTCATACCCCTTACACATGGTTTCCCATGGCATATTTCTGGGTCAATAGTTATTCTGTCTATATAACTAACCATAACGCAATATACATATTCAGATTCTTAGTTGGAACGCGCGCACTCAAAAGCAAGTTGCACCTACGAGCCTTTCATTCTTCTTCCCCCACCTTGATCGTATGCTCCTCTTCGACCGATAGCACGCCCGGCAGTTGTCTGAGCTGCGATCTATCTTCTGCTTCTACCCGACATATCCCGAGACTATGGTACTGCTGTATCATCCTAACACCGGCTTTAGCATAGACTTTTTGTGACTCCGAGTTCCAGTCGAATTCTTCAGCCAGTACCACCAAATAAATTTTAGGCATTGAACACTGTTTTAGATCATTCTGGCCAGTCCTGCTCCCACATCTATGGCTTCTTGTCGATCCAGAGACTGGGCAGTATCTACTAGCTTTTGCCATATATCTTCAGCGGTAAGATCGGGAAACTGCTCCATATACAGGGCTGCTAAACCCACGACATGAGGCACAGCCATACTCGTGCCATCCAGACTTCGGTACAGTCCACCTCCAGGTGCAAGCTGACTATAAGCACTGTAAATATCTACACCTGGTGCTGCAACATCAACACCACCTCCAGTCTGATCGTTAATGCCTGCATTGGAAAAATCAGCAATACTCAATCGACGATTCAAAGCTGCAACCGCCATAATCGACTGTGCATCTGCTGGGCTATTTACGGGCCGTGGCGGACGTTCATTCCGCCGACTTTCATTGCCCGCAGCGGCAACAATCAGACAGTTCTTTTCCAACGCCCGCTGTCCAATACGCTCAAAAAGTAAGCTGGGCCGATCTCCGGGTCTTACCTCTGCACCTAAGGATAGAGAAATGATGCGGCATCCTTGGGATAGCGCCCAGTCAATGCCGTCTATCAAGCTACTCGTTAGGCCATTGCCCATGCGGTCCAGTACCTGACCTACAAAAAGACTTACCCCGCGTGCCACGCTGTAGTATCTACCATTTTGGTCTGACTTATCTCCACAAATGGTTCCTGCACAATGGGTTCCGTGCCCATTGAGATCGCCATCCCATTCTTCGCCATCGACAAATGACTTCCCATTGATCTGTAGATTGCGAAAATCGGGATGATTGCGAAAAATACCAGTATCCAACACCGCTAAGGAAATACCTCTGCCCGTAAGAGGAGTCTGAGCAAGACCCATTGCATTTAAGCCCCAGGTAGAAGGTCTGGGGTCTGTAGAGATCAGATCTTCATCTGGTTTGGATAGTGTCTCTTCCAGTTCTGCTATCTGACGCTGAAGTTCTGCCAACGATGCTCTTATCGCTGCCAGTTGTTCGAGAGGCCCTACTGTTCGGAACAATCGCTCAGGCTCAAAGTAAATGATCGGAGAGTCGGAGCGTACAGCTGCTTCCAATCGAGCAGGATCTATATTTTCAACTACTGCTGTATTCAGGTACTGAAAGTAAACTCCCTTGCCTGAGTCGTAAACCTGCTTTGCCCGAAACCCGCTACCCAAATCGGCAGAGTGTGTAAAGGAGCAATCAATAGCTTGCTGAACGGCCGTAAGATCTTCAGCTTTAGCACCATCAGACAGGACCAAAACATATCTTTTTGAATCAGAGCCAATTTGTTGCATATCTAGATATTAGAATTTTGGAGTTAAATAAATGTCAGCTCCGTATTCTCAATAAAAGTACGGCCTGTTCTTGACTCCAGTGCCACGATACCCGGTTTATTATGTCAACATCAGCTACCTCCTTCTTCCTCACCGACTTGCTCATCTGCACTGGTTATGTAGCCCCATTTCTGATTATCACTATAGTGTATGGAGAGTGGCTTTTCTTGGCGCATCGTTTCCAGTATAGCATGCAATTGCTCTGCAGGATATTCAAGTATAATCCTATTGCCATTAGTGCTGGTATAGGCTTTGGTTTGATTCAAATTGTACATGAACAATAGTGAAGCAACAAGTTTCTGACCATCCTTCAAATACACTGTAGCTGCAGAATCTCGATCTCCCGCGTGAATACGAAACCAGTAGCTATCAAATCTTTCTGTTCTCCAAGACATAACGTTATTGTTTTAGTCTTTATATCGATTTTTCAACTTCTGTTACTTTTTGAGGAGCTTAAAGCTTTCCTAAGATTTAGAAACCACTTTTATCTTAGCAACCGAACCCCAAAATCAATGGAACTCCAGCAACAATTGATCTTTTTTTTCAGCACTCTTGGTGCTGCAAACGGAATAGCACTCAGTGTGTATTTCGGATTTTTTCGCAAACCATCCCTGTTGTGGCATCGCCTTTTGGCCGGGCTACTTTTTGTACTGAGTTTCCGCATCCTTAAATCCGTATTCAGACACTTCAATCCTCAATTGTTTGAACAGTTTGTGCATGCAGGCCTGATTGCCTGTGCATTAATCGGTCCCTTTCTATTGGTCTATGCCCAAAGGGTTATATATCCAAAAAGCAAGCCTTTCCTATGGGCGCTTCACGTTATTCCCTTCCTACTGGTCATGATCATATTGAGTATGTTATTCTCCTATTACGAAGAGCGAACACTTTGGGGACAAATCATTCGCAGCATTTATTGGCAGTGGTTGATTTATTTACTCGCAACGCTTTGGACGATCAAAGAGGTACTGCTCAAAGCGACCAGTAAGAAGCGTGAACTCTCCGAAGCGGAGATACTTTTGCTCAATGTCTTTGGAGGTGTTGCCATGATTTGGCTCGCCTATTTTACCTCTTCCTACACTTCGTATATCGTTGGTGCGCTCACCTTTTCCTTTCTTTTATACCTTTCTGTTTTGCTGTGGGCACTGAACCGAAAACTATTGTCGCCTGAAAAGACTCCGTACGCCGATAAGCAGCTTCAAAAACGAGTAGTGTCTCGAATCGAGCAGGAGTTAGCAGGAAAATTCCTAACTCCGGCCCTGTACAAAAATCCCAATCTTAAACTAGGTGAGCTGGCTCATGAACTCGGTGTATCCACGCATCAACTTTCTCAGTATCTCAATGAATATCGAGGTAAGTCGTTCAACGAATTCGTCAACGGGTTTCGGATCGAAGCCGCCAAGGAAGAGCTGACCAAAAACCGCCTATTCACCACCGAAGCCATTGGTTACGATTGTGGCTTCAATTCCAAGTCGACATTCTTCAGCACCTTCAAAAAGATGGTGGGCTGTACCCCTGCCGCGTATAGAAAAAGCCAGGAGTGATAAAAGTAGTTCGGATTTATAATTTTAGACTGCATAGATAGGTTTGCCCCCTCATTTTTGGAGCATCAACAACTCCAATAAACATGAAATTCAATTTAGCACTTCTCCTACTTTTAGTTGGCTTCGGGCTGACCAATGCGCAAGAATATACCGATGAGGAAGCCGCTGTAAGGGCCACCTTGCTCGATTATATACACGGCCGCAACCAGGGCGATACCGCTCGACTCGCTCGTGCTTTTCATCCTAGAGCAGACCTTCGCTATACCGATCGAGATGGTCAACTAGGTATCTGGCCTGTAGGAGAGTACATCGGCAGACTTGAACCGGGTAGAACGGCAAATTGCATTGCCCGGATCATCTCCATAGACATCCTAGGCCAAGGCGCTCAGGCCAAGATCGAGCTCGAATACCCCACCTTCAAATTCGCCGACTACATCAACCTACAAAAGATCGAAGGCCAATGGCTGATCGCTGTAAAGACTTTTTCTCGTCAACCGATTCCAGAAAACAAGCGTATCCTGTTTGTACTGACCAGTCACGAAGACATGGGTGATACCGGAAGATCTACCGGATTACATCTAGGCGAAGTAGCCCATGTCTACAAACCCCTAGCCGAAGCTGGGTTCGAGCTTGACTTCGCCAGTCCACTAGGCGGAGAGACCTACATGTACGGTGCCGACATGAATGATGAAACTACCCGTTGGTTTGTACAAAACCCAACGGCCTGGTACAGATTCACCCACGCCATCACACCAGATCAAATAGACCCCAACAAGTACGCTGCCATTTATTTTCCAGGTGGTCACGGAACCATGTGGGATCTCCCAAACAACGAACTCCTGAATAGCGCAACTGCCAACATCTATGATCGAGGCGGCGTAGTAGCAGCTGTATGTCACGGACCATCCGGCCTAGTCAATGTCCAACTCGCCGATGGCCAATATCTAGTCAGCGGCAAACGTATCACTTCCTTCACCGATAGTGAGGAAAAAGCTGCCCAAGCAGCGGAGATTGTGCCATTCCTACTGGAAGAAAAACTCCGAGAGCGAGGCGCTG
>JBCDFE010000080.1:0-17489 GCA_039178745.1 Bacteroidota bacterium | reverse complement strand
GTGAGCGCGTCCAGGAGATCAGTGGTATCTACATTTATAGAAGCTAGCTCAGTCACGGTCATCGATAGGCTGCGCTTGAGTGCTATTGCAGAGCTCAGTCTTTCCCTGGCAGCTTCTATCTGATCTTCGGCTGTAGCGATTAGATTGACCAGATCAAAGACCTCGGGTTTTACCACTTGGCCCAGCGCCAGGGAAGGATGGTAGATGGTAGTTGGCATGAACGGAAATGATGGTTGTGCGCGTCGGCATCAGCTGACGCGCACAGATTCCAGGTTTAGTTGCCGTCACCTCCATCGGTGTCACCACCTCCGCCACTACCACCAGAGTCGCCATCTGCTTTGGGCGCGTATTCAGGATAGTACTTGTACAGCCAATCCTTTGCGATATCCGCTTTGGTGATTTTCTTGAGATAGTAGTTGATGGGTACACCTATATTGCCAGCCATGGCTTTATTGATGTAGTCTTGCATCCCTTCCATCACTGAATTAATATTGAGTACCGAGTCTGAGTGTTCGGCAGTTGGTGCCAGAGCCGCGAGTGTGCTTTGGATCTTGGTAGCCTCCATCGCATTCAGGTCTCCTTTGGTACGTGCTGCGGTTGCTGCTGAGTTCACGGTCGTTTTATCGTCGGCAGTAGCATTTTGCAAGGTTTGCAATTTGGCCATGGCTGCGGCACCATCGAAATCGGCAAACTGTTTTACGGCCATACTCACTGCCTGCGACTTAATAGAGGGAATCAAACCCATGCAGGTGATGGTGCAGTGCGACTGAACGTTCTGTGACGACAACAGATTCTTTACATCATTGGAGAAGCTGGTATCCAGACCTGTCCCGCCGGAAACACTTTCCAGAAAGGCGCTTACCTTGAAAGAGGCTTCCATGCTGGCAGCTACGGAGTACATTTTTTCGGTACTCATAGTCGATGATGAGTTCAGGATGTGTACCATCGCAACAAAAGACGATCCATAAGTAGCTCCTGATACAATGGTCAGGGCATTGTCTTCATCTTTCTTGGATGGTTTGGCCGTGGCTGCCTTGTACATGGCTCCCTTGTCGGTATCGTCCAGCTCATCGCTGGAGTGCATAGCATTCCAGGTATTGATGGCTTTGTCGATATCCATGACCAGAGGCGCCAAAATGCAAGCATTTTTGTGGGTACAGCTTATGCTGATGACCAGGGTACCTGAAATATCGTGACGCGAGTACTGGCTATTGACCTGACTTTGAGCAGCAGCTGATGCCTGGGCAGAGAATTTATCACCCAGCCAATTGACAGAACCGCTCACGAATGACTTGATCGTAGAGGCTTGGGTCTTCGACGATTGCGTATTCTCATCAAAAGAGAAATATTGGGCATTAAGCCGAAGAGAATCTGCCGACAAGGGTAAGCCGTCTGTTTTGAAAACGGTCTTGTTGTAGTCTATCGGACTCTCCAACGAGCTATGGACGATTCCCGATTGTTTGACTTTGCTGATGCTTTTAAGCGAATTCACCTTTGCAGTTGCATAATCGGTCGCCGCCTTAGTGATGGCTTTGTCTACTTTATCGCGTTCTTTAGCAACATCGGATGGGTCGATGTTCATATCCATTAATTCCTGGATGGTCATATCGAGGGATCGGCGTAGGGAAAGTTGTGAATTGAGGTTGTCTTCTGCTTTGTCGGCAGGTACCTGCATGTCTCCAATCGACTCGAGCTGTTTAAGAGCCTCCGGATCGAGTAGGTTACCCAGCGCAATGGAGGGGTCGTATGGAATAGTAGAGGGCATGAATATGTAATTTGCAGTGATTAAATAGATCTAAGACCATCTGTGGCCCATCAATCATATTGGCGACTGCAAGATGCCCGGAAAGAAGGTGTGAAAACAAGCGTATTTTTACGCTTTCTATATAGGTGTTTCTACCTGATTTGATATAAATGACTGTATTTATGCCTACTATTTGCTCGTAAACTCCAGTCGATAGTTCAAAACCGGAATTAATCCCAGCTGCCCAATTTGACCAATACTGTTGGTTCTAGGCTGATAGAAAAGTCGAAATGCATTGTTTCGATTAGTGATGTTTTGAATGTCGAGGGATAACACCCAGGAGCGGTTGTTTCGGTTTTTTCTATACCTGACGCCCACATCGAACCGAAGATAGTTGGGCAAGCTTTGCTCGAAGTTTCGGCTGAAGTCCCGGATAGTTGTTCCAGCTAATCTGGATGCTTCCAGGTCTATAGGCGCTTCTCTGAAATTGCCGGACCAATTGAGGCGTAAGTTCAGTCCTATGATATTTTCACGGGTCTTGCCCACGGCCCATTCCTTCCCGAAAAGTATAGTCTGAACAAAGTCGGAAGCGAAGCGGGTGGGGCGTTCTATGCCATCTCTTCCCGTATACTTTGATCTGAACAGGGAAGTGGCCGAAAGTAGGTACCAGCCATTGGTGAAAAACCTTTCGATGGTGCTCTCAATGCCGAAGTTGCGCCCTGATCCATCGGCGACCAGTTCGATATTGGCAAAATTTCCATCGAAATTGATAGCAGAACCGGATAGTGCTTCAGCAGAAGTTAACTCGGGAGTGACAATAGCTACATTGCGTAAATCCTGATAGTAAGCTTCGATACTCCAGCGCCATGAATCGGCAAATCTCCAACTGTGGCCTATGACATAGTGTGTTGCCGTTTGCAGTGGAAGATCTCGGTTTAGTCTTTCCGTTTGACCATTTGATGTGGGTATCTCTGCTAGATACACGGGCAATGCTTCTATCCGACTGTGCCTACCAAAGCCTAGACTCAGGGATTTTCCGAGTTGGTAATTCCAGCGGAATCCCAATCTGGGTTCTATAGTTTGCTGAGCTTCCAACCCAAAGTAAGTGGTGTGCATACCAGCTGTTGCGGTTAGATTTGTTCTAATTCTCCATTTGTATTGAGCGTATGCTTGTAGCAGGTAGGTCTTGCCGGTTTGATCTATATTAACGGTTCGATCTTCTCCGTTTTCGACGACTTCAAGAAGTTCATAGCTCAACTGGCTGGCAATGGTGCCGATTTGTAGGGTTTGTCTGGCATCTATTTTTTGATTGTATCGAAGACTCAGTCTGGCAGCCCGATTGACGAATTTGTCATCGAATAAAAAGTCGAACTCTTCGAAGTCTTCGTCTGCCCTAGTTGCGGAATAACTGAGTATGCTTTCTAAATAGGCATTATCGCTCAACCGATGGAAGTAGTTGGCGCCTACGGTACCGCGATTGGAGACAAAACTGCTGATCTCTGGATCACCTTCAAACTGGAAGGCGTTGCTACTCAGGCCACCTAATCCCCAGACAGACAGATGATCACTTTGGCCAACGGGAATGTGTAGCTTAAATGTAGCGTCTTGAAATCGAGTGGAGTTACCCTCGCCGGTGATTTGGACGCCAAGGGCTTCGAGCACGGATAGGGTAGAGTATCTGTAATTCATCAAATAGGAGGCACCTCCTTGGGCTCCTATTGGTCCTTCAGCAGCTATATCTAGGCCTAGTACACCTGCTTGGAGCGCGTATTCTCTTTTGTCGTTATTTCCTCTTCTTAGCCTCAAGTCAAAAACACCAGAAAGCGCATTGCCATATTGTGCTGGAAACGCACCGGTGAAAAAATCGCTATTCGAGAGCACATTAACGCTTAGGGCGCTTATACCTCCACTGCTGGCCCCTTCTTCGCTGAAGTGATTTGGATTGGGTATTTCCACCCCTTCCATTCGCCAAAGCATTCCCCTTGGATTATTTCCACGAATGATAATTTCATTCGATTCATCATTGGCATTGGCTACACCGGCAAAGCTTTGGGCCATTCTTGCCGGATCGTTGATAGCCGCAGCATATCGCTTAGTTTGCTCGACACTGAATGACTGAGCAGAAACAGTAGCCATTTCGTCTATAGGGCTACCATTTAGCCTTGAAGCGGTTATTTCGACCTCCTGAAGGTCGACCAAGGACTCAGTGAGTTGGATGTTTAATTCTATCTCTTTTCCGGCACCGACGACCACTTCTTGTACAATTGCATCTTCATATCCGATACTGCTGATCACCAAACTTCTCCTGCCCAGGGGAACCTGTTCAATTCTAAAGCTACCGTCAATATCGGTTATGGCTCCAAGCGGTGGGTCTGTATTTAGAATGTAAACCGATGCAGAAACAAGTGGCTGAAGTGATTCCCGGTCAACGACAAATCCTTTTATGGTTTGTCCGTTGGTTTGTGCAGCAATTGAAAAGCTACAGGATATAATACATGCCAGGAGAAGGCATACTTGTAAGGCGCCTTTAGTATACATTAATGGGCTGGTTCTATTTACTGTCAAAAGAACCTATAAATTCAATGTTATCTTGACTTTCTAGACTAATTAACTTAACAATAAGATCAAGGTGTCCATTTTACTTCTTCAGCACCGAATTCTTTGGCCAGCCAACGCGATAACACAAAGAAGTAGTCAGACAATCGATTGAGGTATGATACGAGGCGATCGGGTAGATCTATTTGTTCCCCTAGCGCAACCGATTGCCGCTCGGCTCGCCGACATACTGTTCTGCAAAGGTGGGCTGCGGAAACTGCCGGATGGCCTCCAGGCAGTATAAACGATCTCAAGGGTGGAAGATCTGCTGTCATTTGGTCTATAGCAACTTCTAATTCAGGGATAACTTGCTCGGATATGGGCGTCTTTTCCACGCCTTCTCGATCGTCAGCAAGGAGTGCGCCGGCATTAAAAAGCTGTTGCTGTTGAGTGTATAGAAGCGCATCTACAGTTAAGAGATGATCTCGTGTATAATCTCTCAATGCACCGATATGAGCATTGAGTTCATCCAGATCTCCGTAAGCATTTACACGCAGTGCGGCTTTACTTACTCTTCGGCCACTAAAAAGGCTTGTTTGGCCAGCATCGCCGCCTTTTGTATATATTTTCATTTGGACTTGTGGATCGACCTGGACGCTTCAAAGCGTCCAGCTCGATTATTTATCTGATCAGCGTAAACTGCCCATCTTTTTGAATAGATTCCCCATTCAGTGTAAAGTTGGCAATGTACAGATAGGCTTCCATGGGCTGAGGCTCGCCATTTTTGAAGCCATCCCATCCTTCGAGTGGGTTGCTTGTATTCCAAACTTCCTGTCCCCATCGATTGAAGATGGTCAAATTATAATCTGAAACTTGCCCATTGGTGAAAATTTTGAATAGGTCATTTCTACCATCTCCGTTCGGCGTAATAATGTCTGGGAACTCACTTCTTGCAACGACTACAGTTATAGTTATCTGAGCTTGTACGGTACATCCTTCGGGAGTTGTTGCTGTAACTTCATAAGTGACACTATACTCACCAACTGTATTGTCTTCTGGATTCTCAGCAGTAACGGTTATCGTTTGACCTTGGTCCTGAACAACTTCATCATTTTGGTTTTCCCATTCCCAATCAAATGTGAGATCACCGCCCGTTGGGGTGGTCGCGATGAGATTGAAAGTGGTTCCCGCAAATACGGTATTATCCATAATTGGATTGCCATCCAGATCCGTGGCAACGGGGATTACACTGAATGAATTTTCCACTTCTGTAACCGTGACTGAATCTATGGCCGATGAGCAATTGGCGGCGTCGACGAAGGTTACAATGTATGTACCATCGTCAGGATCGGTCAAATTCAATTCTTGTCCACTGACCATAGTTCCATTGGGTAGCGTCCAAACGTAAGTTCCTGGCGTACCATCCGGTTCTACTTCAGCACTGAGGACAGCGGTTTCATCAGATGGACAAATGACTAGATCGGTTCCAGCATCTACGGTATAATCTGTATTGACTACGGTAATGGTAAAGGTCTCCTCCCGAACAGGACAATTGGGTGTAGAGGCGGTGACCGTGTAAGTAACCGTCTCTGTAGCCACGATGGTAGGCGCTGGATCTGTAGAGGTGAATCCATCATTACCCGACCAGTTATAGGTGGTTTCTGAATTGGTTTCTGAATTCAAAGTGACCTCCGTATTGGGGCAGACAACAATATCTCCAGGTGTCTCTAGCGCTGGGGCTGGGAATACGGTTAACATAAACTCCTCTGTACCTTCAAAACAGGGGGTAGAGTACGTTAATAGTATAGTCGTGCTATTCTGAGCCGTAAATTCATAGTTGGGGCCAGTAGCCACTGTCGTTCCATCGATAGACCAGATGAAAGATTCAGGTGTACCTTCCGGAACGGTAGTGCTTGATGCAGTATATGTTACCTGATCACCTACGCAGGCTTCTGTTGGCCCATCGGCAGTAAATTCAGCAGATACCAAAACAAGTACGGTTATGTCCTCGGTAACGGTTCCACAATCGTTGGTGGCTGTAAAGGTATAAGTGGTTGTTTCGGTCGGTTCCAATACCGTTAGTGGGTCATCTGTATTTATGCCTCCTCCTGTTATGCTGTATGTCACACCCGGTTCGGGCGGAGATAGCAATAAGACAATATCATCGCCCAGGCAAATGGCAGGATCTTGAACCAAAATGGGCTGGGGTAGTGGATCTATACTGATATTGGTTGTATAGCTAAAGGGACACATACCTTCCTCTGTGGTAAAGGTGACCATATAGGCTGTGCTTTGAGGAGGTGTCGCTACGGGGTTAGGACAATCTGTGCAGGTGAGGCCAGTTTCCGGCATCCATTCCAGAGTGCCTTCGTACTGAGGTTCTATTAACTCGAAATTGAGTTGGACGCTCTCTCCTGGACAGATGGAGGTGTCTGGTGTAATCTCTACAGTCGGTGGCCTGATGACATTGATCTGAATCACACTGGTGTCCATACAGGCTCCGCTCGTATTTACCCGAGTAAATAGGGAAGAATCGGTAGCAACGATGAAGGCGTTCAGTAGGCTATCCGGTGTTTGTATACCAGGGGCGTTACTCCACAGAAAAGTAATTCTGGGAAAGTCGAAAGCATCATAAGTCGGAGATGTCAGGAAAAAGGTATCTCCAGGGCAATAGGGATCTTCAAATGGTTCAGCCTCGATGGGTAAATCCGGCAGAGAGTCGACGGTTACCCATACGGAATCTGTTCTTTGGCATTCTCCTGTTGAAATAGTGGCAAAATACTGAACCGTTACATCAGGATCTACTGTGTAAGAAGGGCCAGATGGGGAGGAAACAGCACCAGCGTCAGGGAACCAGCTTATCTGGGTTCCGGGTGGGTCTGAGATTGCATTTAGGGTCACAGGACCTCCTCCAAGGCAGATGGCAACCGTATCGGGGTTCGTAATTTCTACATCCGCGGGTATGACTGTGACCGTAACCATAAAGGTATCGCTACACTGACCGTTCTCTGTTTCTCTGAATAGAGTGAAGGTTGTAGTACTGTCTACAAAAACCGGAGATTCTGGGTCTGTAGGATCTTCAAAAACCTCGGCTGGTTCCCATTGAAATGTTGTCTGACCGTCATTAAATCCTTCTTCGGCCAAAACTAGTGTAGAGCCTTGGCAAATAGTTGTATCCGCTATGACAGTAACAGGCGTTTGATCATTAAAATCTACAAATACCGTATCGCTTACCTCACAAACACCAATAGAGGCAGTTACAAAAACATCGCTGGAAAAGAACGGCAAGATTACTACTGTATCACCCGTAGAAGGACCAGGAATGAAGAAATCAGGCCCCCATTGCAAAGTGGGATTCGATAGGTTATTAGTTTGTGTGATTACTAATGAGTCTCCTGTGCAAGCAGGAATAATATCTTCACTAAGAATTTCTAATTCTGGGTTTATCACCTCTAAAAAGGCAAAGGCTGTATCTGAGCAGATACCCACTGTGCCTATCACAGACACTTCTTGAGAAGCTGAGGGTAAAACCGTGGTAGCGCCTATAAAAGCATCGGAGAATATCCCCGCAGGCTGCCAGAAATAGCTTTCTGCACCTACCGCTTCAATCGGGAATTCTATGCCGGCGCAAACCCGGAAGGTATCCAGATCTCCCAGGATATCAACCTGTGCAGCATCTTCAATTATTGCTGTAAATGCGGCTGCGTCTACATCACCACAACCAAAGTTTGCAGCCAGACTTATCATCAGGTCCTCAGTTCCTTCGACTATGCCATCGGTCAGAATGGTGATCGGATAGATAAATGTAGTTTCGCCTGGTGGAAAAACAATGGTGTCTGGTATTTCCAAAAGATAGTCCTCGCCCTCAGTAGCAGTACCTGATATGTTTACCTGGAAAGCCTGTTCATTATTACCGGTATTATTCCAGGTGATGACGATACTGTCCGTTTCTATAGTACAGTCTTCTATGAAGTATTCGATATTATTATTGAAATCGGCCAAAATCTGAGGAGAGCCCCCGCGAAGATCTGAGATGAATACACCGGAATCAAAGCTCTCGTCACCGCGATCGGCAATGGCTAACTTTATGATGTAATTCTTACAAGGATTGACCGCAGTCCTAGCGACCAGACTCTTGCTTTCTCCTAGAAAACCACTTGTAAGACCATCGTATTCAACACCTACGTTAAAGGTTCCCACATTATTTCTGAAATACTCCCAGTTTTGCCCCTGATTGATGGAGTTGATCTCTGCAACATCACCATTTGGGAGTACAGCTATATTAGCTTGGTTATTCAATGAGGGTTCGCCATCTATGCCTGGTCCCCTTACCAGAAAAGCAAAAATATCATTGTAGATATCATTAACGAACTCCGTGTATTCTTCCGAACCGAATATATACTCGAAGTTAATTTCGTTGGTGTTTGCAAATACGCTTAATTCGAGTACGCAGGCATCGAGAGATCTTTCTAGGGGTAAAAGGCCACCACCTAAAATGGTTAGCGTGTCAAGATCAGGGTCGCCCATATCCCCATTAGGGTCAAATTGACCAGGGGGGTTGATATTTCCCGCCCCAGATTGGGTATTGACATTCGAGGCTATAGCTACCGTTCCGCTTGTCAACAATATGCCCCGCTCTAATCCGAGATTGCTGTTTTCGGCATTGAATACACCGTAGGCTCCATCCGGGCAGTCCAGTTGAATGCCATTGACTTGCGTTTGTGGACCCGTAAGAGCTGCTATGATGGCATCTTCACTCGGGTTGGGTTCTACTTCTATGACTGCTGTGGGTTCACAGGGTGTCGTACTGCATTGCCAGAAACCTTCAAAGCCTTCTAAGTTACCAGCAAAATCCGATTGGAATGCTAAGGTAATGCAACCACTAGAGGCTTGAGTTCGGAAACAAACCGACCCGCCAGCGTCTGTATTATTGGCCCCGAAGCCACCGCCACCGATGTTGGCCAAAATAATGCCGGACTCATCCTCACCATCATAAATGGTAAGACCATCTCCACCAAAATCAGTGCCCTCTATGTTATAGAAACTCATTTCGAACTCAATACATTGGTTGGGCTGATCAGGACAGATGGTGTAGATGAAATTTTCGTTGTCGCTGTAATTCCCCTCTGGGCCACCAGAATCGTAAATAAAACCGGAACAGGCCGTAGAACCCATCTGGTCTATAGTGTTGATCGGTGGAGTTTCTTCCAGGCATATATTGAAGGCACCAGCGTTTGGACTGCCATTTGGGCTCCAGTCGTTGATCCTGATGAAATAGGTCACGTTTAGGGTCAACTGACTGAAGTTGATAGACACTTCATTGAGCCCATCCTCTGCAGATCCGCAAAACTGAAGTTCTGCAAGGCCGTCTTCTGCACAAAGGCCCCGGTAGATTACTACCTGAGGGTTTTGCATGGCCGGAAAATCTCCATCTTCAACACCAGTTATGGTTAGGGTATAGTCGATAATGGTATCACTCGCCTGGAAAGTGAACCAGACATCGCGGTCTACATTACCCCCCTCAAAACAAGCCGGAATATTGAAGAGCCCAATATCAGAGGCCGTCGCATCTACATTGTTATATATGGTTTCTGAAGAGCAGTTGGGAGCAACTCCGAGATCGATAGCATTATCACACTCATCGTTTGACGGTTGTGCGAAAACACTGAGAAAGCTTATTGAAGAAATTAGTAAGGTTAAGCCGAACTTCATAGGTGACAATAGGAAATGAGTATACAAATATGAATCTGTGGACAAAGTAAGCAAATTACCAGCCAAAAACGACCCATAGATGCTAACACTTCACATCGAGCCAGCTCAACGACATTCTTCCAGGGCAGTTCGGACCTCGTCTACTGTCACCAATTCCAGATCATTACCCCAGGAATTGTTGATGTAATTCATAATATTCGTGATCTGAACGGCACTTAGATCTTTATTGCCCAACATGACCTGATTGTACATGGTGTCGTTAACATAAATCTCTCCTTCCAGGCCATTTCTTATGGCGCAAATCGACTCAGCCCGCTTATCCACCAACCAGTCGGATCCGGCCAATGGAGGGTACAGCCTGCCGAGCCCCTGACCTTCATCCATGTGGCAACTGGCGCAGTGCTGTTGGTACAGGGCCTGACCCTGGCTGTATTCGGGCTCGCCACAGTTCACGAGGCAAAAAACAAGCAACAATACAGTGAAACAAAGTATGCACTTAACAGGATGGGGTTGGTACCAATTCGTTGTTTTCAAAGTTTGCTGTCTGCTTTCTAATGAATGAGGTCCAAATACACGCATATCTGTGACCAAATTATGACAAATGCTGTTGAAGAATTCTAGCGTCAATGGGTTGATATAAAATCCAATCCAGATGCTTAATCGCAAAATAGACCGCCTTTGTTCAAAGCTTTAACCCCTTTTCAGCGCTTCATGCGCATGCTCAAACTAGACCGCAAGGAAATCACCTACGTCTACGTTTACGCCATTTTCAGTGGTTTCATCACCCTGAGTATTCCCCTGGGTGTACAAGCCATTATCGGACTGATCGTTGGAGGAAGCCTATCAGCTGCTGTCATTCTACTGATCAGCATAGTGACTATTGGTACCCTTTTGGTCGGCGTTTTGAAAGTGATGCAATTGACTATTACAGAAAATATACAAAGATCCTTATTCAGTCGGTCTAGCTTTGAATTCGCATGGCGTTTGCCCCGCATCAGATATGAGCAACTCCTAGATGCTTATGCGCCAGAACTGGTCAATCGCTTCTTCGATACCCTGACCTTGCAGAAAGGGCTACCGAAACTGCTGACAGACACGAGTACAGCGGTACTCCAGATTTTTTTTGGACTGCTGTTATTGTCCTTTTATCATCCTACTTTTGTTGCTTTTAGCCTCTTTTTGGTGATTGGACTAATCGCCATATTTTACTTCAGTGGGCCACGTGGATTGCAGACTAGTCTAAAGGAGAGTAAGCACAAATACAAAGTGGCCTATTGGTTGGAGGAGATAGGGCGAGCTGTAACCACATTCAAGCTATCTGGTCAGGCTGCTCTTCCGCTGGTTAGAACCAGGTCCTTAGTAAATGGATACCTGGAAAGCCGCGCGGCCCATTTTCGCATCCTTTTATGGCAGTACGGTGCTATCGTTGTCTTCCAAACGCTCATCACTTTGGCTTTGCTATACTTAGGTGCTTATCTGGTTATTAATAATCAGATTACCATAGGCCAGTTTGTTGCTGCGGAGATCGTAATTATTCAGATTCTGGGATCGGCAGAGAAGCTGATCTTTAGCATGGAGACCATTTACGATACCCTGACTGCCGTAGAGAAAATAGGCTACGTAACTGATATGAAACTGGAAAAGGAAGGCGAAGGCGTCTGTTTTGATCAGCTAGACGAGGGACCGGGCATGTCAGTCAGCTTGCGCCACCTCACTTTTTCTTTTCCGGACTCAGACCGAAAAGTTATAGATGATTTGAGCCTGGAGGTAAAAGCAGGAGAGCGCGTTTGTTTGGTCGGTCCCAATAGGTCTGGTAAATCTACCCTGATTCAAATGGTCGGCTTATTGTATTGTGAGTTCGAAGGGACGATCTCTTACAATGGCATATCGTCTAGAGACATCGATACTCAAGATCTTAGGCGCCACGTGGGCGACTATCTGCGCGATGAGGATCTGTTTCAGGCCAGCATACTCGATAATCTGTGGCTCTTGCCCGAACCTGCGGATATGAGGGCGATTCGAAATTTATGCGATAGCATGGGTGTTGGCGATTTTATTTCCAGGCAGCCCAATGGTTTTCACACGATGCTTACACCAGGTGGACGCAATTTGCCAGCCAGTGTGCGCACTAAACTGTTGTTGGCTCGTAGTCTCATGGGCAACCCAAGGCTGCTGGCTCTGAGTGACTTTGGATCCAGTTTGGCACCTTTCGACAGGCGTCAGATTTCTAAATTCCTGACACCGGAAGAACGATCGCACACCATGATCGCCATAAGTAATGATCCGTTTTTTGCCCAGCGATGCGATCGCTTGCTCTACCTGGATCAAGGCCGCCTCATCCTCGACGCACCTTACAGTGAAGCCACTAAAGATGAAAGAGTCAGGGTGGCTTTGGGGCTTAGCGACGAAATAATCACCCCATAAAACCATAGATATGTTAAACATCAGTTCCAGGACGAATAAACTGCCTGATGGCTTAAAGGAGTATCAGAATACCCCGGTAGGATCTATGCCCAAGGCTGGCCCGGGCCTTCGTGTATTGCTGTTGGCATCTTTGCTATTGGGGTTGATCTTCGCGTTCCTGCCTTGGACTCAAAACGTACAGGCCAAGGGTACCGTAACCACTCTACTTCCCCAAGATAGGCCACAGCGGGTCAATACCATCATTGATGCTCAAGTGGTATCATGGAAGGTCAGAGAAGGCCAGCTTGTACAAAGGGGGGATACCCTGGCCCAGCTAGCTGAAGTTAAACCCGAATATCTCGATCCCGACCTGGTTGATAGAACGAATGCGCAAGCCGATGCCGTTGAGAACAGCGCCGCCTTTTTTCTAAATAAATCGGAAGCACTAACACAGTTGGCCAATAATTTGAGAGATCAGCTCGCTTTGGCCCAACAGCAGATCGATGCCAACGAGCAGCAGGCACTAGCTGAGATCAACACCCAGGAGGCTGCCATCGAAAATGCCCGCCAACAACTAGGCATTGCTGAAACACAGCTTATTCGAACGGATTCTCTCTTCCAGATCGGAAACAGATCGCAAGCAGATGTAGAGGAAAAACGCCGAAAGCAACAAGCAGAACTGGCTAAACTTACAGAAGAACAAAACAAGCTGGTCGATTTGCAAAATGAGCTTGAAATCATCAGACTGGATCGAGACGAAACCCTCAGTGATTTCCGAACTCAAATCAACAAAGCCGAGTCTGACCGATTTAGTGCTTTAAGCAACTATCAGACTGCATTGGGAACTCAGCAAGAGCTCGAAATCCAGGCAGAAAGCTATGCGCGCCGCTCCGATTTTTACCATGTCATAGCTCCGCAAACCGGGGTTGTTTCGGAGATGCTGGTGCCGGGATTGGGCGAAACGGTCAAAGCTGGCGAGGCCTTGCTAACCATTGTACCAACAGATCCGGAGCTGGCCGTAGAGCTCTTCATCAGACCGGTAGATCTACCATTGATGCAAATGGGCCAAGAGGTTAGGTTCATCTTCGATGGCTGGCCAGCTATTGTTTTCTCTGGCTGGCCAAATAGCAGTTTCGGTACGTTTTTTGGAGAGATAGTCGGTATCGACAATACCACCAACAGCAAGGGTGAATATCGAATAATGGTAGCCCCATCTGATGTGAAACCATGGCCCGAACCTCTAAGGCCCGGCAGTGGTGCCCAGGGTATAGCCCTGCTCGATAACGTACCGCTTTGGTATGAAGCATGGCGTCAGCTCAATAGCTTCACGCCCGATTTTTATCAGGCAGAAGACGAAAGCGAAAGCAAAAGCGGAATCGGGAAAGCACCCGTTAGATCTGTTATAAAATAATTGGTATGCTCAATATAAGTTCTCAGCCAAACCAGTTGCCAGACCACCTGCGGAAGTTCCAAAAAGATCCCAATGAGGTCATGCCGGGAACCCACCGCAATTTCCGTCGTGGATTGTTGATCGTCTTTGTGATTTTCCTCATCTTTTGCTTTATGCCCTGGATTCAAAATGTCCAGGCAGAAGGAAAAGTCACGACCCTGTTGCCCCAGGATAGACCCCAGCAGATCAATACCCTGATCGATGCGCAGCTCGTATCCTGGCGAGTCCGGGAGGGCCAACATGTGCAGCGAGGAGATACCCTAGCCGAGCTGGCCGAGATCAATCCAGACTTCCTCGATCCCCAGGTGGTAGAGCGAACCGCCGCTCAAGCCGACGCCAAGGAAAATAGTGCCGAATTTTACCTCAACAAGTCCTTTGCACTGGCAGAACTGGCCAGCAATCTGCGTGATCAGATGGCGTTTACCCTGCGTCAGGTCGATGGCAAAGAGCAGCAAACACTAGCCAAGATCAACACCCAGGAAGCTGCCATAGAAAATGCCCGGCAGCAGCTCATCATAGCGGAAAGACAATTGGCGCGTACAGATTCCCTGTATCAGACGGGCAATAAATCCAGGGCCGACGTAGAAGAAAAGCGCCGAAAGCAGCAATCCGAGTTTGCTAAGCTCACCTATGAGCAAAACAAGATGATCGACCTGCAAAATGAACTGAACATCGTGCGGCTGGGAAGAGATGAGAAAGTAAGCGATTTCAGGACCAAGATCAATAAAGCAGAGTCAGATCGTTTTAGCGCGCTGAGCGACTATCAGGCAGCCCTGAGTAGCCAACAAAAGCTGGAAGTCCAGACGGAAGGACTGACGCGTCGCTCTAGTTTTTACCACATCATAGCGCCTCAGTCTGGTATTGTTTCCGAAATCTTATTTAGGGGCTTGGGCGAAACGGTGGAATCGGGCGATGCCCTGCTGACCATAGTGCCCGATCAGGCAGCCATGGCCATAGAGATGTTTGTTAAGCCCGTTGATCTTCCGCTCATGCGGCTGGGCCAGGAAGTTCGCTTGGAATTCGACGGCTGGCCAGCGATCGTGTTTTCCGGCTGGCCAGGTGCTAGTCTGGGTATTTTTAGCGGTCTGGTTGTTGGTATTGACAACACAACTAATAGCAAAGGAGAATACCGCATCATGGTGGCACCAAGAGAAGATCAGCCCTGGCCCGATGCCATCAGGCCCGGCGGTGGTGCCCGAGGCATTGCCATGTTGGATACCGTACCGCTATGGTACGAAATATGGCGGCAGCTAAACGGTTTTCCACCAGAGTTTTACCAGGGCGAAGAAGAGGAAGATACAGCAAACGAAACCACAGAAGAAGCCAGTTTAGAGCCTACATCGGTTAGATAGGCCATTAGAAAAAATGTCGGGTATGTTGAGATTTTGGTTGTTTTTATTGTTGCTTGGCCCGTCGGTGTTTCTGGCATTAGTCGAGCTTGAGGTAAGGACTTCCGCAGGTGGAGTTTTCGCTCAGCAATCGGAAAGTTTACCCATTACACTGGATGAATATCTCGGTATCATTCGTTTTAACCATCCAACCGCTAGAAGGATAAGCCTGCTCGATGACCGGGCAGATGCGGTGTTGAGGCGCGCCAGAGGGGCATTTGATCCCAATTTAGGACTCGACTATCGCGACAAGCAATTCGACGACATCAGGTACTATCAGGAAGGCGAAGCGGGAATCAGCCTGCCTACGGTATTTGGTGGGCTAGAGGTTCAAACGGGGTTTCGATGGGCCAATGGCGTTCTCCTGAATCCTGAAAACAAACAACCGGCCGTAGGACAATCTTTTATTGGCTTTGAGTTGCCCTTACTGAGTGGCTTTTTGACCGACGAAGCCAGGACAGGCCTGGCCAGAGCGCAGTTGCTTGAACAAACCAATGAGCAAGTGGCTCGCGAAATGGCCAACGAGTTGCTATATAAAGGTACTGTGGCTTACCTGGAGTGGGCTTACAGCAGCCGTCAGGTGGAATTGCTCAGGCAAGCCATAAACCTGACCCGAGTCAGATTGCAGCAGACCATTGTCGGTTACGAGGCGGGAGACCTGGCCGCTATTGATACCCTAGAGACCTACACCCAGCTCACCGGCCGGGAGGCAGAATTATTTCGAGCCGAAAGCGAGCTGGCCAATGCGCGCCTAATGGTAGAAGCCAGGCTATGGGCAGATGATGGCATTTTTCAGAATTTGCCGTCGGGCTCTCTACCCCAGGCGCTGACCGACTTGTCTACACAGCCTCAGTTGGCCACCAGCTGGCAGGTCTCGCAGTTGGTCAATCACCCCAAGCTCATTCAGTTGCAGCTGCAACAACAAGATCTGAATCTGGAGGCCAGGCTCAAAAGACAGAAGCTCTTGCCGAAGTTGAATGTGAAGTATCAATTCCTGGCTTACGGAACTGATTTTGCCAGATCTGCCCCGACAAATGGAGAGTCTACAAGCATAACCGACGTTCTGCTGCAGGATAACGCCTGGGGTGTGGGCTTTGCTTTTCCCATATTGCAGCGCAGAGCCAGGGGAGACTTGGCCCTGACTCAAATCAAGCAAGAAGAAACGGAACTCTACCTGCGCCAAACCCGTCGCGAATTGGAAAATGGGCTAGAAGCCATACAAACGCAACTGGGACTGCGGGTCAATGAGCTCGACCTCTGGCAAAAAAATGTTGGTGCCTACCGCAGATTGCTCGAAGCCGAATTGATCGATTTTGAGCTGGGGGAAAGCACGGTCTTTATCCTCAATAGCCGAGAGAATAAACTCTTGGAAGCTGAGCTCAAACTGGCAAAGGCTCGATTTGAGCTGCTCAAGTTGCAGGCCGCCCAACGCTATTTGATGGGTGCATGGCAGTAATAACTTACTCCAGACACTATTCTGTATAATGTCTCGTCTGGGTCAACCTATTTACCCATTCAGTCGTTAGGTCGCCATGACCACAGTAATCTCTGGGA
The DNA here is from genome assembly GCA_039178745.1 of Bacteroidota bacterium. GTDB lineage: Bacteria > Bacteroidota > Bacteroidia > Chitinophagales > Saprospiraceae > Neolewinella. The sequence goes on along the minus strand of JBCDFE010000080.1, from coordinate 703 downwards.
CGAATAGGGCCGGAAGTAATACCCTACACATAGCCAGACATATTTCAGAATATCTGAACAGCAAAAATCAAGCGGTTAGGCTGTTAGATCTAAGCGCACTCCCTGCGGGCTGGTTTGGGCCGGATATGTACTCGGCCAATGGCCAGTCGGCAGAACTCCGCAAGTGGCAAGAACGATATATAAACGAAGCAGATCGTTTTATCATCGTTACGCCAGAGTACAACGGCGGATATGCCGGGGTGCTCAAGCTCTTTATCGATGCCATTAGTGTACATCGCTATGCAGAAAACTTCAAAGACAAGTGGACTGCGCTAGTTGGTGTAGCGACGGGCCGCTCCGGAAACTTGCGTGGCTTAGACCAATTGACTCAAAGTTTGCTATACATGGGTGGTCACGTCATGCCTGGCGTTCTGCCCATTTCTCAGGTTAGTAAACTCTTGGATGAAACGGGGAGAATAAGTGATGAGCCCACCCGCGAAAGTCTAAATATGATGGCTGAGCGTTTGGTACAATTATAATTCTACTACTTTTAGCCCCCTTTAACACATGATCGTATGCCCAAAAACCTGCTTATTGTAGAGTCGCCAGCTAAGGCGAAGACCATAGAGAAGATATTAGGAAAGGACTACTCGGTCAAGTCGAGTTTTGGCCACATACGCGATTTGGACAAAGGTGATGGGGCAGTAAACATCGAGAAGGATTT
>JBCDFE010000079.1:0-17680 GCA_039178745.1 Bacteroidota bacterium | reverse complement strand
ACTGCAAAGAGCGGTCGCTGCCAAACGCATCCCCAGCTTCATTTTGTGGGGTCCACCCGGCGTTGGCAAAACAACCCTGGCTCGCATTTTGGCGTCTACACTCGAACTACCATTCTATATCCTTTCTGCTATAAACTCTGGGGTAAAAGACGTTAGAGAAACTATAAGCAAAGCCCAGCGATCTCAGTTTTTTGACCGGCCTTCACCAATATTGTTTATTGACGAGATACATCGATTCAGTAAGTCTCAACAAGATAGTTTGCTGGGCGCAGTAGAATCTGGCACGGTTACTTTGATTGGCGCAACTACGGAAAACCCCAGCTTTGAGGTCATTCCTGCGCTACTCAGTAGGTGCCAGGTCTATGTGCTAGAACCCCTAGGTGTGGAGGAGTTGACCAGTATGGTTGACCGAGCACTCAAAGAAGACGAACTTCTTAGAGTAAAAGATATAGAAGTCAAAGAATACGAAGCACTACTGCGGTATTCTGGTGGAGATGGGAGAAGGCTATACAACATACTCGAATTGGTGGCTAATTCTCAGTCAGAAGACCAACTCGCCATTACTAACAATCTGGTTACCGAGCTCATACAGCAAAATATGAGCCGATATGACAAGACCGGAGAGCAACACTACGACATAGCTTCAGCCTTTATAAAGAGCATACGCGGTAGTGATCCTAACGGTGCCGTTTACTGGCTGGCCCGTATGATCGAAGGTGGAGAAGACATCAAGTTTATCAGCAGGCGACTCATCATATCTGCTTCTGAAGATATTGGAATGGCCAACCCCAACGCCTTACTCATGGCAACCACCTGCGCACAAGCCGCTCAAATGGTCGGATTGCCAGAGGCTAGAATCATATTATCCCAAGCCACCGTTTATCTGGCAACAAGCCCCAAAAGCAACAGCAGCTACCTGGCCATTCAAAAAGGACAGCAATTGGTCAGACAGACTGGCGATCTTTCCGTACCACTTCACCTTAGAAATGCCCCAACCAAGCTTATGAAGGACCTGAACTATGGCAAGGCCTATACTTACAGCCATGATGGATCTTCTAATTTTATACCACAAGAGTATCTACCCGAAGAAATAGTCGGTACTACCCTGTTCACCCCCCAAGAAAACAACGCACAAGAGTTGAAGATCCAGGCATTTCTAGACCGCTTCTGGGGCGACAAATACAAATAAGTTCTTGATCAAGGATTTATCTACTCTTCCTCCTGCTCCTTGTAAGCTGCTCGTTCTTCCTCCATTCTACGTTCGAACTCATCGAAATCATAATTAGGCATGAGTTCTTCTTTGAGGTAGTCGACGGTATCTTGCAGATTTTCTAAAAACCTGTTGATATCTTCCTTATAGATAAAAATCTTGTGCCGCTCCATTCCGCCACCATCACGACCAAAGTTTCGGGTATTCTCTGTGAGAACGAGGTAATAATCGTCTGCGCGGGTGCGACGCAAGTCAAAAAAATAGGTGCGCCGACGCCCGGCACGTTGCTTACGGCTAAATGCTGATTGTATATCTCGCCTGTTATCTCGGTTGTAGTTGCTCACGCTATTGAAGCTCTTTGATAGGCCAAGAAAGTAATTTTTAAACTTTACTCCAAATTATGGACACACCTAGAGTAAATCTATAACAGAATTAGTCTTAAAATGAAGATGCCCATTAGCAAAATCATGCTAATGGGCACCTAAGTGTCCTTAGACCGAAATCTTTTTAGAAATCGCTAGCAGAGCGCCCCATCAAAGACAATACATTTCTAAAGCCAATGTAGGACTTAGTCGTATCCTGGAATTCATAAGAACGAGTTCCTGTCTGGAGATAGAAACTTACATCTTTCCAGCTACCTCCTCTGACTACTTTACGCTTCCAGGCTTCTGGATCGTCTTCATCTGCTTCGTAGTGAATATCAGAGTTCATGTCGTGGATGAAAGAATTGGCATTCTCAACAAAAGCCGTATTCGTCCACTCAGCTACATTACCAGACATATTGAACAACCCAAAGTCGTTAGGATAGTAAGCATCTACAGGTACGGTGTACTGACCACCATCTTCTGGATAATTACCACGCCCAGGCTTGAAGTTGGCCAGGAGACAGCCCTTTGCGTTACGGACGTAAGGACCACCCCAAGGATACGGAGCGTGCTCACGGCCACCACGAGCTGCGTATTCGTATTCGGCTTCTGTTGGCAGGCGGAATTCCTCAGTAGAAATATCATTTACACTATTCCACAAAGAGGTACGCCAGTAACCAAAAGCTCTCGCCATATGCCAGTTTACGCCCACCACGGGATAGTTGTCATAGGCTGGGTGCCAGAAGTAGTTTCTGGCCATAGGCTCATTGTAGCTGTAGGCGAAGTCGCGGATCCAAACCATAGTATCCGGATAGACTTCGATGGTGTGCTCTTCAAAAAACCGTTCTGGGCTCGATCTGCCTCGATCAGCAGCTGCAGCATCCCAATCAAAGGTTTGGTAATCGTACTTAAACATACGAGAGTTGTACAACTTGCGACCGGCAAAACGGGTTTCCAAGAACAAATCCTGAACTTCGGGCGCTTGGAAATCGAGAGGGGCTTCCCAATCGATACGCTCTTCTCCGTTGGCATCGGCGTAGTAATCGCCCATCAGGTCGTGGGCTACAGAGTCTCTAACCCAGAATACGAATTGGCGGTACTCGTTGTTGGAGATTTCTGTGTCGTCCATATAAAAGCCTGAAATAGATATCGATTTCGGGCGCTGTATGAAAGTTCCAGTGATGTCTTGATCACTATTTCCGATGTGAACGGTTCCCGGTCTGACGTAAACCATACCGTAAGGGTTAATACCTTTCCAATCTGGTCGATCAAGGACTCCAACGAGTTCGCCGGATTCACGACGCCCACAAGATGTTAAGATGACTGCGAGCGTAAAAATTGTAAACGCTACTTTGATAAAATTCTTCATTCTTTAATCCGAGTTTACCTCTGATTTTAGCAAAACGTGACAAAGATGGTGCGAACTTAACTCTTATCCAAGTCTAATTTCAAAAGTGAGCTTTCTTTTAACACATTTGATGGTGAAACTAAGTAGTATAAGAATCGTTCAAATTCGACCGGTTTAAATGAGAGTAGTTGTGTAGAGTAGATTGCTGGTTTGAACACTGGCATGGGGAAATGCCGCTATTCTTTGGTACGAGGGTAGTATATAATTGGTGGGGGTACTCCAGAACCGATGCGCTGTCTTAAATTGTATTTGACCACAAATTCATGTGACCCATCATGAACAGCGCGTATACCGGAAATGGAGATGTCATAAGCATAAGCAACGCTGATCTTTGGACTTACATTTAAGCCTGCTGAAATGATAACAGCATCGCTACTTACTTCATTATAACCTCTGAACGAGAGGCCCACAAAAATATTGTCGTTTTTCTGCATGATGGCAGAAATTTCTGCTTGTGTCTGCAATCCATCACTTCTAGCCATGACAGAAGGGTACAATACCCAATCGGAAAAAGCCTCTAGCCGCAGACGCCCGTATAGGCTATACATAGGCCGTACAGACCAGGTCAGCGCTTCCAATTCGAGGGCCGGAGCGTTGAGATTTTGCGCGGCAATTCCGCCTTCGAATTTATCGCTCTGATAATAGATACCCGCACCAAAGGAATACTGATTGGCATTGAAAAGTCCAGTTCCTAAAAGATCATCGTTATGGATGATGGGGCCACCCTCTTCGTAGCTACCTTCTGGTGTGCGTAACAGATTGCCGTCCAATTGCAGTTGGCGTAGGCGGGCAGAGACCCCAAACGACCAGACCGATCGGCCAGTCAGTAGCTGATAATTGTAGCTCAGGCCAACCCTGGTATATCTTCTGGCGCCTAGCTCTTCTTGCTCTACTTCAATGCCAAAGCCACTGGAAAGCCTATAAATAGGTAAATGGGCACTCAGCCTTTGTCCATTCGGCGCACCCTCTAAATTTGTCCATTGGGACCTGATTCCAGCCGTAACGCTCAAACTATTATCGAGCCCGGCATAAGCGGGATTAAACTGAACGGGATCCAAAAAATACAGGCTGTACTGCCCTGGCTGCTGAGCAAACAACCCCAAAGCAGTTAAAGACAGCAACACACAAATATTGGACCTCATACCATTTATTTTCGCAGACTGCTAAGTTAAAAGAGATTGCCTTTGACCTTTTAGTTCATCAAGGCTTTCAACGGGCAGACCACATGCTAGGTTGTGACAATAATACAATAGACGCCTTTTTCGGTCAAATCTGTTTTCCAAAAGGCTTATTTCTGGAACATTGGTCTCTGCGCAGACGATTAATTCGTGCGGAGGACTATCGGCCCAAGCAGATTTTGCCAGCTCATAAGCCTTTGGGCCTGCAATTATGAGCTCAGATCTGTTGGATCGCTCGTGTAAAAGTGTCCTGGCCCATGCGGCAAAACTGGTCGGATACTTCATCGCTGAGGACTCAATAAGACTTAGTAAACGCCTGGCTTCAGCGCCAAATCGACCTGGGCCCGTGAGCTTGTCGAGTTTTTGAAGAAAAAGGGCCGTGTGTGCGTTTCCACTAGGTGTGGCATTATCGTATAGACTTACGCTGGATACTGGCAACTCGCTTTGATCTGGCAAAACCATTCGATACACCTGATCATCGGCGTGAGCGAAGTATTCGATTATATAGTCCGCCCTTTCCAAAGCTAAGTGCAGCCACTCGGCGTCAAAATTGGTCAAGAACAACTCCAGGGCTGCGCTGCCAATGGCTGCCTCGTCTGCCAAATATGCGCGCTGACCAAGTTGGCCGGCTGTTGCCGTTCTGTACCAGAATTTTCCATCGCATAGGCTAGACTTTAGCCCCTTCATAGCTTGCGTGGCCAGAGATAGGTAATCTGAGTCGGGCATTGCGCGGTGGCACCAACACAGCGCTTCTATCAGCAGACCATTCCATTGCAAGATTACCTTTTCATCTCTTCCCGGCCTGATGCGAGATGACCGATGCGCAAAAAGTGCTTTCTTGATCTGGTCGAGAACCTGGCTGTTGGTTGAATGTGAGAGGTTCCGACCTGCGGAAGTCCCATCCTCCTCTAAGACCTCATAAGCGAGTCCAGTTGCCCGATAAAGTATATTGGTCTTTTCCTCTTCCCAATTACCGCCTGGTGTGACGCCAAAATAATTTTCGGCGACCGACCAAAGCTCTTTTGGCAGCACTTCTCGGATCTCCTCTTGCGTCCAGGTATAAAATTTACCTTCTACACCTTCACTATCGGCATCCAATGCACTGTAAAATGAGCCGTCTGGTGCCTGCATTTCGCGTTTCAGCCAAGCAACTGTCTCGGCGATAGTTTGCCGGTACAAGTCGTTTGGTCGCCACATCTGAAGCTTGGCCAGCAGGCGAAGTAGCAAGGCATTGTCGTAGAGCATTTTCTCGAAATGGGGAATGCGCCAAGCCGAATCTACCGTGTAGCCACTAAAGCCGCCGCCTAGCTGATCGTAGATACCGCCAGCGATCATGGCTCGGACAGCGCGTTCGGCCAGCATGACACATTGTTCATCATCTCGAAGTATGCCATATTCCAGCAGCAGCTCCAGCGACTGGCTCATTGGGAATTTCGGTGCACCGCCATATCCTCCATTTTCTAAGTCGTAGCTGGATTTTAGTTTAGCAGCCATTTTATCCAGGTCTTCAGATGTCTGTTCAGTCGAAGATGGTTCTCCGACAAATAGTTGGGCAGAGTTTGCAATGGAAGAGGTTAGCCTTTTTGCTTGTGCCTCCAGTTTTTCCCGCTCATTTTGATAAAGTCCTATCAAATGAGCCATAAGCTGCCGCCAACTCGGACGTTCGTATCTAGGCTCAGGCGGATAGTAAGTACCTGCATAAAAAGGTCTGAGATCTGGCAATAAGAACGCATTTAGAGGCCAACCCCCACTACCGTTGATGGCCTGACAAGCCTCCATGTAAAACTGATCGATATCCGGTCGTTCTTCCCGATCAACCTTGATACATACAAAATGCTCATTCATAAAAGCAGCAGTCGTTGCGTTCTCAAACGACTCCCGTTCCATAACGTGACACCAGTGGCAGGTACTATAGCCTATGCTGACGATAATGGGCTTGTCTTCAGCTTTGGCCCGATCGAGAGCCTCCTCACACCATGGATACCAATCTACCGGATTGGCGGCGTGCTGAAGCAAATATGGACTGGTTTCGTGTTGTAAGGCGTTCATTTGTGAGACTTTTAGTGGGGACTTTGGGAGGGTGGGACTTTGGGACTTGGGACTTTGGGACTTGGGACTTGGGAAAGGCTGTGTGAGCGTCTCCCACTCCCGCAGTCCCCCCCTCTCATAGTCTCCTTAATAGACCCAAACATCGAGCAAATGCTTGAAAATTTTCACAGTATTGCGTGCATCGGTTAGGGCTCGGTGGGCCTCGCCGGTAAACTCGTATCCTTCGTGCTTAATGGCAGACTGAAGACCGCGGGGCTTGGGTAGCCCCTTTATATCTTGATACTGCTTTTTCAAGTTGAGATGTGGATGCAGCCAATCGTCGTCCATGCGGTGGAGATCACAATCGCGTGTCATCTGATTGAGGTCAAACTTTCCCCAGCTGGCCAGTGCATAGTCGGCGTCGTAAATGCCGATAAAGTCCTGGAAATCTTCTACAACCCGCCGGAAATCTCTGGAGCGATTGATATCGGCTTGGTCGATTTTGGTGAGCCAGCGGCAGAAATGGGAAAGCTGGGGGTGTATAACGGGTTTGATCAAGCGGCTAAATTCGCCCAATATCTCCCCATAAGCATTTACTTTGACAGCGCCAATTTCGATGGTTTCTTGCTGCATGCGAGGAGGTCTTCCCTCCCAGCAGGTGGCTTCTATGTCGTATATGATGAAGTTCACCTGATTGTTTTTAGGTAAAATTAGTGAGACCTCTACAAGGTGTGGAATCCGATTCGGATCAAACTATCAATCAGTTTCCAGGGAAAAGGTACCCTCTTCAACGCGATCAAGGATGACAACATCTTGCAATTGAAAACGGTCTCCACGATCATCCGATATTAGTAAACCACTTATCTCCCTGTAATTGTTGAATGGCGTTTGAATGGTAGCCTCTTCATCTTGGGCCTGTCGGAAAAACTGCCAGGTATTGATTAGGTAACTCTCCTGGTCCACAAACACCCGATACCGATTTTGTGGGGTGTTACCTACCTCTCGAAAAGTGAGATCAATCACGTAACTTGATTTTCCTGCCTCCGGGTCTGCGTCCACTTCTCCAACATAAGTCAAAGTAACGCCGCTATCTTTCAACTTAAATGGAAAAACAAGCCAATAGGTATCGTTGATCATGGCACCCTCGGCTCGGGTCATGGCCTCTGACAAGGCAGCAGGATCTGTGACGATTTCGCCATTTACTATAGCCTCTCCAGTGCCTGTTTTACTGTGGTAAATAAGAACGCTGGAGTCTCTGTCTGAGGTGATTCGGACCCGCTGTTCGTATCTATCCCAGATCAAATGGCGAACACCAAAAAAATTGAAGGAAAAATACCGGGCTTTGTCCCATGCAGCTCGCCCGCCATGGGCAGCCATTACAGAATCTGCGATGGCAATGGCTTCCGGGTCAGACCCTTCCAGGTCGAATCCTGCTGCGGGTGGATTATAAACAGCTTGCGGTTCTGAGGCTTCGACTTCATCTGTCTGCTCAGAACCGCAAGCTAATATCAACATCAGTAAAAGTAGCTGATAGATCTTATTCATAATAAGCCTAACAGCATTTGCCTAAAGCGGTTGTCCAGGCTAGCCTACTATGCGCTTTTGTACTTCTTGACCGCCTCTGTCAGTTTGGGTACGACCTCAAACAGATCGCCGACCACGCCGTAGTCCGCTGCTTTGAAGAAGGGTGCTTCCGGGTCTTTGTTGATCACCACTATGGTCTTGGAGCTATTGACTCCAGCCAAGTGCTGAATGGCGCCGCTTATACCGGCGGCGATGTACAAATTAGGGCGAATGGCTATGCCAGTTTGGCCTACGTGCTCGTGGTGAGGACGCCAGCCTACGTCTGAAACCGGACGGCTACAGGCCGTGGTAGCACCTAGTTCGGAAGCCAACTCCTCGATGATGCCCCAGTTTTCGGGCCCTTTCATGCCGCGGCCGGCACTGACCACCAACTCTGCTTCGGGTAGGGGCACGGTGCCATCCTGGCGCTTTGTTTCCACCACCTTGACACGAGATGTTGGCAGATCGAGTGAAATACTTTCGACGGCAGCATCGCCACCTACTTCCTGAACGGGAATAGAGTTGCCCATTACACTGATCAGCTTGTATTCGGTTTTGATTTCTACTGTTGCGAATGCTTTACCAGAAAAAACGGGCTTGCCCACCTTGAAGCTACCATTGACCTCCGGAACGGTATTGGCCCCTGGCACAGAGCCAGCTTCCAATCTTGCCGCCAAACGGCCAAGTAGACTTTTTCCCGTGCTGGAGTGGCTCAAAACGATAACCGAAGCACCGGCCTGCTGAGCAGCACCGGCGATGGCAGCAGTATAGACTTGAGCATCGAACTGACCAAAGGCATCACCACTGGCGTGAAGCACCTTGCTGGCGCCATACTTACCCAGCTGTGCGGCATTGTCGGCAGCTCCCAAAACGAGGGCCGCACATTCTGTGCCCATGGCCTGAGCGGTTTGGTAGGCGTAGGTAACCGCCTCAAAAGCGGATTTCTTAAATTTTCCTGCGGTAGTTTCGGCAAATGCGAGTACCATGAATATTTGTTTTATGATCGCCTCTTATCGGATTTCCGTGCGGGCGACGAGTTCTTTATTTATATGACTTTAGCTTCTTCGTGAAGCAACCTGACTAGCTCGTCCATATTGTCGGCATCAATCAGTACGACATCGGCCTTTTCAGGAGGCTTGGCATAGCTGACTACCTGAGCGGGATCTGCAAAATCGACTGCAGCTTCTACGGTCAGTGGCTTGCGCTTGCTTTGCATAATGCCCATCATGTTGGGTATGCGCTGTTCGGCCAGTCCTTTGGCAGCACTCAGTACGAATGGTGCATCGAGTTCTACGACCTCTACCCCACCCTCTATGTCGCGAGTGGCCGTGGCCGCATGGCCGTCCATATCCAAATGGCTGACATAGCTCAGAAACGGTTGATCGAGGTACTCTGCCACCATAGCGCCGACCTCGCTGCCATTGTAGTCTATGGTCTCCTTACCAAAAAAGATCAGATCGAAGCTTTTGTCTTTAGCGTATTCGGCAATTTGCTTGGCTACATACAGGCTGCTCTGAGGATCAGAATCTATGCGCACGGCTTTGTCTGCGCCTATGGCCAGTGCCTTTCTAATGACTGGATCATTGGTGGCCGGTCCTACGTTGAGTACCGTTACGCTACCGCCCTGGGCCTCTTTAAGTTCTAGAGCACGCACTAATGCATACCATTCGTCGTAGGGGTTGAGGATATATTGAACCCCAGCCGAGTCGAAGGTGGTGTTGTCGTCAGAAAACTTGATTTTAGCCGTTGTTTCCGGCGTTTTACTGACGCAAACGAGAATATTCATCGTTTTCAAATTTTGGTTTTGCCTATCCGCCTCTTCAGTTTAGACTTTCGCAGGTGGAGATCTTCCCCTTAGGTGGGTCTTATCCAGTACTTTTCCTGTAGAATACGTGTACTGTAGGCGATCAACTTTAAGTAATGTAACAACCAGCAAACTCGCTGATGTTTAACGCCTAAATTAATGCAAGCAAAGATAATTGAATAAGCTCTACCTTTCTACAATGAAAAGTAAAAAGATCAGCCTGAATTACGAAGTCTATGATTCGGCTGAAGAGCTTACAGACGACCTGCGCAAGTTGCTAAAAGAAGCCAAACTCGCCATAGCGAAGTCTTATGCGCCCTACAGTGGATTTCAGGTCGGCGCAGCAGCCCGTTTGGTCAATGGTGCCATGGTCAGCGGTGCCAATTGTGAAAACGCCTCCTACCCCCTATGCATCTGTGCTGAGCCCGCTACCCTAGCCGCAGCGGCCTCTGCCCACCCGGGTGTAGCCGTGCGCGCATTGGCCATTTCAGTCAAAAACAAATTACGACCCGTAGAAAAACCTACCCCGCCTTGTGGCGCCTGCCGTCAGATGCTGGTCGAGCACGAGGATAGGTTCGACCAACCCATTCAACTCATTCTGCAAGGAGGAGACGAAACAGTGTATGTTTTCGAGCGTGTACGCGATTTGCTGCCCTTGCATTTCAGCGGCGATTTCTTGTGATTGAACTAAAAAGTAAGTTGACTATTTAGGTGCACGAGTAAACAAACACGAAATATAAATACATGTACCTGCTTCGATTTTGTATTTCCGCTGTATCGCACAGACTGTGCCATATCAGGTGCTCTCGCATCGTATTTCAGCTCAGCTTAATCGCGATAACACTATGCCATTTTACAGATTTGGACGCTCAGCTATACACCGAAACGAAGACCAAGCACCGGTTCGCCCAGATGAATGTGGGTCTGGAATGGGAGTCTGGTATGGGTGGTAGATCTAGCTTCCTAAGCTCAACCGGCGAACTGAGCAGTCTTTCTAATCCAACAACAAATAGACCCAGGATCATAATCGGGGGGCTACACTTCTGGGGCCATGCAGATTTTGCCATCGCCTTCCCATTAACCAATCCGCTCTCCAAAAGCGGGACATTCACCACCCTAAATGCCAGTGGAGTAGAAACCTGGTTCAACTACTACCCATGGGCCGTTAAGGACAAGGGACTCAGACCATATATCGGCTTTTCTATCCTGCCGTTCTCTTACCGCCAACAAGATGGTCCAGAACGCGCTGATGGTGGCCCGTCTATACTAGCTACGCGCATACCTTTGAAGGCCGGAGTGACTGCCACGTTTGGGTCACATTTATTTACCCTTGGGCTCACCTGGAACTATGCTAATGGCATCGATTATCCGTTGAGCGAAAGCGTCAATGGCCGAGTGTCTCTTCAAAAGTTACTGCTCAACTTTTCTTACCGCCACTTTTTCGACACCACCATCAGTGCCGAAGATAGCTGGGAGAGTGGCCAAACCGAAAGCGTAACCGAACAGCTGGGTGATCAGGGCAAATTGAATGGGTTCTACCTGGGCGCAGGTATGTCTTCGGCTTGGTGGTTGGGCCAGTCTGCGTACAATGAATCCTTCCGGCCTTTCCTACCCGCATACAATACGTCTATCATGCCCGACTTAACCATCGGCCATTATTGGCATAAATCCGATATGCAAGTGGGCCTCAGCTATCGCTCATACCGGGGAGCCCATCGGGCATTCGGCGTTTTTCAGCAATCACAGAGGAGGTCTATCGGGCTGGAGTGGACAAAAAACCTATTTGACTACAAGGGTTTCGTGCCCTTCATTGGGCCGGTTGTAAGCTGGGAAGACCTCAGCTTTATAGAAACGGAAGAAGGCGGACCAGGCAACTTCGCAGCTGACAGCAAGTTGGCTTATGGATTGACCTTCGGCTGGGACATCAGACCCAACAGCTTACAAAGCTGGTATTTGCGCACCAATCTGCGGTACTTCCCGAATTTGAGGCTGGACACCGACCAAGGTCCAACCATCAAATTTGATAATATAGAGTTCAATTTCATCCAACTCATCATATTTCCCGGCCGGATATTCTAGGACTACTCATTCGGAGCATGAGCTTTTTTTCGTGGATCTCGATCAGCACCTTATTTGCTACCAGTATAGTTAAGGTCTGTTATTGAACAAAAGCGTCCGACCAACATTTGAGCTTCAACAACTTAAGCATCTCACGACTTTCTGACCAATTTTAAAGCCAACATGCAAAAAACATACGTCGTACTCACTTGCCTTTTATTTCTTACATGTCTAACCGATTCTCTTCAAGCCCAGCGGCCAGGTGGAGGCTATCCAGGACGAGGAGGTGGAGGCCCAACTATAAAAGGTACTATTCGCGGAGAGGTGGTTGACGCTAGCACCGGTGAAGCTGTTGAATTTGCTACCGTCGTATTGATGAACGCACAAGATTCTAGCCAGGTAGACGGCACCCTGACCGAAACCAATGGCAAATTCAGGATGACCGATGTAGCTACGGGCAATTATATGCTCAAAGTCAGTTTTATCGGTTACGAAGAATTGATCGTTTCAGATATAGAGACGAGTGCTCGAAAACCCGATTTTGACCTAGAGCGAGTAGAGCTCGGTGCCTCAGCCCTCGCTTTGGAAACGGTAGAAGTCACCGGCGAGGCAGCCATAGTCGAGAATCGAATCGATAAAATCGTCTACAATGCCGCTCAAGATGCCACCAATCAAGGAGGCAATGCTGCCGATGTATTGCGGAAGGCTCCTCTCCTATCTGTAGACCTGGAGGGCAACGTCAGCTTGCGGGGTAGCGAAAACATTCAGGTACTCATCAATGGGCGCCCATCGACCATATTTGCAGGTAGTGTTGCCGATGCGCTGCAATCCATTCCTGGCGACCAGATAAAATCTGTAGAAGTCATCACGACTCCTGGTGCCAGATACGATGGTGAGGGCTCTGGTGGCATCATCAATATCATTACCAAAAAAGGAGAAGCTCAGGGCTTTACCAGCACAGTAGCTACCAGCATAGGCACCCGCCAAAATAGCGCCAACCTGAGTCTGAATGCCGTCAAAGGTCGATTTGGCATTAATGCGGGAGTGAACAGCTTTTGGAGCTGGTTCAGAGTGGGAGAATCGGCTTTTTTTCGACGCGATTTCGACGATGCCGGAGCAACGATCAGCACCCTGGATCAGGGTGGAGATAATCGCAACCGCATTTTTGGACTCAATGGCAACGCCGGGGCCTTTTACGATTTCAATGCATTCAACAGCCTGAATTTGAGCGCCCGGGTCAACTCCTTCGACAGATTCAACGAAGGCAATATCCTTGGGCAGCTGGTGAACGTCGAGGATGCCAATGTAGCAGACTTTAACCGACTAAATGACGAAGTCAACGAACGCACTGGTTTTGACCTCACCCTGGACTATCGGAAGACCTTCCCGGAAAAAGAAGGACGCGAATTCATATTTGCCTTACAACTGAGCGGAACGGATACCGATGCAGAGAATGAGTCGCTACAAGATGGGGACTTACCCATTTATCAGAATGATATTTTCAACTTCAACGACGGTCTGAACTTGGAGTACACAGGCCAAGTCGATTACGTTCAACCCTTTGGAAATGGCAACAAATTCGAAACGGGAGTAAAGGCCGTTTTGCGCCGAATAGACAGTGATTACCGCACATCGACCAGAGAAAACGACGATAGCCCGCTCATCGATGTACCCCAGCTAACTGACTTATTTTTTTACGATCAGGATGTATATGCCGCTTTCCTCAGCTTCAATCTCAAACTGGGGCAAAAGTGGAGCACCCAGATAGGTGCGCGTTATGAGCACACTGAAATAGGTGGTGACTACGAGTCAGAAACGCCGAGCTTTACGCAGGACTACGACAATCTTCTACCCAGCATTATTCTCAACTATAAGCTTAGCCAATTCAGCGGATTAAAGCTCAGCTATACGCAACGTATTCAGCGTCCCAGCCTGCGATTCATCAATCCCTATGCCAACGTAGCAGATCCCAACAACATCAGCATTGGAAACCCATTTTTGGATCCCGAGCGGGTAGACCAAATCGAACTGGCCTACAATACCTTCATCAAAGGTGTTGTCTTGAACGGAGCGATTTACTTTAGAAGAACGAGCGATTTGATCGAGAGCTTCCTCACGGTAGACACAGAGACAAATGTTGGACAAACCACTTTCCTAAACATCGGGGAGCAGGAGAACATAGGCGGCAATATTTTTCTTTCATTTAAGCTCTGGGATCGCCTCCAATTGAGAGGAAGCTTCAATATTTTCAATTATTCAGCCACGGGTATCAGAAACGGGCAGAGACTCAGCAGGGAGGCCATCATCTGGAATGGCAACCTGGGAGGCTCCTTTGATTTGGGTAATGAATGGGCTATAGAGACTTTCGGCTTTTTCCGATCACCAAGACAGACTTTACAAGGATTCAGGGCTGCATTTAGTCTTTTCAGTCTGGGACTCCAGAAAAACATCAGCGACAGAACTCGTATCGGGCTTCGGGCCATCGAGCCGTTTTTAGAAAACAAGCGCTTCGACAACGAGCTCGATGGTGCCAATTTCTCTCAGAATGGCTTCTTCTCCATACCATTCCGAAGCATAGGCATCAGTATCAGCCACAGATTCGGGCAGATCGATTTCAGGGAAAGACAAAGAAGAAGTCGGATTAGAAACAACGACCAGAAAGACGACGGGGGCAGCAACCAGTTCTGATGTAATGGCTCCCTTTGCTAAAATAGTTGCTAAGGATACATCAATTCATTCATCTTTTATTTTTTTTATCAGGGCAAGGCTAGATCCACATCTTTGCTCGATCTCGACATAGTTTCCATCGGCTACCAATTGGCTACTGATGAGTTTTGAACCCATCCCTACACAAGTGACGCCTGCGGAAAACCAAGCGGTCAGATTCTCTTCTGTTGGGCTTACTCCACCAGTTGGCATAATGCTTGTCCATGGCTGTGGTCCGCGAATCGCTTTGACGAATCCAGGACCAAGTGTACTACCGGGAAACAGCTTGACGATTTCACATCCCAGCTCTTCTGCTTCTGCAATTTCGGAGAGCGACCCGCAGCCTGGTGACCAAAGGACTTTCTTTCGGTTGCAAACCACGGCAATGTCTTTGCGCAATACTGGCGTTACGACAAAATTTGCCCCCAATTGTAGGTACAAGCTAGCCGCAGCCGCATCGGTGACCGAGCCTACGCCCAAAATCATTTCTGGGCATCTATCTGCACAGTATTTGTTAAGCTCCCCAAACACTTCGTGCGCAAAATCACCCCGATTGGTAAATTCCAATAAGCGGGCACCTCCGCGATAGCAGGCAGCTACCACTTCTTTAGCTAAGTCTACCTCTGGATGGTAAAACAAAGGAACCATGCCCTGGCGCTCCATAGTTAAGGCGACCTCTATTCTGGTAAATCTAGCCATGAGTTTAGTTGTTGAGCTATTGATTATCTAGATACGCGGCCGCTGGTATCGCCCCCCATGAGGGTTTCTACCTCATCAACGGTCACTTGATTGGCATCGCCAAAAATAGTATGCTTCAAACAGGAGGCCGCTACAGCAAAATTGAGTGCGCGTTGGTCATCTTCGGGATAAGTAAGCAAACCGTAGATCAGACCGCCCATAAAACTGTCGCCTCCACCGACTCTGTCCACGATGTGCGTGATTTGGTAGGTAGGCGCCTGAAAAAACGAATCGCCATTGAATAGTATACCACTCCAGCTATTGTGAGAGGCACTGATGGACCCCCGCAAAGTGGTTATGATCTTTTTTGCCCGGGGAAACATCTGCTGAATTTGCCTGTGTACGGATTGATAGGCCGAGGCATCCATGGTGTCTCCTTGTGTAATATCCACACTTTCTGGATGTAGGCCAAAATGCTTTTCGGCATCCTCTTCGTTGCCCAGAATGACATCGCATCCGCTTACCAACTCAGGCATAATGTCTTTAGGCGATTTGCCATACTTCCATAATTTTTTGCGGTAATTAAGATCTGTGGAAACCGTCACCCCCAATCTATTGGCTGCCAGAATAGCTTCTAAACAGGCATCGGCTGCACCCTGGGAAAGCGCTGGGGTAATACCCGTCCAATGAAACCAATTTGCTTCCTTAAAAACTTCATCCCAATCAACCATCCCTGCGTCAATACTTGCCATTGCAGAATAGGATCTATCGTAGACGACTTTGCTGCCCCGGCTTACAGCTCCCATTTCAAGGAAGTATATACCTAGGCGCTCTCCACTTCTCAATATGTGGCGGGTATCCACACCTCTTTTTCTCAACTCCATAAGTGCGCATTCGCCCAGATCATTTTTGGGGATACGGCTAACGAATGATACATCTATTCCAAAGTTTGCCAGAGAGACGGCTACATTACTTTCCCCGCCCCCATATACTAGATCGAAGGAATTTGTTTGAGAAAATCGCAATTTTCCCGGAGGAGATAGCCTAAGCATAATCTCACCAAATGTTACAACTTTATTCATGATCGCTTTTAATTTGAGTGCTCTGCAATATTGGGTTAATGTTCAGGCTGCCGCGGCGACTCTATAATAGACAAAAACTCGACACACAAAATTCTTTGCGCGTTTTGGTGAACATGCTCGCACTAGATTTGATCCAAGCCTTTGTTTCAAGTAAAATTCATGCAGACATCCCAATGATTGGTGTTCAGTTATTGTGCAGTTGACGACTACATTCCCTAAATGGTTTTATTGCTTCTTAGCGAAAGTAAAGCAATGAGCTATGAATAAGCCTTGTTTTCACCTCAATGGATTTTTAAAATAGTCGATCTTGCATTTCACAGCATTTCGCTACGCTTTTATCGTAGCATTAGGAGGATTCGTATTTGGATTAGATGCCGCTATAATCTCAGGCACCGTTGGCTTTGTAGGCACAGAATTTAATCTAAGCGACTTACAAGTAGGAACCGTAGTCAGTGCACCTGGATTCGGTGTGCTCTTTGCCTTGTTAACTGTTGGATATTTGTCGGAAAGACTTGGTCGTAAACGACTTTTGCAGTGGATCGCCTTTTTCTATCTGGTCTCAGCGACGTGGTCTGCTTTTGCGCCAAGCTACGAGCAACTTATTGCCGCAAGATTTTTAGGTGGCTTGGCCTTTACTTCTTTATCACTGGCAGCTATGTACATAGGCGAGATCGCCCCCGCCCACATGAGAGGAAAACTAGTGGCCATGAACCAAATCAATATAGTTGTTGGTTTATCAGCTGCTTACTTCATAAACTATTTCATTTTACAAGCCAGCAGCTCTGGTGCAGGTTGGGTTTCGACTATTGGTCTCGACACAAACACCTGGAGATGGATGCTGGGTTCGGAAATACTACCAGCTGCGATATGGTTTGGGCTATTATTCTTTATTCCCAAGAGTCCGAGATGGCTGGTGTTGAAAGGTAGAGATGAAGAAGCTAGTATGGTTTTGGCCAAATTGTCAACACCTGAAATGGTCCGCGGCCAATTACTGAGTATAAAACAAAGTATTGCTTCTAGTGGTAGTAGCAACTCTGTTGTGGAACAATTCAGAAAATTGATGTGTCCTACTATGCGCACCATCCTCTGGATAGGCGTAACCTTTGCTATCGTCCAGCAAATCACAGGAATCAATGCCATCTTGTTTTACGCACCTACCATATTCGAACAGCTCGGTATAGGTACGAATGCAGCCTTCATGAATGCAGTATTTGTAGGACTAGTTAGCTTGGTAGCCACCGCCTGCGCACTCTTATTCATTGATACTTTGGGTAGAAGGCCAATGACCATTCTAGGCTTATCAGTAGCGGTGATTTCCCTGTCTATTTGTGCTTATGGGTTTCACAGTGCCAGCTATACTCTGACTGAAGCCACGATATCTGCACTTCCTGAGGCAATCGAACTCGACCGGATCAACCATCTGGTCAATCAGGAATTTCACTCAGATGTATCATTTAAAGATGCCCTACGATCCGCTCTTGGCGAAGAAATAGTGAGAGACTACGGAAGCGATTTGATGGCAGCTGCTGCAAAGTTGCCCGCGACCCTAATCCTAATTGGCATCCTGTGTTTTATCGCAGCATTTCAGTTCTCAGTAGGT
>JBCDFE010000078.1:0-17685 GCA_039178745.1 Bacteroidota bacterium | reverse complement strand
CTATACGGACGACTACACTGTCCGATACTTTATGGCCCAGCCAACTCAGAACCGGGCCTTGGGCCAAGATCATGATTCCACTAGATATGGCCAGAAAAATACCCAGCTGAAAGGAATCCCATTTCAGGCTACTACTGGCAAATACTGGAAAGCCAGAGTAGAAAAAACTGAACCCAAAGAAGGTCATAAAGTAGATAAAAAACAGAGTGGGTAGCTTGTCTATATGCCAGGCTTGTTGGAGTGTAAATCCCTCTGGGCAGTCTTCTATTTCGAAGCATTCTTTATGCTCGTGCCCGAAAAGTTTGTGCAACCAGCTTTCTTTGGCTATTTCTTCTTGGTTGACGAGTTCCGGTCTACTTTCCGGTAAGTAGAAGTAAATGACGGCAATGGCTACCAGAGAGATTAATGCGGCAATGCCAACTGGTAGCAGATTACCCAAAGCGGTTGCGCCTAATAATCCTGCCAGTACTGGTCCAATGACAAATCCCAGGCTGGTACTGGCACCGAGCTTACCGAAATTGGCTTTCCGATTGCTATCATCGCTGATGTCGGCCAGATAGGCATTGGCGACAGAAATATTTCCGCCTGTCAGACCATCTAGTGCACGGGCCAGAAATAAAAGCAACAAGGGGATAGAAAGCGTAAACTGGCCAAGCGTAGTGTTGTCTACTTCAGCTACCTTCCAGTCTGGTAGCAGCAAGCTGGTTATAAATAAAATCCAGGCACAAAAAGTACCTGCCTGACTAATGATCAGTACGAGGCGGCGGCCAACTCGGTCACTCCAGTTTCCAAGTAGCGGAGCTCCAATCAACTGAAATGCCGGATAAGTGGCTCCTAGCAGGCCATAGATGAATGCATTACCTCCAAAACCTTCCACCAGAAATACCAGTAGAGGAATGATCAGGCTATACCCTAGGGTGCCAATAAAATTGACAAGTAGTACTGGGTACAGCCCGATGGCGCTATTCACTTTCACCTGAGCAAGATCGAAAAAATGAATGAGTTGATTTAGAGCTCGATATTGAGTAGCATCCATTCTTTGACATCTTCCAATGTCAATTCGCCAGCAGCTACGGCAAGCGTGAAGTTGATGAGGTGAGTATGACCTGACTCTGTTGAATCGAATGAGCTTGCATCAAAGCTGTCCTCCGTGAGCTGCTACTGTAGCCTGGTTAATCAGCAGAATATCCTGCTTTCTTAAAAGTATCATTAAGCTAATGCCTTAAATACATCATCGTATTCGTCGAAATGGCGGGCAATAATATCTTTTAGTAATTTAGACTGTTCATCATCTCCATCCTGGATTTCAAGCGGGTTGGATTCAGACATCCCATATCTAATCGCATCTTCGTTTGCTACGTTTACGCCTCTAACAGGCGAATGTATATCTAGCGGAGATACATCTTCATTGCCTATCTTTTCACTGCCTGTACTAGGTAAGGGAATACTCTCAACGCGCTTTACGGCCGCATCGAAGCCTGCGGGGTCTTCCTGACGCCATTTTTTCATCAGTGCCTCAATCCTTGCTAAATCTGCTTGTTTAATAGGCATACCAACTTATTTTAGTCTTCAACACGCTAAATATACCATTTGGTTTCTTTCCCCGAATTTTGTTTTAATTTCGTCAGACTAGCCATGTGAGCAACCCGATAATTAGAATTGCCAGACCAGAAAGTACGCCAATTTGCCATTTATTCAAAGGCTGTTTGGGGCCTTCAATACCTCTGAGTGGCGCAAATAGGTGGGCCAGTAATGCCATGGGAATAAAGAGAAAGCCAAACAAAGATCCCACTAGCAACCTAAAGAAAAACAAGACCTTGCGGCCAATTCCCATTTTCTCGTCGCTGGATTCCTGGGCCGATTGGGCCACTGCAGCTGCGTTTGGACTTTCACCGGCAACCGGTTTGGTACCAATCAGAGCAATACCGTATCGCTCGTTTTTCTGCCAGTGTGGGCGCACATAGACCCACTCGGTATCGACAAAGCCAGCATCTTTGAAATATCGGTGATAATCTTCTTCTGGAGGGAAGAGCATCCAGGCATTGGCTATGAATTTGGAAATGGGATTTTGCGGCTCTATGGGACCGATCATGAGTGCCTTTCCTCCTGGCTTAATGACCCGGTAAGCTTCATTGAGTCCTTGTTGAGGGTTGGGCCAATACTCGATACTGCCGGCTGATACGTAGCGATCGAAGTGATCGGTGGGGTAGGGAATGTCTTCGGCATCACCTACCTGGAAGGTACAATCCTGTAAGGCTTCTTTGGCTTTGGCGTGCTTCATCTGATGTGGACTCTGGTCTACGCAAGTCACGTTTTTTGCTGGCACCCGACTGACGATTCCTTGCGTTGTAAAACCAGTTCCCGATCCGACATCTATGACTTGGAGAGATTCTGCATCAGTCCAGTCGCCTCGATCTAGCGCCTTTTCGCGCATGTGTTCAGTCCAGAATAGCGGATTGACCAGCTTATCATAAAAAATGGACAAATAGCGATAAAACCAGTAGGCTTCTTGCTTGTGTTGCATGAATCTCATAAGGCGTAAGTCTGGAGAGGTGAATTGTAAAAATAGGGTTTAATAATTATTCAAGCCTCCTCAAATCCGTGCAATCGCCGTCACCTTCCCCTTTACATGTTGGTCCCTGTCGACAAGTATCTCCGCATCTTCCGGTAAGAAGAGATCTACCCGGCTACCGAATCGGATAAAACCCATATCCTCGC
The DNA here is from genome assembly GCA_039178745.1 of Bacteroidota bacterium. GTDB lineage: Bacteria > Bacteroidota > Bacteroidia > Chitinophagales > Saprospiraceae > Neolewinella. The sequence goes on along the minus strand of JBCDFE010000078.1, from coordinate 14,967 downwards.
CTCTGATGGCGCGGTCTCCGGCCTGCACATAGCAGAGTAACCTACGGGCTACAGCGCCGGCAATTTGGCGCATCACTATTTTTCTACCTCTATTGGTCTGGTAAGCTACTGTGGTGCGCTCGTTGAGCTCGCTGCTCTTGGGGTGCCAGGCGACCAGGTATTTGCCCGGATGATAGGCCTGATAGATGACCTCACCATCCACTGGGTGGCGATTGACGTGTACATTGAGTGGAGACATAAAGATGCTGACCTGTATGCATCGGCTTTGCAAAAATTCCTGCTCTTCTGTAGGTTCTATGACAACGACCTTGCCATCGGCAGGGGCCAAAATGGTATTGGGAGCCAGATCTGGAGCCGTACGCTTGGGGTTGCGGAAGAATTGTAGAACGAGAATTAACATGAGGAGACTACCACCGTAAATGAATACTTTCAGGAGCGTCATCCAAATAGCAGATTGACCAGCAGTAGCATCCAAACCACTCGCCGTAGAGTTGCTACCTGCGGAAGTCCAAAAGAAAAAACCTAGGCAGAGCGAGCCAAAGGCCAAAAGGGTAAATAGTATAGTGCCAGTTCCTGCTTTATGGATACGTATCATGTCGGTAAAGATGGGGAATGAAAAAATGCTAGCGGTCTATGAGCATGAGGGTGTCGATGTCCAACTCAATTTTAAAATAAGCTTCCATGCGGTCTAGTTCGGCCCGTCGATCGGATAGGCGCCCACCAGAGTAACGCGATATGATAACCATAGGCAAATGGTCTAGCTCTAAAGATAGCTCGTCTAAGTCTGACCGCTGTACTTGCCCCAGACTGAGCGACTGAAGTCTGGGAAAAGCCAGTTTAGCCTTAGCGCTAATCCTGTGTAGGCTAGTACTATCAACAGAAAAGCGTTTCATTTGGGTTTCGAGCTCTGTCAGTTCGGATTGTTGCTCTTCCCACGACTGCCGAAGTATGGCGAGGTCAACGGCTACTTGGTCTAGGTTGGCTACCTGATTGTTGAGCTGATCTAGGCGTTCCAAATTGCCCAAAGGGTTGAGATAGGGTAGGATGGACATGTTGGAAATCGAAAATGGAGGCTCGCTGAGCAATCGATTGTAGTGAGAGACACTATCCTGGCTGAAGCTGTTTCGCGTGAGTTGCAGAACGAGCACGCTAGAGTCGCCTCCCTGGGCTATGATGTTGTACTCGGCACAATCTGTGGGGAAGTACTGCTCGACAAATTGCTGAACTCCTCTTTTAATACGTGTTTCGCTAAGCACTTCCCGTAAGATAAAAATGCCGGGGATGATGATCAAGATACTAAACAGGGCAATGAGGAATCGCGATCTAAGAGATGAGGTACGGTCTAAATATCTGCGATAGGGAAATCTGAGTACGCGAATAATGACATAGGCCGTGGTAGCGATAAAAAAGCTATTGAGGAAAAATAGATAGAATGATCTGGCTGCTATGGCCCATTCGCCAGCCGCCAAGCCATATCCGCACACACATAGGGGCGGCATGAGCGCTGTGGCGATGGCCACCCCTGGAATGGCATTGGTTTGATCTGCGCGGGTGACTGATATAATGCCAGCCAGACCGCCAAATAGGGCAACCATGCCATCTAGTAGGTTGGGGGCGGTACGAGCGTCCATCTCTGGTGTAAACTGATCGATGGGCGTAATATAGAAATAGAGTGTACTGGTGATGAGGGCAATCAGGATGGCTATGCCAAAGTGAAGAACAGATGCCTTGAGGGTGTCTCTATCATTGGTGCCTACCCCCAGGCCAATACCCAAAATGGGGCTCATGAGCGGTGATATGAGCATGGCCCCTATAATGACAGCACCAGAGTTGAGGTTGAGCCCAAGGGAAGCGATCATAATGGAGCACACGAGCATCCAGGCGTTAGAGCCACGCATGAGTTTGGATGACTTGATGCGATAGATCGCTTGCTCGCGATCCATACCTTCCCTCAGATCGATAAAATCATCGAACCAATCTTTAAAACCAGCCCAAACACTGACCTTCTTCATGCCAGGAGGCGCTTGTTCGGAAGGCGTTTGGCCGGTTTGCTCGCTTTGGTCCATCGGTTTAGCCAGCTTAGGATGTAATTAATTTGCCATCGATCATCTCCAGCCTGCGATCGCTCATGCCCGCCAGATCCATATTGTGGGTCACGATTACAAAGGTTTGGTCGAAATCTTTGCGCAGATTCAGGATCAGTTCGTGCAAAGATTCTGAGCTGCTGGTGTCAAGGTTGCCGCTGGGCTCATCGGCAAAAACGATGGCCGGGTTGTTCATGAGGGCTCGCGCAACAGCCACGCGTTGCTGCTCGCCTCCGGATAGCTCGCTGGGTTTGTGATCGAGCCGATCGCCGAGCCCCAGATAATCCAGTAGCTCCTTGGCCCTGGGCTTGGCTTCTTCGGCCGGGGTGCCGGCAATGAAAGCTGGCATGCAGACATTGTCTACAGCATCGAATTCTGGAAGTAGGTGATGAAACTGAAAAATGAAGCCGATATGGCGATTGCGAAAGGCCGCCAGCTGGCGGCCTTTGCTGGCTTGCAGATACTGGCCATCTATGATCAGCTGGCCCTGATCGGCTCGATCCAGTGTGCCGAGGATGTGGAGTAGGGTAGACTTGCCCGCTCCAGATTTGCCCACGATACTTACAATTTCACCTTTTTCTATCGAAAGGTCAACTCCTTTGAGCACGTGCAGCTTTCCATAAGACTTATGGATGTTTTTCGCTTCAATCATAGCTAGTCGAATACGATGGTGCGTTTGCCGAAAGGCAGCACCCGATGCTGCAAATGTAGGTATACCGCCCGGCTCAGTACGCGCTTCTCGATGTCTTTTCCCATCCGCTTGAGGTCGCTGATACCTTCCCTATGGCTGACCGCTGCCACATCTTGTGCAATGATTGGCCCTTCATCTAGGTCGCTGGTCACATAGTGGGCCGTGGCCCCAATCAGTTTGACTCCTCTCTGATGAGCCGATTTGTAGGGTCGACCACCCTTAAAGGCAGGCAAAAAAGAGTGGTGAATATTGATGACTCTATGCGAGTAAACATCGCACATGTCTGCTGATAAGATCTGCATATATCTCGCCAATACGATCAGGTCGATGTTCAATTCGTCGAGTAGCTCGATTTCCTTAGCCTCTTGTTCGGCTTTAGTTTCAGCCGTAATGGGGAAATGGTGAAACGGAATATCAAATCGTTCGGCTATGTATGCCAGACTCGTGTGGTTTGACACAATGACTGGGATCTCGCAAGCGAGCTCTCCGGTCAGGTGCCGCTGTAGCAGATCGAAAAGACAATGAGAGGCTTTGCTTACGAATAGCGCTACCCGAGGTTTGATGTTTGAAAAGTGCAGCTGCCAGCTCATTTGGTTGGGCACTGCTATGAGCGTATCAAAAAACTCGCCTATCTTTTCTCTCGGAATTAAAAAATGTTCTATTTCCCAGGCAATGCGCATAAAAAATATACCTTCTTCGGCTTCGACGTGCTGGTCCAGGCTCACAATATTGCCCTCGTTTTTAAAGACAAAGTCGGTAACGATATTGATCAGGCCTGCCTTATCGGGGCAGTGAATGAGGAGTATGGCTCTTGGTGATTGCATGTGTTGTTGCGAAGATAAGTGACCTTTACTTAACCCACTATTATACTTTCCGTAACTTTCCAGCACAAAATAAATGGGGCGGTGTTCTTCGTTCCAATTCCCAAACCTCCGTATTCAAGATGAAAATCTCACGTAGCTTCCCACTGCTGTTTCTATTCATGGCTGGTGTCATAAGCCTAGAGGCGCAGCAACCATTTCCCACTACTGATTTTGCCCGTTTGGATGGCTCGACTGTCAGTTCTACAGAATTGATAGGGCAAGGGCAGCCAACCGTGGTGACCGTTTGGGCAACCTGGTGTAGACCATGCCAGATGGAACTCGATCATTTCAAAGGCTTCCACAACCGATGGACCAACGAGCTCGGAGCTCAGGTAATCGCCATTTCAGTAGATCAGCCCCATCATGTGCGCCGCATTCAACCCATGGTACGCCAAAAAAACTGGCCTTACGAAATTGTGGTCGACGCCCAGCGGAATTTGCAAAGCCTACTCGATTTCACAAACATTCCCCAGCTATATGTACTCGATGGGGAGGGCCGCATTGTCGCCTCGTATAGCGGCTATGAAAACGACCGGGCAGCACAAGTAGACGAGCACCTCGTTAGGTTGGCCAATTCTAGAAAATAGGACTTCCGCGGGCCAACTAGATGGAATTGCGAAGAGGCGTCTTTTCTGGTGGGTCCTAAGATTGCTCAGACTATCTCGGCATCATCTATCAGCGGATCTCCGTCATCGTCCTTGTCATCGAAGCCTTGAATATCGCCTGACTTTGGCGACTTTTTGTAATCGGGGTCTTCCTCTATCCTTATTTCTTTTCCACCTTCGTTTTGGTAGTCGCCATCGGCGTATCTGGCTGCCCGATCAAAGAAGGAGTCAGAACCATCGAGGGTCGATTCACTGGTGTTGCGCGCGTCTGCGTCTCCACCAAATGCCCGATCCTTAGCGGCTTCAATTTCCGATTCGATCCGCGCTTTTTCGGCCTCTTCTTTAACTGCTTCCATTTCGGCTGCTTCGGAGGCCCGATCCACTATGTCATCGAATTTACTCTTTAGCTCAGCGCCTTTTTCAGCTGCTTTGCTCAGTAATTCATCACCCTTTTCCATAGCTTTTTGTCCGAGATCTTCCGCAACTTTCTTGGCCTTTAAGCCGGCCTTGGCAGCCGAATCCAAGGCGGAGTCTGCCGCCTGGCTGAAAGCGCTGGGTTCTTTAGCGGCTTCATCGACCTCCAGGCCTTCTTCAAAATCTAGGGGCGTATCCGAGGTAGATCCACCTGATTCCGGGATGATATCGTCTTCAGAGAAATTCGAAACGGAGCCATCATCGGCCTTTCCCTGGGTATTCATCTTCGACCATTGATCATTTAGCCAATCACCCGCAGACTGGGTAGCCTCAGATGCTTTTTCTACGGCAGAATCAGCTTGGTTCTTCAGTTTCTCACCGGCACCTTCCATAGCTACACTCGCTTTATTGCTGAGCTTCTCGGCTTTGCCTGAAAACCTATCGCCCAGGTCTTCCAGCACATCTCCTGCTCGACCAGCCAGCCCTTCTGCTTTTTCATAGGCCGTGCCTGCTTGCTCACTTATCTTATCGCCCAAATCATCAAAAGCATCACCGGCTTTTTCTGCTACATCCTCAGCGGTTTCTTTGATCTTGTCCAAGGCTTGCCCACCCTTGTGCTTGGCTACAGATTTAGCACCGAAAAAGATGCGTTTTAAATCACCGAATACTGACATGTTATCTACGATTTTGGCGAAAGATAACAAGAAATGGCCTGCCCAATGTAAACTGAAGCATTATTGATCGCTTGTCGACAACTCTTCTAGGATAGTCGATAAATATTGAGTTTCTGTTTATACACCTCCAAATTCGCAATATCAATTAAAACCTCATGTGCAAAAAGCAACAGCCTTGGTCACTAAAAGCTCGATTGACCAAGACACAATTTTTTGAGCAACTTCGTATAGTCGCTATGCTTATCATAGGATTGGCCTTTGTTTCCTGGGTATTTATCCATGATCTACGCCAGTTATCCAGGGCTGTTTGGTTGGGAGCTACCGTATTTATGGGCATTCGGTATGTAAAGAATTTCGGGCTAGACTTTCTCGGTTTGGATTCCAATCACGATCCAGAACCAAAATCTGCGATCATAGAAGATACCGATGTACTCTGATGTAAAATCAAAATAGCCTACATTCGTAAATCTATTGTTAAACACCAGAGATCAACTCATGGCCAGGAAAAAGAAGAAGTGGGGAGAAATGACCCAAGCTGAACGTAAAATGTCATTCAATCAGCACTTTAGGGTGTACTTAGTGATGAGTATATTCTTCTTTCTGGTCAATGTCCTCGGTGGGTCAGACAACTGGTGGTTTTATTGGCCCGTTCTCGGTTGGGGAATTGCCGTGGCCATGCAGGCCCTTTCTATCTATGGACCTTTTGCCGATACCGAAGATGCCAACACCATCTATGAAGACTATGGTCATCGCCAACTCAATGGACCTCCAACCGCAATAGAAGAAGGGTTAGAGCTCAAAGAATTGGATAAGCGCTACAAGGATGATGATCTGGTTTAGGTCGGGATCACCAAAAATCTATCGATAACACATCACGAACATTGATCAGCCCGGCAGTTTCCCTATCGTATCTACGCACGGCCAGCAGAGATGCTAGCCTGTGGGCTGCGAAGTCCGGTTCGTCAGGTTTTAGGGATTGCTTAGTTATCAATCCATTATCGGCACCAGCGTGAAAGATGGAACGATCTGTAGCGTCATGGTACAACGCCACATGCGTTATTCGCTGGCTGCCGTCCGATTTCCTTTTGCCGAAGAATAGCAAATCATTCGCCTGCAGGGCCGAAAGTTGGTCATCTAATGGAATTTCTATACCTACTTTGACTTGCTGGCTTGCATCGCGCGGAATGATAAATCCGGCCATATAAAAGCACATTTTCGTGAATCCGCTACAATCGGCAGCTCTTGTACTGGTGCCTCCCCAGAGATAAGGTTTGCCCAATGAATAGGTTGCATTGTCCAGCGCTTTACTGACATCTTGAGTTGACCAATCCGAAATACGCATACAAGAAGAACTTTCGATGGATGCGAGCCTGCCGTCAACAGATCTAATGCTGCTCCTACTTTGTCCAATATTTGCTAATTCGAAAATGGCTCCTGGCACAAGATCAAGTGGCACCGCTTGTCCTTGGCGGCCTGATTCCTCAAAAGTAGCGTTTACGGTTTCACTTTCTCCTCTGTAAACAATCAAGTCGTTTGATAAGTATTGACTCAATTGCCCGCGACTTACCGCTATGAAATCGCCTTTATTCAGCCAGGCCAGGTAGTTGTCTGGACAACGCACCAAGTACCAATCTTCCTGCCGATCCAACAGCCAGACGGGCATGCCGTGCAGCAATTGGGTAGCCAGCTCCTGACTGTGTCCTGGCTTGGATCTTAAGCTGGCAACAGATACCTTGATGATTCCATAGAGTTTGCCATCTAACTTGATCGAATCCGGTAGCTGCCTTACGGTATAATTGGCAGCATCTGACCAATCTTTAGCCGCTATACTATCGGTTATAGAGGCAGCAGTTCCCGGAAGGGTGGTGTAGGCATTGATCTCAAAGCTTTGGCCATCCGTATTCTGGGTGCGGGTATAAATCTCGAACTCAAATTTGTGATCTCTGCTGTCGGGTGCATACGCTTTGGCCAGGTCCTCTAGATCTGATTGTATAGCCTCTATAGTGTTCTTTGAGGATTGGCTGTTATTGCAACTGCTACAAATGATGCAACCAAAACAGATGATCGTTTGTATTAAGAGTCGATTCATGCCGCAAAATATTACATTTGCCGCTGGTCCAAGCAATAATGATTGTTTGTCATTTTGAAAATGAGCTTTCGAGTATGTCTTGAGTGTTCCTTTTCCAATTGTTGTATCTAAGACTATCGAAGCTCTGATGTCCCCATCTATGAGTTTTCGATTTTCTAACTGCACTAAAGTTATTGTTCCAGTTGTTTATCTTATCCAGACTTTTACTCTGACTGTGTAATGTTATTCAGCTTTTCTTTCATCTTTTTGTATTTGTGTAATGAATTTATTTGTTGCCCGGTTAAACTGGGATACCGACGAAGCAGGGCTTCGTTCTATATTCGAAGAATTCGGTGAAGTAGAATCAGTTAAGATCATCATGGATCGTGATACTGGTCGTTCTAAAGGATACGGGTTCGTTGAAATGCCTAATGACGATGAGGCGAACGCCGCTATTGAAGGTCTCAATGAGAGTGAAGTAGACGGCAGAAATATCGTCGTTAAAGAGAATCAAAACCAAGGCGGCGGCGGTGGTCGCGGTGGCTACGGCGGCGGCGGTGGTCGTGGTGGCTACGGTGGCGGCGGCGGTTATGACCGCGGCGGTCGCGGTGGCGGCGGTTACGGCCGTGGCGGCTATGATCGTGGTGGCCGTGGTGGCTACGGTGGTGGCGGCGGTTACGACCGTGGCGGCCGTGGTGGCGGCGGTTATGATCGCGGCGGACGCGGCGGCGGTGGTTACGACCGTGGCGGTCGCGGTGGCGGCGGTTACGACCGTGGCGGTAGTAGCTACGACCGTGGTGGCAGCAGCTACGACCGTGGTGGTTCCGCTTATGATCGCGGAGGTTCTGTCTTTGACCGCAGGAACTTCAATAAAGACAATGACGAGTCTGCCTACGATCGCAATAGCCGTCGCTATGAAGACGGCGAGCGCAAGCGTCCGCGCATTCGTCGAGATGATTATGACAACCGCCGAGAGAATGATGGCGGTGATATGGAAGATTAATTTCCAGTCGAGAATCCTTTTAGAATAGTCACTCGTCGCTAGCGATGAGTGACTATTCTATTACCTAGACCTTCCTATTGTTTTGTAGTTTTGAGGGCTAAACAAAACAATACATCTACGTGCTTAGAGTTCAACTATCCATTACCGCCTGCTTATTTGTTCTACAACTAGTACAAGCTCAGATTGTCACCACTTCGCCAGCCACACCTACAATAGATGGTGATTTGACTATATTCTATGATGCCACTTTGGGTACGGCTGAGCTGGCTGATTGCAACTGCGACGTATATATCCATACCGGGCTAATAACTGATCAATCTGATAATTCTTCCGATTGGCAATATGTACCGACCGAATGGGGCGAAGTAAATCCAGACTGGCAACTTCAGCTTGTCGATGGTGAAGATAACTTATACAGCTACACTTTCTCTCCATCAGTTGCTGCTTACTTTGGGCTTCCAGGCAACGAGGAAGCTCAACAACTGGCGCTGGTATTCCGAAATGGCGATGGGTCTTTAGAGGGCAAGGACACTGGTGGCAGCGATATATTTGTAGACCTATTCGATTCCCAGGTGTTTAGCAGTAGCCTCAGCCTACCCGTAGAAGTAGGAGCTCTATGGCCACTAGGTTTACCACTCGACATTCAATCGGGCTCTACTCAGGCAGCAACACTCGAATTGTATGACAATGATGTACTCGTTGCTTCTGCGAGTAACAGCACCCAACTCGAATACACCGCAAATTACACCACCGCAGGCCCCCACGAAATACGATTGGAAGCAGAAACCCCTGAAGGAGAAACCCAAACACAGACTTGGTCTTTCTCTACGGCATTAGTCGTTGAAATTCTCGATCCAGAAGTAGGGTTGATACCCGCAGAACAAGGCGAAAACATAAGCTACAGTGCTACATCCTATCTGCCACTAGACTTGTCGATCAGCTACAACGGTCAAAATACTACAGAGAGTGGCGGAAGTGTCGATGGCAACATACAAGCACCCAGCGAAAACGGAATCAGTCAACTCGTTATCTCTGCAACACATGAAGGCGTGACACGGGCGGATACCCTTAATATTGTAGTTGGCGGGCCTACCTTTCAGCCAGCCCCAGCTGGATTACCTAGAGGAATTACGGTAACCGGCCCCAATAGCGTTCATCTACAGTTATACGCACCAGGCAAGCAAGATGTATTTGTCATCGGCAATTTTTCCAACTGGCAACCAACAATAGATGCTCGCATGAAAAGGGGGACTGATGCCGGAACTTTCTGGATTGATCTGGAAAATATTCAGGTCGAAGATCTGCTATTCCAATACCTGGTCGATTACGATATGCAAACCGCAGACCCGCATAGTACGCTGGTGCTCGATCCTTTCAATGATCCTTTTATCAGCGAAGAGACTTTTGCAGGTATACCCGATTATCCCCAAGGTGGGCAGGGCATTGTCTCCTGGGTGCGTATGGATCCGCCTGAGTACGATTGGCAAATCGACAACTTCGAACCAACCGACGAAGAAGACCTGGTGATCTACGAATTGCTGATCAGGGACTTCCTGGACGAGCATTCTTTTTCCGTATTACAAGATACACTGGAGTATCTCACCAGGCTTGGTGTCAATGCCGTGCAGTTTATGCCGCTCAACGAGTTTGAAGGAAACATTTCCTGGGGCTACAATCCGAGCTTCCACATGGCACTCGACAAGTACTACGGCTCGCCCGAAGACTTTAAGGCGCTGGTCGATGCATGCCATGCCAGAGGACTGGCCGTGATCGTAGATGTAGTTTTCAATCACGCCTTCTCCCAGAGCCCACTTGCTCAGCTCTGGTGGGACCCCGTTGCCTTTAGGCCGCGAGAAGACAACCCTTATCTAAACGTTACAGCTCGTCACCCCTTTAACGTTGGTTACGACTTTAACCACGAAAGTGTGCACACCCAGCGATATGTCAAGCGCGCCATTCGATACTACCTGGAAGAATATCGAGTCGATGGCTACCGCTTCGACTTGAGCAAAGGATTTACTCAAACGGACTACGGAGACAATGTTGGTGCCTGGTCTAACTACGATGCTGGCCGCATTGCCATCATCAAAGATTATGCCGATGAGCTCTGGTCGGTCAATCCTGATGCCTACATGATCCTGGAGCACCTGGCCGTGCCCCAGGAAGAAGACGAACTGGCTCAGTACGGGCATGGCATGTACTTCTGGTCGGGCTTCAACCCACACGACGCCTACATGCAATCGGCCATGGGCTTTACTTCCAATAGCGACATAGGCTCTGGTCTATCTGAGAACAGGGGTTTCTCGGCCAATAATCTGATCTCATATATAGAGAGCCACGACGAAGAGCGACTCCTGTATAAGACCACCGAGTTCGGGAGTATGAGCGGCAGCTATAATACCAGAGAACTGGCTACCGGATTGGACCGATCTGAACTGGCAGCGGTATTTTTCTATACCTTACCGGGTCCGAAGATGCTATGGCAATTTGGTGAGCTGGGCTATGACTTCAGCATCAACCAGTGCCCAGGGGGAGATATCAACCCCAATTGCCGCGTAGATCCCAAGCCCATACGATGGGACTATCGCAATGATCCAGATCGACAGGATCTGTACAATACCATCAGAAGCTTGTTATTCCTGCGCAATAACTACGGTACCTTCCACACAGACGATATCGACTACCAGCTCAACGGATTGGTAAAGCGCGTTCATCTGGAGCATCCTGATTTTGATGCCTCCGTATTGGGCAATTTTGATGTAGTCACTCGTCAAATAGATAATCCATTTCCATCGGCAGGGACCTGGTACGATTACTTTACCGGCGAATCCATTGAGATCACCAACCCGACAGCATCGCGAACCTTTATGCCAGGTGAGTACAAGCTCTACTTGAGCGAACCCATCGAGCAACCCACTGGCGGTCTGGGAACGACCTCGGCCGAAGTGGTCAGCCCCGAAACTTTTAAACTCGTACTTAGCCCCAACCCGACAGATGGACCTATTCGCGCTCAATTCAACTTAGAGAGAGCCGAGACCGTTCGCCTGCAAATGATGGATCTGTCGGGTAGGGTAGTGGGCCGCAGCTACGAGTCTACCTTACTCGCCGGTCAGCACACGATCAGCATGGAAGTAGATGTGCCAGCGGGTAATTACTTACTCCGGTTTGAAACCGGGCGCGGCCAGCTGGTGACACTGCCATTCGCAGTAGGGAACTAGTAAGCCCGTCTCCAGCCCAGCAAATAGAATAGTTTGATCGATGAGTAGACTTTCGCAGGTAGAGATATCTCCACCTGCGGAAGTCCTTGCTATTGCTCTATCCAGTTCAAAAATACCTTTCTGACTTTTTTCAAATGGCGAGAGCTAAAAACTATACTTAATCTGTGCCCCAACCTCTGTTCTTCTAGGGCCGGGCAATTCTTGATTGCCAGACCCTATAGTCTCTTGATCGGCGAAAAAGAGCTGGGCGATGCGCCCTTCGATGGTCATATTGCGAATGCCTTTGTAGCGCAGGTTGAGGTACATGCGGGTGCCTCTATTGTAGTAGGCGGGAATTCTGAAATTGTAGAGGAGCGCGTTTTCGTAATTGTAAAAGCGCACCTGGAAACCATCGGTATCGAATAAGGCAAATCGCACATTGCCGCTGAGTGGAAAACCGATGGGACGATAGAAAAAATCCTGGTAGATCATAAAACCCGTTTGCCGGGTATTGATGGGATTGTCGGTATAGCCCCAGTCGATGCGGCTGCGCCACTCTACCGCCTTATTGATGTTGTAGGCAAAATGGAGGCGACCTTGAAAGCGGGTCCTGGGGATGACACCATCTAGCGGAAGTCCACTCAAATCTGTTCCTATACCTTTTACTTCCTGCCGTACTTCCAGATAGGTTTCCAGCTTGCGCTTTTGCCAGTAGGTCAGCCGGAACCGGTATTCGTGACCACTGCTTGGCGCATCTACGTTAAATCGCAGCCAGGGATGGCGGAAGATGTCGTAGTAGGCCGAAAACCGCCAGTTTTTCAGTGGGCGAATCTCCAGACCTATGTAGATACCTTCTTCATTTCGGCCGCCGAATGTTTCGGCAAAGGGCCTGGCGTTGAGTGCTTGATAGTCTGGCTGGTAGTTGCGGTAGAGGATGGCCAGATCTACACTGCGGCTTAGTCCGGCCAGCAGACCATGAAGTTGAGCAAAGCCGCCATTGCCGCTTCGGGCCATTTCGCCGAAGAAGGTCAGGTTGGACAATCTGTAACTGTAGTCGAGGCTTGCATTTTGTAGTCGATCTCCCTGAAAGAAGAAGCGATTGTAGGGCTGCGGCCGCAAAATGAGTGGGCTGCTGAGCTGCTCTTGTACAAAGTTGGCCGCTACATGCCCGCGCTGTTTGAACTCGTATCGAAGGCTTCCACCAAAAGTCTGCTGAGTGATGGCGTTGCGATCGTCTATTTCGGCCTGGGTACGATGAAACCCGTCTAGGTCGAGGCTGCTTACGCCATTCAGTGAGTTGAGTTCGAAGAGCTGCTCTTCCAGATCGGTGGAGTCCAGCTCTACGATATTGGCCGATCTGCCTCTACGGCTGTAGAATAGGGTGAGCTCAGTGTGTTTGCCGATGCCGATGCTAGCAGCGCCACCCCTCAAAAAGTTAGCCTCGTTGACACTGGCATAAGGCCTGACTCTTCTGCCACCGCGTTTGATGTTAGTCACCAAGGCGCTTTTTCCATATCCGAACCCGCTGTTGAGTACTAAGCCCTGGCCGAAGTTGATGCTGTAGTCGCCTATGGCTAGAGTCTTGAACCGCTTGTTGAGTCCATGGATGTAAAAGTGTGCGCTGTAGTAGTCGAAGCCGCTATTGCGCCAGGGTTCGCCCGCATCTTTTTCTGCGGTCACTCCAAAACTGAGGTTGTTGCTGTATCGCTGCCTGAAGCGCAGGAAGAACTGGTTTTGGTCGCCGAGGTAGCGCGGTTCTCCGGTATTTTCATTGATCTCGAATCCGCGTTCGGTTTCTAGCGTCCGGTTCCAGCGAAGGAACAAGTCCCTTTCCCCTCGCCTGAGCATTTCGCTGAAAGGTGTGGCGAGATCGTCTAAGCTGCCGCCTACCTGGGTAAAAGGTGCAATGAGCCTGATTGTTTCCAGGTCGAAGGCAGGCAACACCTGAAGCTCCAAGAAGCTAATAAGTCCATTCATGCGCTCTCGGTAGGTGATAAGCTGGCTGACCTGAAGCTCGTTGAGCAGTTGGAGTTCGGAAAGTTGCTCGGCTGTTGCCCGGTTTAGGTCTAGCGGTCTGCGCCTGAACTCACTTAGGGCTTCGAAGTCGTCGGTGAGTTCAAACCCGCCATCGTCTCCTGCCGAATTGGCGACTAGATCTTCTATAAATTGGGTGTTGGGTTCTTCAGGTTCGTTGGCAGTGGGGTCAGCTTGTTGGGCTAGGAGAGGAAAAGAAAAAAGGAGACTCAAAATGAGCGGTAGACTTCTTGATGTATCCATTCCTAGTATCCACTTTTGGGCTCGATTCGCCCGATCTTTCTTTCCAGCCAGCGACTCAAATTGAGGTAAGCGGCTGCCTTTTGCTCGTAGGGTGTGTCCGACAGCCTGGCCAGCTTTTTGTACATCTCCTGGTAGGCTTCTACTTGCTCGGCAGGTGCCAGACGCAGCAATTTACGCAATCCGGCCAAGGCGACCAATTGGCTTTCTGAGGTAGTGTGGCTTCGGCGCATCAGGCGACTCACATTGGTCAGATGATAGTCGACCAGCGATAAATTATCTAGCTCGAAGTGGCAAAGCAGGTGCAGTAAGCGCGTGGACAATAGCAACTCTTCGCCCAGCATGCTGGTTTTGGTATCGATGATGAAATTGAGATCGTCGAGGGCGGCAGAAGCATCTCCACGCGCAAAGGCCAGTGCGGCCAGCTTGTAGGACATCAGCAGCCGGCGGTGGGGCGGAAGGGGCAGTTTATTGGCCTTCAATTTGCGTTTGATGCACTGGGCGTGCTGGTGGGCGCTATACCAGTCGGCCTGTAGGAAGTACAAATTGAGGGAAGTGAGCTCGCGATAGGTCGTGTCGATAACGACGGTATTGTCATTGAAGGATTCGGCAAAGCGAGCTGAAAATACATCCATTTTTTCTTTGCTGCGGGCGAGCTGCTTTTCGTCCTGGCGCAGATAAGCCAAAACGCCAACGTAGTACAGACATCGTAGATATAGATCCGGGTCGCGCATGCCCATCAATTCATGCTGGTTGAGGCCAAAGAGGTTGGCTGCATTGAGGGCTTCTTCCTGTGCTTGGTCAAATTCCAACCGGATGTATCGATACCACATATTGGCCTGAAATCTATTGACTTTTTCGAAAAAAGTCTCATTGCGGGTTGGTCCAAGTAGCCTGCGCTGGTTGATCTGCTTCCAGAATTGATCAACCTGATGCAACTCTTCTTCTGTGCGGCAGTGACCGTTGTCTATGTAATATCCGTGTATTTGGATGTTGACGTTGATCAATTCGCTGGTTTGGAGCGATATGACAGACCTGCGCGCAGACTCGTTGAGCAACAAGTCCATCTTATCTTTCACTTGCCGCGATCGGGT
>JBCDFE010000077.1:0-17722 GCA_039178745.1 Bacteroidota bacterium | reverse complement strand
CAGGCTGACGAAGAGCCCTTTTTCATCGCCGATATCATTGATCGGATATCCCAAATTTACGGGCTCGCCCCATCGGTTATTATCATCTAATCGGCTCAGAAACAAGTCATTGCCGCCCAGGCCGGGATGCCCATCTGAGGTGAAGTATAGGGTTTTGCCATCTGGATGAAAACTGGGGAAATGGTCATTCCCAGCTGTATTCAATTGATCACCCAGATTGATAGGGCGCGTCCAGCTACCATCTGGTTTTCTGGCGCTGCCCCAAAGATCTCTATTGCCCTTACCACCGGGTCGGTTACTGGCAAAGAATAATAATTTTCCATCAGCGGAGAGGGTGGGCTGACTTTCCCAAAATCGGGTGTTGATTTCAGCACCTATATTTCTTGGCCGGGTCCATTGACCGGCCTCTCGCTCACTGATATACAGGTCGCAGCTTCCTTTGCCACTTGGCGCATTACACATGGTAAATACCATCGTTTGGTCATTTGCAGAGAGGGTTTGCGCGCCCTCGTTCATGTCTGAATTTATAGCGATCATCGGTGCCGCTTCTTGCCAGTCTCCATGCTCGTCCATCGTACTTTGGTAGAAGTCTTCGTTATTGCCTCTCAGGTTGCGGGTAAATACGAGTCTTCTGCCATTTGGGCTCAATCCCGCAAAGTACTCCTGATGAGCTGTCGTATTGATGGCAGGCCCCAGTGGCTGAGGGTCAAATGGAACCGGATTGGCCATCGCCTGGGCGTTTCTTTCCATTTGCTCCATAAGGTCTTCGGTTTCCCGGTATCGCCTTTCGTCATTCAAGGGAATACTGGTCAGGTAGGTACGATACCTTTCTGCCGCCAAAGCGTACTGCCCATTGCGGCGGTAGAGTTCTCCCAGCCATTCATACAGTTCGGGGTCGTAGTTGGGAGACCGGGCGATGATGGCTTCAAACTCGTTGATCGCCTGATCATCACTACCGGCATAAGCATGTACACTGGCTCTGAATACCAGCAGGCTGATGTTCTCCGGATTTCGTTCGATCAGGCGATCGTATAGGGATAAAGCTTCATCCCACTCGCTAAGGTTAGTCGCCCGACGCGCTTCGACAAGTAGATCGGCATCTCTTCTGGACAGCTCATTTCGAGCACCTGATTGAGCAGACAATTGCGAAGCTGTAGAACCACAAGCCAGCAAAGAGCAGCACAGAGTAGTCAATAAAAACAAACGCATACGGGTATAACGCCGTCTTCGCCGACTTGTTATAGCAATAAGAATGAGCTAATTCCCTCTATCCTTTTGCTTCGGCCAGCTTTGCCTGGATTTCTGAATCTTTGGGCGCCCTGGAATCTTCGGGAGCTTCCAATGCAGTTTGAAACGCTTTTGCAGCTTCTTCCTGCTTGTCGGTCGATAAGTAAATCTCGCCCAATCGATAGGAAGCTAATCTATCATAAGACTCCAAACCGGGAAGCTGCTGCTTGCGATTGACAAACCCAGCATATTCTCTCCGGGCTTCGTCCAGTCTGCCAGCTTTTCTCAGGGCATCTGCTCGCATTCTTTTGGCCAGCCAGTAAATTTTCTGGTGGGGAATTGCATACTTAGCCACCGAGCCAAAATCGGCAATGGCTTTTTCGAGATCTTCCTCTTCCTGAAAATAGATGAGGCCGCGACCGTAATAGCTCTCTGGTTTAGAGGCGTATATTTTGATGCTCTTAGTAAAATCGTAGAGGGCATCTTTATTGTTGCCCAATTTGTAGTTGACGACTCCTCGGCGCTCGTAGGCCACAGCATGGCGCTCAAAATTGTCGATGGCCTGGGTCAGCAATTCTTTAGCCTCACCGATGTGCTCTTCTTGATCGAGCATTTCCCGGCCTTTTCGAAACAGTTGGTTGGTCGTTCTATCGGCTTTGGGCTCAAATAGTCTATGGTCCATCATTTGGCCAATACCGTTCAACCGCCAGATATTTAAGTCGCCCGCTATGCTAAAGGTAGCAATGCGTTCCAGCAGATTGACAGTATTCTTGTATTGCCGGTCCGTAGAAGTGACGACCGTACGCGGGATATCCATCGTATGATCGTCGGGGTTGAAAATGACCTCCGGCTTCAGGAGGATGTCGTTCTTGTAATAATGCTCCATTCTATGAGCATACTGCGATTGGACGTTCTCGAAGTTTCGGCTGGTTCCGAATTCTAGCTGGCCCGCGAAGATGACTTTAGTTGGCTTTTCTTCCACCTTCAAATTGTGATTAAAAAGTGTAGCTATTGAGATAGCCGCCGTAGCTACTGATCGGCGGGGAATGTAAACACGACACGGCCCGCTAGCATTTTTTGGTGATTCGCGACAACCGTGAAGACCGAATAAATATTTGATGTAGGTCAAATACTATGCGGCTGGACAGAATATTCTTTGGCGCGCCAAATTAGCACAATAAATGGCACAGACCAGCAGCCTGACCACTATTTGTACAAAATTGGCACCTAAATGGACCCATTTATAGACAAATAGGCCATTTAGTCCGTGAGATTAAATCCATCCTTCGCTACCTATAAGTAGTAGGCTGCAAATGGATTCAGATAGATGGAAGGTCAGTAAGTTGGATGTGTAGATACCAGGCGAAGTAGCTGCGTTACCTAAAATGTAACGCCAATGGAAAATAAATTTAGGGTTTTTTGCGCAATATTGCAAATTAGGTGTCTTAACAAGTGCTTATACTTCGGCACCCAGCCATACTTTACACCCAGAGGTGCAATTGGTACAAATGTCTATTTCGGATCGGCCGCTCAGCAGTTTTTTCCGGAACCCGATGTAGGAGTCTCCTTTCCAAATATCTCGCAGCCGCATAAACTTGGTATCACCCAAACGGTGGCTGACGTCTTTGTCGAAGCAACACGGAGCCACCAAACCATCCCAAGTGATCACGCAGGCATGCCACAGTTTCCAGCACTCGTTGGTCAGTTTACCTTTTAAACGATATTTTCCATTTGACCCTAATTTATATCTGCTGTACTTCTGATTGGTAGGCATCAACTCGTGCCCGTCGGCATAATCATAGAGCTGTGCCGTTTTGAATTTTACTTCGTCTATACCAATTTCTGCAGCTAGTGCTTTAATCTCATCGAGTTGGTGTTCATTGGGTTTGACTACCAGCATTTGAAAGATGAGGTGTGGCCCTTTGCCGAGTTGCCTTTTCCATTTGACCAGATTGCGAGCCCCTTGCAAAACAATCTCCAGCTTTCCACCTTTCCGATACTGCTGGTAGGTCTCCTGGTCTGTACCGTCTACAGAAATGATGAGTCTGTCTAAACCGCTCTCGATGGTTCGCCTGGCATTTTCATCGTTGAGGTAGTGGCCATTGGTCGAGCTGATGGTATAAATACCCCTAGAGGAAGCATAGCTAACCATGTCCAAAAAGTTGGGATTGATGTATGGCTCGCCCTGAAAGTAAAAAATGAGATAAAGGATGTGATCATATCCATCATCGATGAGGCGGCGAAAAAAATCGGCCTTCAGGTTACCTCTCGGTCGGGTAAACTGCCTCAGGCCGCTTGGGCATTCGGGGCAGCGTAGGTTGCAGGCCGTGGTCGGTTCTATACTTACGGTCATGGGAAGCCCCCAGCTGACTGGTCTTTTCAAAAGGCGAGTCAATTGAAAGCTAATCACCAGCTTGAGCGCATTCCATGCCTTGGCTGGTGTCAGCTTGCGTAAAAAATTGATGACATCTCGCCTGTAGAGCGGCATGGTTTTGGTTTGTATCTCCTCAGGTATGCTCCTCAAGAGCTGTTGGTGTAGATTAGACTTTCGCTGGTGGTCGCTTTTCGCCTAGCGTTTGTTAGCTTTTGCTACAGCAGTATTTGAGCAACAGCTTGGGGCTAAAGATTCTACCTGCGCAAGTTTAAAATTATTTCTTCAAAATATGGACCTCTATTCGGTTGTTTGCCGCATGGTCAGATTCTGTACAGTTCTGTTCGTCCATGCAAGGATTCCTTGGGTTTTGCTCGCCTAGTGCAACTACAGACATGCGTTCGGTCGCTATGCCATTTGCCTCCAGGTAGTCTTTGGTCAGCTGGGCAAACTCTTCGCTTCGATCTTGATTGAGCATGAGCTGGCCGCGGGTGTCTACATGCACGTTCAGCTGAACGTTACTGTGCGGATAGTCTTGCAGAAATTGGCGCAGTAGCGTTATGCGATCGCTCGATCCTTGCTGCAATTGCTCCCAATCGATTTGGTCGAGTATAAAAACGGCACCTTCGGCCATAATTCCATGGTCTTCGCCCTGCCTGGCTACGAGCTGAAGGTCTGCCCGAAGGCGTTCCATTCGCGTAGCCGTGGTATTGAACTGGCTTTGTTGGTCGGCATAACCCACCGCCTTGACATGGATCTTAAACTGACAAGATCTGGGCAGACATACCTGGTACCAGCCACTTTGATCGGTTCTTAACTCTATGGGCGGAATACTGCAATTGGTCGACTCCAGCCGTACTCTGGCGTCTGATATACCATTGCTGGTCTGGCCTATTTCTATTCGCCCTTCCAGCAAGATACATTCCGAGGCTTGCAAGCTTATTTCCAAAGGGCGGCTAGGTCCCAGTGCTGTGTAGTCAAATTGTAGTAGACCGGGTTCGAAACCATCGCGGTATACGACCAATTGATAAGATTGGCCTTCGCTCAGCAATAGTTGAGACGTGCCGTCTCTATCGGTAAATTGGCGGGCATCTCCTAGTCTAAAGGGTGGTTTGGACCTGGATGTAATTCTGTAGACACTGGGTTCTATTTCCTCCAAGTCGTAGGTGTAGCCTGTACCGTTTTGGGCATCTTCCTTTTCGATTGCGTATAGTTGTACCTCTGCCTGATACAGTCGAAGGCTCTGGGAAGCATCGTATACCGTGACCAGCTCTCTTGTTGTCGGTTTGCGCGCTATGCCGGGAATGCCTGCTGGTACATCTACCCGGTATATATCATCTTGGCCACTACCACCTGCACGATTGCTGCTGAGGTATCCTACACTGGCTTCTGCGTTGAGCACCAGCCCCAAGTCATCTTGTTCGCTGTTGAAGGGAGGGGCCAGATTGTACACTTGGCCCCAGCCAGGCCCACTCAGGTCGATGCTGAAAATATCTAAGCCACCCTGGCCAGGATGACCGTTGGAGGCAAAGAACAATTGCCCGCTGCTATGTATGAAGGGGAAGGCTTCGTCTCCGCTGGTATTGATTTTTGGTCCCAGATTGACCGCTTGCGTCCAGGCTCCGTTGAGGTAATCGCTGACATATATGTCCAGGCCACCATATCCACCTGGCTTATTAGATGCAAAGAATAAACGATTGCCATCAGCTGAAAGGCTAGGATGCATACAGCTGTATTGATCGCTATTAAAAGGCAGCTCTTCAATGCCTTGCCAGTCGTATTGCCCTTGAAATGCCCGGTATACTTTTAAGCCTACTTGGCCCCGGTCATTGGCACGACTCAGCCCGTGGCGGGTGTTGGATCGCGTGAAGAAAACCTCCCGGCCATCCTGACTAAAGGATACCGGACCTTCGTGATAAGCCGAGTTAAGACCGATGCTGAAGGGCTTCGTGCGTCTGACCTCTGACTGCTCAGTCATTTCGGCGCGCATCAATTCGTAAAATATTTGGCCGCGCTGGTCTACTCGTCCGTTTCTACGCCTGGCCACGTAAACGAGGTCCTGACCAAAGAAAGCCGGAGAGAACTCCATGAGCTCCGAGTTCAATCTGTCCAGGGGTAGAATGGTTGCTGTTTGCGGAGGTGGCGCTTGTCCACATAGAGATAGGGATGACCCTAGCCCGATAAACACTCCGACAATAAGTAACAGCATGTGATTCATCTCAAGTCCCCAAGTATACGATCTAAAGCGACCGAGGGTCGATAATCTCTTCCCCTTGTGCTCGGCCACCGATACTGTACTGCAAGATACCCTCAAAACTTCCATTGTGGTAATTTCGAAGCTCGCTCAGTCCCATTTCATAGACCAAGCCCAGTTTCAAGTGGTCATTAATGTGCAGGCCCACCAATGCACCCAGGCTTTCCCCGGCCCCTTGTCCATCAGTACCGCCCAGCCTGTAGGTCGCACCCAAAGAGAAGTTCCGGTTGAGGTCTGCAGTTAGGTTGATATCGGCATCAAACGGTGCACCAGACACGACCTTAAACAGCGCCTGCGGATGTAGAACGAATTCTTCACCGACTTGAATATTCAAGCCCGTCATCAAATAGTAATGCCTGACTTGTCGGCTAATGACCGTCTGATCGCTGCTGATGTCGATGTTGTTTTCCAGCAATCTAGGTGCGCTGATCCCTACATAAAATTTGGGGCTGTCGAAGTATATACCACCGCCGAAGTTGGGGACGAATTTACCGGCATCGCCTGCGGGTATGGCTTGGTCTACTCCGCCGCCTTGAATGGGCGTTGCCTCGCTGAAATTGATGCTGAATCTTCGCACAGAGGCCGAAATTCCAATGCCGAGTCTTGCCCCGCGACCCAAAGAAACGCGGTAAGCATAAGAGGCTTCGGCGGCATATTCTCTTTCGAGACCGATAGAAACCCGATTTAAACGCAGGCCCAGGCCAACGCCATTGGCCGTGAAAGGCACATTGTAGCTTAGATTTTGCACGCTAGGTGCACCATCGAAACCCAACCATTGCTGACGAAAAATACCGATAAAAGTACCCGACGGCTCCGCTCCTGCAAAGGCCGGGTTAAACGCCAGCTTGTTGTACATAAACTGAGCATACTGGGCGTCTTGTTGAGCCACTACACCCTGTACCTGGTAGCAAAATACTACAGTGAGAAAAATGATTAGACGTTGCATACAGAGTCAATTTTAGCGTTGAATACGTACTGAACCGGTAGCCGCTTCCCGACCGTCTCCGTATTCAATGACATAGAAATAGGTGGATACAGGTAGTGGAGTTCCTTGATAATTGCCATCCCAATCTCCTTGGTAGGGTGTAGGTGATCGGTAGACTTCGTCCCCCCACTGGTTGTAGATAGACACTTGACTGTTGGGAAATTGGCCAGTATTCAACAAGCAAGGGATGATAAAGAAGTCGTTGACACCATCATCATTGGGGGTGAAAATATTGGGCGGAACGCAGTTGGCATCGAGCCCTACCCTGAAGGTTACCAATGCCTCAGTTTCCGAGCAGCCCTCGCTGGTCAGCTGGTAGCTTATGCTTACTTCTCCCGTGAAGTTTGGCGCAGCCTGATAGGTATATGTTCCGTCTCCATTGTCTGTGAGTTCGCCTACATCGGGTTCCCCCTGGAAAGTTAAGCCCGTGCCTTCAGGTATGAGGTCGTTTTCCAAAGGATCGAAGCTGATGCTCGATTGAAAGCCTACATCGTACACATCGTCTTCGGGTAGGGCGGGTTCTTTGTAGGTGATCATTAGGGTATCCATCGAGCCTGAACCACACTCACCACCATCTACTTGCCAGACGAGTAAGTTTTGGCCCACCATAAGATTTCTGACCATGGTAGTCGGACTGTTGAGATCATCTATGATCACACCATCGGTGATCACAATCCATCGACCTTCGGAGCCGATGGTGGGCTCGGCAGCCGCCAACACTGTGGCACCATCTTCATTGCAGACGATCAAGTCTGGACCGGCATCCGGATTGGGGTCCGAAACATTGACTAAAACGATGTCTTCTTTAATGCCACATGCAGATTGTACGGTCCAGGTGAAAGAGTACACATTGTCGGCCTGTAGCCCCGTGATGGGCGTATTCGGATTTTGAGGATCTACTATAACTACTCCGAGAATCTCCTGAGCCAGATTTTGAGACCAGCTTCCCTCACTGCCCAATTCGATGGTGGGAGAGGCATTCAGCCTGATTTCCTGATTTAGGCAAACCAGCAGGTCTTCGCCAGCAAAGGCATCTTCTCCATCGGTGACTGCGAGCTGTACTGTATCTTGACTAAAATCCGTGCAGGCACCATTGCTGACTGACCATAGGAATTGATATGGACTACCAAACTCCGTTAAACTGTCTACAGCTGTTGTGAAGCTGTTGGGATTGGCTATGAAGACATCGCCTCCGCCACCAATCAACGACCACTGACCCTGCCCTAAAGTGGGTGGCGTAGCCATCAACAAGAATATGCCTTCGCATACAGTGGTGTCTTCCATGGCTTGAGCCGCGTTGGGATCACTATCGTCTAGTCTTACCGTGATCGGAAGAGAGGCATCGCTCAGGCAGCCGTCCAAATTGGCCACTACAGATATTTGATATTCGCCCTGACCAGGGAAGGCATCGAAATTGGAGAGCTCGAAACTTAAGCCCTGGCCCTCAGGACTAATCGGCATTTCCGTATCGGTGAATATCCATTGATAGGTAGCTCCTTCGGTCGTGGTATTGGGGTTGACGTCTAGTACCAGACCTTGATCGCCAGTCAGGCAAATGGCATCTACCGGAAGCGCGGTGGGCACATCTGGGCTAGGCATCACCTCTACAAGCGTGCTTAGGGTGTCAGAGACGCATCCGCCCTGGGTCGCTACGACTTGGTAGGTGCCATTGTGTAGATCTGGGTCTGCATCTATGATCAATGGGTTCGGCAGGCTGGACGTAAATTCGTTAGGACCAGTCCAACTATACATCGTATTGGGCAGGTCAGTCACCTGTAGCTGAATTTCCCGACCTTCACAGACGGGGCTAGCAGCACTGACATTCATCTCTGCTGGAAACTCACTGGCCGTAATGATCCTGACATCGCTAAATGGTGATGAGCATCCGTCAATGATGACTCGAACCCGATAAGAACCGACAAAGGCCGGAGGCGTAGCCAGCAGCTGTAATAAATTGGTTTCTGAAGAAATAATACTACCGTCTGGCAGTTGCCATAGATAGGTAGCCATATCTCCAAAGTCAGTGGTGGTCAGGGTGAAGTTATCCCCTACGCAAAAATCGAACTGCCCACTTATGGTTGAAGGCGCGGCAGGAGTAGCTGGTTCGAAGCTCAGGTCCAATAAAAAGCTCTCCTGGACCGAACGACAACCATCTGGCCCGGTAGCAATAACACTGTAATTGCCGCTGGTGCCAGGGCCGACATCTGGTAAGAACAGGGTGTCGCCCATACTCATTCCCTGTGGTCCATTCCACTCGAAACTATAATCTCCTGTACTATCGAAGGGCTCTACATTGGCAATAACGGCCACTGTTTCACCACCTGCAAAACAATCTCCGCTCAGGTTTTCGATCCCAGTGACGATCAGTCCGGTATCTACTTCTATGAGTATGCTATCGCTAGTCTGACATCCATTGGGTGAGCTGACTTCGAGTAGGTACCAGCCGCTGTTGTCCAAATCGATATCTGAGAGGGTCGGTGCAAAATTGTCGCTGGAGAAATCATTTGGTCCGGTCCAGGAAAAACTGCTGTTTGAAATACTGCTGCTGCCTTGTAAAACCAGATCGTTGCCCGCACAAACAGGATCGGGGAAACTGAGCAGGCTGATAAACGGCAGCGCGCTCACATCTACATCTACAGGCGCACTGGGTAAGGATGGACAACCACCAAAATCTACCACTACTTCCCATCCGCCTTCTACAGTCAGATCTATAGAGTCTATGGTCAGTACAGCTGTATCTGTAGCTATAATTTGCCCATTGGGAACAAAGAAAGTGTAATTAAAGGCATTTGTCGGCTCCACCATTAGGTCAAAAGAGCCGTCCAAACAAACCGGGGCGCTTGTGCTCAAATTGGGCTGAGCGGGAGCTGGTAAAATAGTGAGAAATAGAGAATCTACCTCTGAAAAACAACCGCCGCCTCTGACCGCTTGCACGAAGTACCAGCCTTCGTCTGAGGGACTGAGGTCAGCGATTTCAATAATTCTTCCGGTATCCGAAAAGCCGTCAGGACCAGTCCAGTTGAAAGTAGAGTTGGGGCTGATTTGTGCTTCCAGATCTTCAGTCGTATTCTCGCAAGCAAAGACAGTAGAATCGACTACGATGGCTTCTGGTCTTTGGGTCGTAGTAACGAGTATTGAACTGGACGGGGCAGAAATGCAACCATCGATTTCGACTTCCAGGTAGAATCTTCGGCCCTGATCACCATGAGGAGGAGGTACCTCGAAAAAGGGATCGTTGGTAGCACCCAGGAAAGTTCCGCTACCTGCCTGGCCTTCGAACCAGCGGTAGTTCACATTTCCTGTCATCACGGCTTGCTCGATCTGTAGCGGTATAGGGTCTCCAATGCAAACCTGCTCTGGGGCCAGTATGACGGGCGTGACGGGCAAGTCTGCGATGGTCACCTGCACAACGCCTTCGGCTTCACAACCACTCAGGCCCCTTATGACTACTCGGTAGTTACCCTCGAAACTGGCGTCGACACCTACTAAGACGGGATTCTCATCATTGGAAAAGAAATTGCCCTGTGGGTCAAACCAAGTGAAGGTATAGATCACCTGACCGGGCTCTGCTTCAGTAGGCGGATTGGCGAACAGAAAGAGGGAATCACCTCCACACAATCCACTATTGGCTTCGGGCTCGGGGTTGAGGGGGGCAATACTCAGGAAAGTCGAGCAGCTATCCACATTCCCGGATCCGTCAAAGACTGAAAGCGTCACATCTATCGCCTGACCATACTGCTGGCAGGTGAAGGTACTCGGATTGAGCGCCATAGAGTCGATGTCGCAATTGTCGAAGCTATTGTCATTGATCAGGGTAGGGTCAGGAGAAATAGGCGAGAGGCCCGATGGATCGACGAATAGGGTATTGGGCCTACAGCCAGCAATGGGTCTGATGGTATCCCTCACTTCTACCAGGAAGGTACAGCTGTCTACATTACCACTTGGGTCGCTGATCAGGTAGGTGAAATTGGTCGTGCCTAGATCAAAGGTTTGGACCACAGGCAGGTCGGCCCCATCAACCTGGTCTATGGGTGTAGCCCCGTAGCTGTAGTAACTGGGTTCTAGACTCGGATAGTTTAGTTCGGCATATACATAACTGACCGCATCAAAATCGTCATTACCGGTCACGGGTTGGCCATTGGGGCAGGGTTCTACACCATCTCCGTTCATGCCTGGTGGCACGGGTACTGGCCTGGGCCGAAGGGTAAAAGTCAGACTTCCGGTTTGGGCAGCCAGATCGTTAAATTCAGCAGTGGGAATTCTGATCTCTATGCGTCCTTCCTGGGTGCAGTTCGCTTGCCCGGCTTGGCTGGATGCTATGACATTTCCATCGCCATCTAATATATCCAGGAAATCTTCTGCTCCACTAAAATCACCTCTGAAAAAGATGGTTACTGTGGCGGTATCGAATGCGATAGGCTCCAGGTTGGTAAAGGTGATTGTCTTGGGCTGCGCCTGGAAGCTGTTGAGATTGGCATCGAAGTTGAATAGCAGGAACCGGTCTGCTGGTTCTGGGAGCGTTTGTCGGTTGGCGATCAAAATGTCGCAGTTGTCGCTGGCCGAAACGGGAATCGGAAGCGTGATTTCTGCCCGACAGCTATCGGGAGCCAGGAAGGCAACCACATCTTCGGGGCATGTTATCATGGGCGGCTCCCGGTCTTCGACGGCGATAGAGAAAATGCACTCGTCAAAGTTGCCTCCGCAATCGGTTACCCGGTATCGAATCTGGTGTACGCCCTGGTCGAGGGTTGTGAATAGGCTATCGACTGGATCTACCAGAATGGGCTCATCATCGTCGATGAAGATCTCGTATTGCAATGGAGCCAGCCTTCTAATGGGCATGAAGAGGTTGGCCACAGCAAAGCTACCGTCTGGGCAGATGTCGTTGATGGCGAAGTTGCCCGCCTGATCTGCTGGCTGGTTGGGAATCAGCTTAATATCGATATATCCATCGCTGGCCCAGTTGTTGAAAGTGAGTCTCGGTATCTCGATGATGGTATCGCTGTCTGAGCATTGCACTTCGCCAAAAGCGGTGGTTCCTATAGGGGTGCCGTCTTCGCCTAGAATCGTGAAAAACTCTCCACTGGCTTCTGTATCTGCATTGAGCAAGCTAATAGTCAGTTGGCCAGGCATGAATGCATTGACTGGTAAATCTTCCTCGATTTGCAATCGGAAGCAAATGGTATCTACCGGTGTGTCTCCAGCTTGAGTCGTGCCAGAGGCCGGACTACTCAGCATGATGGTGTCTACTAGGTTGAGCTGCAAGGGCAAGCCGGTTACACAACTTTCCTGGATGACGGGTGGGGCCAAGCCAACGAGCACATCACAACGGCCGGGTGCTGTTTCGAGAATTTGGTTCTCCGGGCAACCGAAGATATTGGGTGGCTGAGTATCGATCTGGCGAAAGAAGACGGTTTCGACCAGTCTGTTTCCACACTCGTCTGTAGCCACAACATCCACAGCTAGTTCCCTGACCATTTGCCCTCCGAAGTTGCATTCAAAATCTGGAAGTAAGGGATATTCTTCCGTTCCAGAAACGAAAATCTCATAAGTGATATTCTCGTTGGCACTGCATGCATCATTGGCAATAGCACCCGCGAAATCGAGCACCCATAAATTGAAGGTCTCCTCCTGGAAATCCGTGTTGTTACAGGTGGTGATGAGGTTGCTGGGCGGGGTAGTCCAACTCGGTGGCGTAGTATCTATAACCGTAATGATCTGCTCACCACCATCTTCGTTTCCACAATCATCGAATATCCGCCATTGGCGCCTGATGCGGAAATCACCCGGGCAGTTGGTAGGCAGGATGATGTCTTCGAATTCGAAGTTTGGTGTAGCATCACAGACATCTACTATGTTGGTCGGAACGCCGGTAACATCCAGGTTAAAGGCATCGCTACAATTGACGCCTATATCTTCGGGCAGATCAAAGCTGGGTGCTTCCTGGTCTACCACAAAGATATTTTGCTCAAAAATGGCCGCATTACCACAAACATCGGTAACGGTCCAGGTTCTACTGATTCGAAAAATCTGGCTACACTGAGGGTTACCTATGATTTCGTCAGTAAATGTAGCCGTGATCTGATCGCTGGGGCTGCAATTGTCCATAACATTGCGCACACTATCCGTCAGGTTGAGGTCATTTGGGTTTTGGGTACAAGTCAAGGTGACCTGGGGTGCTAAATCAAAGGTTGGTGGCTCTGTGTCGAACACTCGGATTATCTGCTCTTCAAGTGCTGTATTCCCGCAGTCGTCTGTGGCTGTCCAGACCCGCGTTATGGAATACTCGTATTGAGCACAACTCCCATCTATGATCTGCGTACTGCTTTCTTGAAAAGTGATGCTTACTTCGTCTTTACAGTCCGTAGCCGTGAGTACAGGAGGGTCTGGAATGGTATCTGAGCACTCCAAGATCAGGTCAGGTGGGTCTTGATCAAAGACTGGTGGCTCGGTATCTGTAGTCTGAAAAACAAAATTTACAGTTGCCGTAGCTCCACAAGAATCTGTTGCCGTGAAAGTTACGATGGTTTCGTCCCCACAAGAAAAGCCTTCAGTAGGACCTACAATCGATTCTTCCAGGCTAGCAATCCCAACACATCCTGCCTCTAAGGCTGAGGAGGCAATAAAGAAGTTGTTGTTTCGCCAGGCTTCAAAGCTATTGGGATCTGTAATGTCGTTGGCAATACGACACTCCACAATAGTTGGGGAAGGGCTAAGACCGCCGAAACTCGGACCGCTGCTAGCTGGGCCGAAGCTGATGGTTTGCGTAACTCTGGTCGTTCCTGTATTGTCAGATACTTCCCAAATGCGGATGAGGTCGCCACCCGTGCAAATGGATCCCTCTCCATCAGCAAGAGAATCGATGGGGCTAACATCGACTATGTCTGTATCGTCTAGCTGGGCCTGTAGAGAAATAGGCGCAGGAATGTCTGAAAAGCAGGTAACGCTGGTATCGTTGGGTACGGGGTCTAAAAAGACAGGGACCAACTCTGGGTTGGTTGCAGAAAGCATAGGAATAAATGAGAGGATGACGAGTATCGTCAACAATCGCTTTCTACCGCCGCATTGCGGGTAGTTCATGTCGTGAGGAATTGATAAAGTAGATAGAGCGTGTACAGGCCGAGCTATGCTCGAAGCTGAAGTTGGCAGTTTAAACTGGAGCGAATTGGAAGGCAAAATAGAAACGGCGATGCCTCCTGAACCCGTGTTGGGCTGGTAGTCGATTAATCATGGGATTTTTTCTAAAACGGTTTTGGAATTACGATGAAAATCGGATTAGGCTTCGTTAAAACGATCTAATTCCTTTTCTCACGATACAAAGATAACTAAACTCGGTGAAGCTCCCCACGAAGTTCTGAGGAGTTCAACAAACAAGGTCTAATTTATGTCCACTTCCTGGATAGCCTCTACTATTTTAGCCTTAGACAGATCAATGGTGATGGACTCTCCGCCCGTGGTCTGCAAGCGAACATAGCTACTACCCTTGGCATAAGTGATGTTGTCTAGATCGAGCGAAATGGGCGCTGAGAATAGCGGATTGACTTCGAACCTGGCCAATTCGTAATTATACCTGGGCATTACAGCCTGATACGAATCAGACGCATCCACTTCGATCAGAAAAAGGCTGGCATATCGTTCATCGATTTCCAGCTCAGCCAATGGTAGTAAGGCCGTACCGTCCATACGGGCGGCGAAGGCACCCCAATCTACTGTGCAGCCTATCAGATAGTCTTCCCAGACTTCAAGATGCTCGATCTGACCCGATGACGCTCCAGACAGACGTTCTGTACTATAGCTGGGCGTAATAGGCTCGCTAAGACTTTTTTGATCCAGTTGGTAGATGAAAAAATGCCTGGGGCCTCTTATGCCCACCTGGCCCAGTGCAGAGTTGTACAACAAATCGGCCAGATAGTAGGGGTAGTCTTCTATTTCTGGCTTCGGAAGCTGCACACGGTTTTCCAGGGCACATTCTTCCCGATTATATATGTCGAGTGCCCAGCCGTCTCCCATTTGATGCAGCGCTACGACCAGGTTTCTAGATGGATCGGTATAGCTATTGCCATCCAGAAGACCTAAATCTGGCGGGCAAGGCACAGCTTGAATCTGGCTAGTCTGATTGGAGTATACTTCGGGTTCGTTGCTTCCGCAGGAAAGCAAGAAAACGAGCGCGAGTAGTCTGTACATACACACAAGATAGAGCTTGCGCGAAAAAGGTTCAACATCCTTACCTTGCCAGCATGGGTATAGCTTTCGATGCCAAGCGAATTTTTTACAACTTTACGGGCTTGGGTAATTATAGCCGTACCTTAGTTCGTGAGCTGCTAAGCCGCCAGCCACAGATGACAGCATATCTGATGAGCCCAGGTGTCCAAGAGCGATCCGAAACGACTGACTTCCTACAAAATCCCTCCTGCGAAATCATAGTGCCGGGACCATTGCGCAAACCCTTCTGGCGCAGCCGGGGCATGATAGGGGATCTGAAAAAAATAAAGCCCGACCTCTATCACGGACTAAGCAATGAGCTACCCTTTGGAATAGATCGCTCTGGTATACCTTCAGTCGTTACCATCCACGATTTGATCTTCAGGCGTTTCCCTGATCAGTACGGCCGCTGGGATCGGGCGGTATACGATCGCAAATTCAAATATGCCTGCGAGGCGACCACGCGAATAGTCGCTATTTCAGAGGCAACGAAAGCAGACATCGTCAGCTCCTATGGCATACCGCCCCAAAAAATTGAAGTTATTTATCAAGCCTGTGACGAGCGTTTCCTCATTCCTTTTCCTTCTTCAGGACTTCCGCAGGTTGTCAGTCAGCTAGATCTACCCAATCAATACAGTTTATATCTGGGGTCTTTGATCGAGCGCAAGAATTTGATGGGCATTATTGAAGCTATGGCTTTACTTCCGACCGAACTTCGCCACCCATTGGTCGTAGTGGGGCGGGGTGAACGATATAAAAAACTGTGCCTGCAAAGAGCTGATGAACTTCAGATCGACGATTTATTGCTTTTTCGATCCGTAGAGAATGAAGATCTACCCGCTCTTTATCAGGGAGCTCGCTGTTTTTTATATCCATCTCTAGCAGAGGGGTTTGGCATTCCCGTCATCGAGGCTCTCAATAGTGGTACCCCCGTTATTACCAGCAATATCTCCAGCCTGCCAGAGGCTGCCGGCCCAGACAGTTTATTGATAAATCCCGGAGATCCTACCGAAATCGCTGAAGCTTGGCAGAGATTGCTGGAAGATGATGCATTGCACAAGCACTTGGCCAAATCCGGGCGCAGCTATGCAAAACGCTTTCGATCTGAGGTAGTTGTACCTCAGATTTTTGATCTTTATGCACGGCTCAAAGTCGGAGACAACTAAGTGGTAACGACAAATGTTTTCAATTTATGAGTGAAGTAAAACAAGTCAAGTTGAATTTACCTCGTCATTTGTTGTGGGAATATGACATGGATAAGTTTGACTTTGATAAGTCTTGGTTTATTGTAGTCGAACGGGTCATTGAACGGGGAAACATACTGGAGTGGAGACAGACCCAGAACTATTATGGCAAAGAAAAAATGCTCAAAGTTGCTAATGCGAGCAGGCAGTTGACAAACAGAGATAAAGCTTTCACCAAATTATACATTCACTCTAATCTGAATGATCCACGAAGATCCACAAATTATTGAGCCAGAAACTCTTGCTCTTTTAAATCTATTAATGTCAGATGACAATCTTTCTGACTTCTTTTTGGTTGGTGGCACTGCTCTTGCTCTTCAGATAGGACACAGATTATCAATTGATCTTGATCTGTTTTCTGAATTATCATTCAATTCTATTGAATTGAATGACTACTTATCGGCTTATTATTCCTTTAATACGACGGCGATAAGAAGTAATACGCTCTTAGGCTTTATCAATGAAATCAAGGTAGATTTCATTTCTCATCAATATGCCCTTGTTAAACCTCTTATCCTAAGAGAGAAAAAGCGATTTGCCAGCTTATTGGATATTGGTGCTATGAAATTGAACGCGGTTGGGCAAAGTGGACAAAGGCAAAAAGACTTCTACGATATTTACTATCTCTTACAGTATTATTCCTTATCAGATTTACTGAGTGCGTATGCTTCAAAATATCCTAGGTCTAGTACTTTGATACCAATTAGAGGCCTATCATACTTTGATGATATTAAATTTGAGATCGAGCCACCAATTCTGGTAGAGGATGTACCCTTCTCAAAAGTGAGATCTCGATTACTAGAGGCAGTACAGCATGTTGACCAAGTTTTTTTATCTCGTTAATTGCCTGTTAAAACCAACCATTTAGGGGACCATTGGCTCATTCTGTTCGTCATAGATGATAGAAACCGTGCGGGCGGGAGAGGCTATATGCCAAATCCGTTTGCCAATGCCAACACAAGCACCCTATGTTTCGATTGACGTACATCTTGGCCATTTTACTGTTTGGCCAGCCAATTTGCGCCCAAATCATCACGGGTGTAGTGACCAATGAGTTCAAAGAACCTCTGCCTTTCGCCAACGTATACGTTCAGCAATTGGGTACGGGAACGACCACAGATGATTTGGGGCGCTACGAGCTACGTATGCGTCAGGAGGGTGAATATCATCTGGCGTTCACCAGCCTTGGCTACGAAAGCAAGCTAAAGCGCATCATGCTGGAAGGAGACACGGCCTGGATCAACGTTCAGCTACAAACCAGCGGAGTAGAGCTAGAGGAAATTACCGTTTCGGCCAGCGAGCGCGATCCGGCGTTTGGGATCATCAGAAAAGTAATAGACAATAAGGATAATCAGCTGGAGGCAGTAAGCAGCTATCGGGTACAGATATATATGAAGGCTGTGGAAACCTCTGAAAATACAAGCAGAGAAACTGCGGCT
>JBCDFE010000076.1:0-18149 GCA_039178745.1 Bacteroidota bacterium | reverse complement strand
GTCGGGAGCAGACGTCGCAGTGCCTCTACTTGGCACGCATGACTCCTACCGGCAACTTCGAGTCAATCGATCTTTTTACCGGAGTCGCAGTGCCTCTACTTGGCACGCATGACTCCTACTTTTCAACAGCCTAGGCCAAAGTGTGATGCAGCTACGTCGCAGTGCCTCTACTTGGCACGCATGACTCCTACAATCAGGCGTGGGAATCGCTCCCGTGTCATATGTCGCAGTGCCTCTACTTGGCACGCATGACTCCTACCCTTGGTTTGTGATAAAATACTGATATTCAACACTTTAGTGTCAAAAAATTTGGAATTATCTCTGCCAAATTGCCTTAAATGGCACAAAATGGAGTCAATTTATAAGACTAAAGTATGCAATTTTCTTTGTATGAGATCCCAATCTTTAGGGATTTGACCAATTGGTTGATCTTGCTTTTTTTGATAGACCGCCAAAGGCAGCAGCGAAGCCAACAAGTAACAAAAAAATCAAGCCTGCCTCCATTTTTTAACGCTTCCCAACAAGCATCTCGCCTAAAATGATTGCTATATGAGCGCAGCGAGTTTCAATCATTTCTTAACGGATCTGTAGCCGGTCTAAAGCTAAAATGAATAAGGCCAGCCCTACGAGCAAGTTTGCAAACCCAAGCCATGACTTACCGATCATCCTCTATGAAGTAATTTCCCTCACCAAAGCCACCAACATTTTTCTAGCTACCGCCATCCCTTCTCCCCCGCGATTTCAAAAGCACGAGCAAGCCCTCCACTTGGGAGAGGGGACCGAGGGGAGAGGGTGGATAGTAAAAATAGTCAAATGGATTTCTGTTTCAGAAACTATATTTAACTACATTTGTTATTTGATCAGATAACTTTATGCCAACCTATTTCACTATTTCAGGAGTTAAGATTCAACTGTTTTTTCAAGATCACGCCCCTCCACACTTTCATACATCTATAGCCGAATACAAAGCTATCATAAGTATTGAAGGAGCAGAAATACTTGAAGGAGGGCTACCTAAAAATAAAACGAAAATAATTCTGGAATGGGCCATAGAGCATAAAGAGTTACTCATGGAGATCTGGAATGATCTAAACGACTAAAACGGCATCAGAAGGATAATGAAAAGTACCATTCACATTCTGAAAATCAATGAAGTCAAAGACTTTAGGATATACTGCGTTTTTAGCAATGGCGAGTATCGAGTCGTTGACATCAAGGCCTTTCTGGATGGAAGATCACTAAAAAAGGATAGTATTCTGTGGGAATTATACGATAGGGATAAAGTTGAACATGCCGTCGTCAGAAATTCGACTCTAACTTGGCCGACTATAAAAAAAGTAACCCGCCTATCAAACGGTATGGAGTTTGAGGTGGAGTTAGATTTAGACCCAGTTGTGTTATATGAGCATAGCGAGATTGATGAAGAACGCGATAGTGCTTTCCAGCTAGGTCGAGCGCTAAAGCAGGCGAGAAAGTCAGCAGGTATTACACAAGAAGAACTCGCCCGAAGAGTAGGGACATCTAAATCATATATCAGTAAGATTGAAAATAGCAGATCAGATATCGGCTACAAGACCTTGAGGAAGATCATTGATGTAGGGCTCAATAAGCGGATAGTGATTGAATAAGGCCGGTCCTCCGAGCAAGTTTTCAAACCCAAGCCGTGACTTACCGATCATCCTCGATGATCCGCTCAACCCCTCAGAGGAACCCGATCGCCTTCCCTTCGGGCGCTCGGTACGCCTCTGAGGAGCTCGCTCGTTTTTTCTTGTTCTGGCGCGCTCCTCGGAGGCATCTTTTAGCGAATGTTTGTTCGCTAAAAGTTCCTCGGAGGTGTCGAGCAGGACAATGGCGATAGCCGAGGTTTTCCCGCGAGCGGTAGCGAGTTATTCCGCTCGATGAAGAGCTCGCTAATACCCCGCTATCACACTCACCTCCACATTTACAAATTTGGGTAAGTTAGCCACTTCTACCAGCTCGCGGGCTGGGGCGGTATCTTCTTTGAAATATTGGGCGTAGACCGTGTTGATGCGGCTGTAGTTGTTCATGTCGCTCACGAAGACAGAGCATTTGAGTACATGCTCGAAAGTGAGTCCTGCCTGAGTGAGAATAGCCTCCAGGTTTTTCATCACCTGGTGGGTTTCGGTCTCGATATCGCTGGTTAGAAGCTCGCCTGTAGTGGGATCGAGCGCGATCTGACCGCTGATGTAGAGGGTGTCGCCATGGCGGGTAGCCTGATTGTAAGGACCCACAGGAGCAGGCGCATTAGGCGCATTAATAATACTTTTCATAGGTCAAAATTAACACCTCGTCTGATAAATGATATGGGGATCACAAACAAAAAGCATCCACCGGCCTACGCCAATGGATGCTTTCCTAGCTCCAGAAATAGGAGAAAACTAGTCTTCGTCGGTATCCTCGTCTTCGTATACCTCGATCTCATTCTTGATGAGCAGACGGCCACGGTAGTAAGTATTGCCTTCTGCGTCTTGGTAGGCGCGATGGCGTAGGTGAGACTCGCCGGTAGTCGGGCAGATAGACGTAGTAGGTGCCGTTGCCTTGTAGTGGGTACGGCGCTTGCGCTTGCGTTGCTTGGAAATCCGTGACTTAGGATGTGCCATGGTTATTTACTTTTTTTAAGATTCTTTCCAATCCTTGAGAACATCCCAGGGGCTGGAGCTAGTTGTAGTATCTTCTTTTTCCGCTTCGGCTGTATGCTCGTGCTGGCTAATTTTAGCCAGCATTTCGGGGTCACATTCGCTTGGTGGAGACGCATCCTCGCAAAGCTTGGAGATGGGTACCGCCAGTAGAACAAACTCGTAGACAAAAGGTGCGAGATCGAGAAAAGCTTCTTCCTGAAAGAGGTAGATCATTTCTGGCTCGTCAGAGACCTGATCGGGATCGGAGGTGATCTTAACCAGTAGCTCGTCTTCGCCTTCAACGTAGAGATCCAAATCTTTCAAGCAGCGGTCGCACTCAGTACGAACAGTACCTTGGAAACTAAACTCGATGACCAATTCGCGCAAACGCCTGTCCAGATCGATGGTCAGCTCTATATTTCCCTGCCAGATGGGGCTATCGGGAAAGGAACTGAAAAACTCATCGTCTATGGTAAATGCATACTCGTGCCGACCAGTATGTAGGCCGCGCACAGGTAAGACGTATGCTTGTAAGACGCTCATGGTCTAACCAGATTTTTTGCTTTTAAGCTGCCCGTTGGCAAAGCCATTGCGGAAAAGTGGGCGCAAAGATAAGTTTTTTGTCGGAGCTAAAGAAGTGTAGCGACGAATTTTAAATGCACCTCTACACAGCTGGTTCATCAGTGCAAAGCAGGTACCATTTATATGTGTACCTCTACTATATTGCAGCCACTAACCGACGACTATGAAACCATACCCCTTCACCGCCTCTCTGCCCATTATGAGTGCCGTAGATAAGGCCAAGTTGGTAGAAGACGTGAAGTACAAATACCGCAAGTGGGAAAAGGCCAATCAGTTTAGTACCTATGCCTATAAGGCACTGTACTTACTCAGGCTGACCAGTCCTGATGGTATGGTTGGGGTAGGTCTGCTGGGTTTGCTGCCAGCAGACGCTTACGGGCAAGGTGAAATACTGCCACACGAAGCCACCCTGGCGCATAGTCAGGCCAAGCAGGTAGAGGCGCTGTGCGAGCAGCAGGCCATGACCAAACCGGTCTTGCTGACCTACCGCCAATCGGAAACCTTGGATATTGCCCTGAAGCGAGCCCTTCCGATGGCTCAGTTGGTGGTCGATTACGACTATCTGGACTACAGATACGAGTATTTCGCCCTGTCTGATGCCGAAGCCGTAAGCGATCTGCAAGAGCTCTGGTCGGCCACCAACCCCCAATTGCTGGTGGCTGATGGGCATCATCGCCTGGCCAGCTCGCTGATCTTGCAAAACCAGCCGGAAACTGGTGCACCCAGGCACGTATCGGCCCTCATGCTGGCCGATGAGTGGCTCCTACTCGATGCCTTTTACCGGGTAATCTCACCCCATCCGACACAAACGGCCAAAGAGCTACTCGAAGCATTAGAGGAGTACTTCGTTATCGCCGATCTGGGGGCAATCGAAACAGAGAAATCTGCGAGACCTGAAAAAGATGGACAGGCCCGCGGAAGTGCAAAAAAAACAATCGGCAAAGGCCACTGGCTGCTCTATTTGAGTGGCCATATTTACGATCTGAAGCGACGGGGCAGCGGGGAGGATCGCCGCATAGATCCCATCTGGTTCAACGATGTGATTTTGCCTCGTCTGTTCGATATTCACGATAGCCGGACCGACGAGCGCATTTCCTCTAAGGCGATGGGCGCGCGCGGCAAATCACTTACGGACTGGGCCAGAAAGTACCCGGATCACGCCATTTTTGCTGGCCATCCCATTAGCGGAGATGAGTTTTTTACGCTGATCGAAGAGCGAAAGCTACTGCCCCCCAAGTCGACCTGCTTTTACCCGCGTATTCCGTCTGGGCTGGTGGTCTACGACTGGAATAAATCAAGATATTAATAAACGAATGTGTTCGTTCTCCCTCACCCTAACTAGCCCTTGAGGCTTTCCATCCATGCCTCATTGGCCAGGTACCATTCCACGGTTTTGCGCAGACCTTCTTCCACACTCACGGTCGGTTTCCAGCCCAGTTCGCGTTGCAATTTGCTGCTGTCTATGGCATAGCGCTGGTCGTGCCCCGGTCGGTCGGTGACGAAGCTGACCAGCTGGGCACCCGTACCTTCCGGTCGGTCGAGTAGCTCGTCGGTCAGCTCGCAGAGGCGATGCACCAGGTCTATATTTCTGCGCTCGTTCAGCCCGCCGATGTTGTAGGTTTCGCCTACACGACCTTTATGAAAAATCAGGTCTATAGCCGTACAATGATCGCCTACCCACAGCCAGTCGCGTACATTGCTGCCGTCGCCATAGACCGGGAGTGGCTCTTTGCGCTTGAGCTTGTCGATCATCAGCGGAATCAGCTTCTCCGGAAATTGAAGCGGACCGTAATTATTGCTGCAATTGGAAATGACAATGGGCAGGCCATAGGTATGGTAGTAGGCCCGGACAAAATGATCGCTGCTGGCCTTGCTGGCCGAGTAGGGCGACCGCGGGTCGTAGGGCGTATCTTCCCTAAAGAGGCCCGTATCGCCCAAAGAGCCGTAGACCTCGTCGGTACTCACGTGGTAAAACAGCTTGCCTGTCGCATCCGCCGCCCAGTAATGCCTGGCCGCATTGAGCAAAGTGACGGTGCCGAGCACATTGGTCGTAATAAAATCGGTGGGGTTTTCGATAGATCGATCCACATGCGACTCGGCAGCTAGATGAATGACGCCATCAAAGTGATATTGATCAAAAAGCGACTGCACCAGCTCGGCATCGCGAATATCTCCATGCACAAATGCGTAGTTGGGGGCAGCCTCCAGCTTGGCTATATTGTCGGGATTTCCAGCATACGTCAGGGCATCGAGATTGACGAATCGGTAGTCGGGATACTTGGGCACCAACTGCAATACCAAATTCGATCCGATAAACCCGGCACCACCCGTGATGAGAATATTACGCTTCATAGAGCGACAAATATCGCAAAAAGGCGCCGCCAACACAGAAAGACGCTGCACTAGCTCGTACCTTCGTCCTATGCGTTACTTTTTTGTCTTGCTGAGTGTTTCTTTTGTACTTCCGCTGGTCAGTCAGGATCCACTCAGCGGTTTGAAAAACAAAGACCAGGCCGTTTTAGTATCGGTGAGTTATGGCCCCGAATTGCCATTGGCCGATCTGGCAGACCGATTCGGATCCAATTGGGGGGCAGGCCTGTCGATTGGCTACACACCTACCGAAAGCCCCTGGACGTTCGATCTGCAAGGCAAATACCTATTCGGCAATGAGGCCAAAGAAGACGTGCTGGCCGGACTGCGCATCATTAACGGCTTCATCGTCGGCAATGAAAGGCTACCAGCAGATATACGTTTGCGCATGCGCGGCATTTATTTTGGTGTGCAGGTGGGCCGCATCTTCAGCCTGGGCAGCAATCCCAGGGCGGGCATTAAATTCGCTCTGGGAGCAGGCTGGCTAGAGCACCGCATTCGCATACAGTTCGACCCCCAGCAAACAGTCAACCAACTGGTGGGCGATTACCGCAAGGGCTACGATAGACTGGCTGGTGGGCCGGCTCTGACTAATTTCATAGGCTGGTACCAGCTGGGCAAGAGTGGGCGCATCAACTACTTCGCCGGTGTAGAAACCACCCTGGGCTTTACGACTAACCAAAGAGACTTCGATTTTGCCACTTCCGGCACTTTCGAAGAGTCCAGAGTTGATGTCAGTGTGGGGTTCCGGGCTGGCCTGATTATTCCCCTGTACATGGGTGAAGGGGAAGATATCTTCTATCGATGAGCATCATCTACCGCCTGGGTATAGGCGCTTACCACACCATCATTCGGCTATATGCACGGCTTGGCAACCAGAAAGCCAAAGCCTGGGTCAATGGCCGAAAGCAACCCATAGCTTGGTCAAAGCTAGAGCAGGCAAGACACAAAGGTCCTACCATCTGGATGCACTGTGCGAGTCTGGGCGAATGGGAGCAAGGCCGGCCGGTACTGGAATCGCTCATCGATGCCATGCATCACAATCTGGCGGTCGCGCTGACCTTTTACAGCCCAAGTGGTTTTGAGAAGGCCAAAAACTATGAACTGGCCGATTTAGTGGCCTACCTGCCGGAAGACGGGCAGGCAAGAGCCCAGGCATTTTGTGCTGATCTAAAGCCCGATCTGGCCCTGTTCGTCAAGTACGAATTTTGGCACTACCACCTCCAGGCATTGCAAGCCAATCGAGTGCCGACTATACTCATAGCCGGGGCCTTTCGCTCTGGCCAACCTTTCTTTTTAAGAGGCGGTGGCTGGTGGCGCAGCATGCTCCAAAAATTTCAATTGCTGCTGGTGCAATCTCAGCAAGACCGAATGCTGCTCGACGGCATTCAATGGCCACCAGAAGCAGTGATCGTGACTGGCGATCCGCGCGTTGACCGGACTTTGGATATTGCTGCTACGGCATGGACCGATCCGATCTTGGACGCCTTCGCTGCGGATGAGCGGCCCATCATCGTAGCTGGTTCTGCATGGGCTGCCGATGTGCAACGCTTGCAAGGCGTCTGGCCAGAGATTAAAGGACGGTTCAAGCTATTGATCGCTCCTCACGAAATTACCAAACAGCACGTGTTCGATTGGTCGAGGGCCTTTTCTGCTCAGCGCTACACCCAGCTGAAATCAGATGAAGAAGTGCAGGCCGATGTGCTCATACTCGATACCGTAGGTATACTAAGCCGGGTGTATAGATATGGTCATGTAGCTCTGATTGGCGGCGGGTTTGGTGCCGGCATTCACAATACCTTAGAGCCTATGGCTTATGGTATACCGGTGCTGTTTGGCCCAAGGATACACAAATTCAGGGAGGCTCTAAACATGGTCGCTGCCGGAGGAGCCTTTACCTTCGAAACCGCCGACCAGCTGAAAACCCGATTGTTGGAACTGACCGATCCGGTCAAATACCGAGCAGCCTGTACGGAAGTAAAGACGTATATGGATACGAATAGCGGCGCTACATCCAGGTCGGTTGATGCGATATTATCTGTCTGGCCAGCGGATTGAGAAGGATGTGCTTATCTTGGTGCATATTGTTAGATCAAAACATCGAATCGATCCCTTATGCGTCAATCTATCCTTCTCCTGCTTTCGATGGTCTTAGCATCCTCTGCCCTGATGGCCCAAGACGAAGATTCCTTTGGGCCTGGCGAGTATATGCTCCAGGCCTTCGAAGATATTAATGCCAAGCTAGCAGTCTATTTACCCAATAATGATGCCGATTTCGGTTGGAGGCCAGAACTCTGCCTGGCAGGTGCTGTACTGGATGTAGGCGAGACCATAGCGCTGGATCTCTATCTGGAAGCGGAGACCGAGTATATGTTTATCGGTGGAGGGGATGAAGACGTGACTGTACTCGATGCTTATCTCGTCGACGAGAGTCGGGAAGTCGTGGCCAGCGACGTGATGGACGACAGGACACCCATTGTCAGATATACCCCTACGGTATCGGGCATGTATAGCCTGCGTTTGCAGTTGGTGGGCTGCGATGCGGCCATTAGCTTCCTGGGGGTAGCCCTGCTGCAATCTGGCGGAGGCGCTTACGACGAAACCGCCTTTGGAAATGTGGCATCAAACCTGATAATGAGCACTGAAAATCTCAATGCCATCACCACGGGACTCACCTATCACTCTTCCGACAACCAGTGGAGTTCTTTCGGTTTCTACCTGGAACCGGGCGAAACCACCCTGATAGAAAATCTGGATATGGGCTCTGAAACAGCCACCCAATGGGTCGTTTCATCCAGCCAGGATGGCCTCACCAATACCGATCTATTTTTACTCGATGAAAACTATAATCAGATAGACGGCGACGAGGCGGTAGACAATTATCCGCTATTCAGCCAGGAAAACCTGATGACAGGAAAGAGCTACGCACTGAGGGCCAAAGCTGTCAGCGGTACTCATGCTGGTCTCTTCGCGTTTTCCATATTGAGCGAATAAACCGACTAAAATTCAACCGGGCCCAGCAAAGTTTAAGGGCTCACAAATACATGTAAAAATGGCAAAAGTAATTAAGGTCATCGAAGTGATGTCTGAGAGTAGCACCAGTTATGAAGATGCAATCGCATCAGCAGTCGAAAGTACCGCAAAGTCTGTCAGGCATGTCCGTTCGGCTTATGTCAACGAGCAGTCAGTAACCGTCAAAGATGGCAAGGTCGATAAGTTTCGTGTAAACGTTAAGATCAGCTTTGAAGTAGACGTTTAGAGGGCTTGTCGAAGAAGCTCGATCAGCTCTTCTTTTTCCATTTTTCGATTTCCTGCCAGGCATAGGCTTCATCCTCCCAGCGGATGAGCTCCATCTCATTCGGTCCTTTATAGTTTAAGAACCAGTCTTCTATGATACGGTGGGCTGCCGGATATTCGAATAAAAACTCGATGTAGTTGCTGGTCGGTAGTGTCCTTAGATTCGGATCGGCAGGAACGGCGATGATCTTGGTATCCAGCTCCCCATTATCCCTGAGTAGGAGTGTGGCAATAGGCGCGACAGCAAGCAGGCTGCCCCTGGGTGCGTATTGGCCAATGACTAGTATATCCAGGGGATCTCCATCACCTCCGCGCTCCTCATCCATCATGGTAGAGGGAATAAAACCGTAGTTGCCAGGGTAGGGGAGAAACCCTATGCGCCTATTGATGCCATTGCTCAAAGTGTCTTGCACAAACTTTCTGAGCTGGCTGTCGTACTCGAACTTTTCATTGGTACCTGCAGGGATCTCTACGATCATATTGAGTTCACCTCCTTCTGCAATGGTCGATATCTGATAGGGGCGCCTGGGCTTATCGAATCCCTGCTCTCTCTTACAACCCAGGAGGCAACAGCCCAATAGGAGCCACAAGACATAAACACTGCAAATTTTGTTGGAGACTCTGTGCATTAGGAAATTTTTCTTTGGTGATAACCGCTGTTGTAAGTTGAGCCGAGCTGCGCCAGAATCCAATCCAGGTGCTTAGGCTGACTTAAAAAATCAGCATCTTCCAGTTCTAGTACTAATACCGGACTTTCGGTTTGCGTACGAAAATATTGTAAGTAAGAACGCTGAATTCCCTGAAGATAATCATTGGATATTTCCTGCTCGTAAGTCCGTCCCCTTTTGGCAATTTGAGCCTGTAGTACCTCGATCGGGCGATGTAGATAGACCAGCAAGTCTGGCTGATTGAAGCCGGCGTTGAGCACATGGTAAAGTCTGGAAAATAGTCGATATTCTTCATCTTCCAGGTTGTTTTTTGCAAATAAAAGTGTCTTCACAAAAAAGTAGTCAGCAACCACACCCTGAGCAAATAGCTCATTTTGAGCAAGCTCGTTTTGGAGTTGTTTGTGGCGCTCGGTCATAAAGAAGAGCTCTACCGGGAATGCGTACCGCTCTGGGTCTTTATAAAAGTAAGGCAAAAAAGGATTGTCGCTAAACTGCTCCAGGATGAGCCTCCGATTAAAGCGCTCGCTCAGTATTTTGGCCAAGGTGGTCTTTCCTGCACCTATGTTGCCTTCAATGGCCAGAAATGGATGAGGTAAGTACTGCACAGGGCGAAGGTAGAAAAGTGTTGGTTAAGTTTGTCTGCCAGCTGTCAGCCAGCTCATTGAAACAAGGGGTTCGACAATAAATAATTATTTTAATATAAATGGTTGTATATTTATTTTCAAGCCCATTTCCTAAACCTCGATATACTACCTACATGAACTTAAAATGCACCCTGGCCAGCCTATTTTTAGCTCTGGCTATAACCCTATACGGACAGCATTCGGCGACCAGACAAATCTGGACAGAGCCCGTTGCATCGACAGAAACCGCGCTTCAATTGGCCCTACGTCAAGTACCGGAGAGCATCGTACCCGAGCGCATAGAAACGGCAACACTGCCAGCAGGAGATCGCTATCAGCGATACCGCTTGACCATGAATGGCTATCCGGTTTATGGCAAGCAAGTGCTCATTGCACCGGCTGGCAGAGATCAATATTCGGCAGCCTACCCAAAGGATTTGCCCAAAGCCGTAAAATGGGATATCGATGAATTGGTCTGGAGAGAAAAAATGGATCTATTGCTACGTGGCTCACTATTCGAATACGAGTCACATCACTACGCCATAGTGCCTGATGATCTTGATTTCGACAAGAAAACCTTTGCTCTGGCAGCGGTGATCGAGTTGCACATACCGGGCAGCCACAGACATGATCGCCTATACCTGAATGCGGCCAGTGGTCATCAAATAGCTCGTCATCCCATCGATTGCTCCTTCGTGCCTGGTACGGCCGAAACCCTCAACTACGGACAGCAAATTATAGAAACAACCCAGGATGGCCCTAATGGCGAGTACAGGCTCTTTGACGAAACCCGTGGACTGGGCATCCAAACCGTAGGTGCAGATGGACTCGACATCTACGACGACGACAACGATTGGTCATTCGACGCCGATAACCTCAGCATGGCCCTGGATGTACATCACGGCATGGGCGCAACTCACGATTATTTTGTAGATCGATTCAATCGCAATGGATTGGACGGGAATGGAGTCGCTCTGCGGGCCAGTACTGGAATACCCTTCGCCAATGCATTCTATGGCGGGCCCCAAGACATCGGGATCGGTGCCGGAGATCCCGGCTTCTTTCTGGATCGCCCATTGAGTGGACTAGACGTTGTGGCCCACGAAATGGCCCACGGATATACCGCTTTCAGCAGCAATTTGATCTATGCTGGAGAAAGCGGCG
Organism: Bacteroidota bacterium; assembly: GCA_039178745.1. Taxonomy (GTDB): domain Bacteria; phylum Bacteroidota; class Bacteroidia; order Chitinophagales; family Saprospiraceae; genus Neolewinella. The sequence goes on along the minus strand of JBCDFE010000076.1, from coordinate 6,806 downwards.
GACTGAACGAATCCTTCAGCGATATTGCCGGTGTAACGGTAGAGCACAATACCTACAATACGTCAGGCCCATCAGCATGGACGCTCGGTGAAGAAGCCAGCAGCGAAGGGATTTATATTCGAAATATGGCCAATCCCAATGAACTGGAAATGCCAGATACCTACGGCGGAAACTTTTGGACACCAGGTCTACCCGTACATACCGGTAGTTCTATTGCCAATTACTGGTATTATCTGATCGTAATGGGCGATAGCGGAACGAATGACGTAGACTACACCTATGATGTTCCTGCACTGGGTTATGAGGTGGCCATTCAAATTGTTTACGATGCCTGGAATAACCGACTCAGCGAAAGCAGTAATTATGCAGACTGCTCGGTGGCGACCATAGCAGCAGCTACCGAATTATACGGTGCGTGTTCGCCAGAAGTACTCGCTGTAGAAGAAGCCTGGCGCGCAGTCAATGTCACCGCAGGTGTGCTGGGCTCTGGCCAGTCCGATGTAACCAGAGTTTGCGAACCGGATGAAGGCATCACCTTTACGGCCGAAGTGCCCGGTACTTTCATAGACTGGCAATTCGGTGATGGAGAGTTCAGCACAGACAATCCGGCCACCCACGTCTATTCAGAAGATGGTACCTATACGGCTACTTATCGTTTTACCAATTGTGCCGGAGATATCCTAGTCGGAACTACAAGCCCGGTATTGATCAGTACGGAAGATGCGGAGATTTGCCAGTTCGTTCCCTTTAGCCAGACCTCTCAAACCCTGAATAATTGTTCAGGCATACTTGTTGATGATGGAGGAACGGAAGGCAACTACAGCGATGGCCTGAATGCGGAAATCATTCTTGTGCAAGAAGGTGTCACGGGATTCCGCTTTTCATTCGATGAGTTTGAGCTTGAAAGTGGATATGACTACTTATCTATCATAGACGAAAATAACGAAATCGTAGGCTTCTTTTCTGGAAGCGCCATCCCTCCCGATCTGGAAGTGCTCGGTGAGCAGGTTACCCTGATTTTTTCTTCTGATGGAAGTGTCACAGCCTCCGGATTTATTCTCAACTATACCTGCTTTGTCCCCAATTCTAAACCGACAGCTGGCATAGCTACACCAGACTATGAAGATTGCCAGGCCAATCGTACCTACACCTCAGATAGTGATGAATATCCCGATCAGTTTAGCTGGTTTGTAGATGATCAGATCGTTGGCAATGAAGAACAAGTCAGTATAAACTGGGCCGACTATGGACCAGGGACCTACAGCCTGAGGCTAGAGGTCTGTAACGTTATTGGCTGTGATAATACGAGTATTGACGAAATCGTAATACCCGAAGATATCGGAACTTGTGAAGTCATTCTGGCAGAGACCGGCACGACCACCATTTCAGGCTGTCTGGGCGGTACGATCTACGATGATGGCGGGCCCGATGGGAATTACTCCGACAATATCTATGCCATCATAGATATCAGCAACGAAGAGGGGCGAAACATACAGCTTGACTTCGAAGAACTATTTACAGAGGCGGGATACGATTTTCTCCTCATATATGACGATGATACAGCAGGAGCGCCACCAATAGCTATTTACGATGGTCTATATGAGCCCTTTATGGTCGAGTATGATACCAGTTTCGTCAGAATTGCATTCCAATCTGATGGCGTCGTTACATCACCCGGTTTTACCATTATCTACGGTTGTGCCGAACCCAACTCTGTTCGAGATAACTTTCTCGACATAGACTGGCAGGTCGCTCCCAACCCCTTCGAGCAGTCATTCACCATCAGCGGTATGCCCGACTCCGAATGGACATTTGAGTTGCAGGCCATGGATGGTCGCCTACTTCAAAGCTGGACTGAAATGAGGACTTCCGCAGGTGGAAACCTCACTCTCCAAACCGATGGTATTCCCGCCGGTATGTACATCCTCAAGGCTCAAGATAAAGATGGCGGCCTCTTGGCCAAGAGAATCGTTAAGCAGTAAAGGCGTATAGCGAGAATGCTTATGGCGTATTGCGATGTCTCCAATAAGGATCATCGCAATACGCCAAACGCACTAGACTGTTCGCTATACGTAATACGCTCATCGCCATACGCTGTACGTAATACCCCCTACGCTCACCGCCCTACCGCCTTCTCCCAGACTTCCCTTGCTTGGCCGCTTTCCACGCTTTCCCTGGCCTCTGCCACACAGTCGACCAGACTCTGATCGGGCTTGAACAATTGAATAGCTAGCGCAGCATTGGCACAAACAACCGACAGTTGAGCTTCGCTGGCCTTGTTATTCAATACCGCCTGAAAAATGGTGGCTCCTTCTTCTGCTGTGTCCCCTCCATGTAGGTCTTCAGGTCTTGATCTGGCTAGATTAAAATCTTTCGGTGATAAGACAGACTGGCCACGCTGATCGCGAACTTCTGTATCGCCAGTCAGGCTGACCTCGTCGTAGCCATCTCTGGCGTGAATGATGCGGTATCTTCGGTCTGTATCGCTTTGCAGCAGGTACTGATAGGTTCTGGCCAGCCCCAGACTAAAGGTGCCGAATACCTGGTGCGCAGGCTTTGCCGGATTGATCAGCGGGCCCATCACATTGAAAAAAGTTTTCACCTTCAACGCTTTTCTAGTGGGCACAACCTGCTTCATGGCCGGGTGAAATAGGGGTGCGTGCAAGAAGACTAAGCCAGCATGATCTAGCCTGCGCAATATGTCGTCTCTGTCATTGGTAAACGCATATCCCATTTGCATCAATACATCGCTACTGCCCACACTGCTGCTTACGCCATAGCTTCCGTGCTTGGTGACTAAATAGCCTGCGCCAGCTACCACTACACTCGCCAGGGTACTGATGTTGAAGGTGTTTTTACCATCCCCCCCCGTACCGACAATATCTACGGTCTCTCTTCCTTCTAGATCAATTGCCGTAGATAACTCCAGCATAGCCTGTCTAAAACCAGCTAGCTCCTGCAACTGAAGTGGCCGCATATTCAAGGCAGACACCAATGCCGCAATTTGAGCCTCTGCTACCTCGCCACGCCCCATCGCCAGCATGAGCTCATAGGCAGTTTGGTGGTCTAGCACGCCTTGGGCATATATGGTCTCAAGCACTTCTTTCATATCGAGACGAAGGTAGAAATAGTCAAATAAAGGACGACAATTAAACGAAACCGACCTGCGGAAGTCTTAATAAGGTACCCAGTACCAACTAAAAAAATCCATCCATGCGTATCCCACTCATTATCTGTTTACTTGCTCTTTTTAGCCAGTCATTAGTCGCACAGCAACTCTATTTTCCACCAGATCACGACCAGGGAGAATGGGAGACGATATCTCCGGAAGAATTGGGTTTTCGGACAGATCGGATAGAAGACCTCTACACTTTTCTGGATGACAACCAGACCAAGTCTTTCATGCTGCTCAAGGATGGTAAAATTGTACTGGAAGAATATTTCGGTACCTATACCACCGATAGTATCTTTTTTTGGAATTCGGCGGGCAAGAGCCTGCGCGCCGCCATGTTTGGGCAGGCAGTGGAAGAAGGGTGGCTCAGCCTGGACGACGTCAGTAGCGACTACCTGGGGGCAGGCTGGAGTAGCCTGACTCCTGAGCAAGAATCGGCCATCACAGTGCTCAACCACCTGACTATGACCACCGGTATGGACGATACCGTACCCGATTGTTTAGACCCGGAATGCTTTCAGTTTTTGGTTCCACCCGGTGAGCGGTGGTTCTATGATAATCCTCCATACTCCATCAGTAAAGAAATTCTGGAGGCAGCTACTGGCTCGACCATCAACGCCTATACCAATACCCGAATAGAAGGGCCACTGGGCATGAGAAATGGCTTTTGGCTCAATCTGGGCTCCAACAATACAATCTACTTGAGTCGAGCCCGCGATATGGCCCGATTTGGCCTCATGATACAAGCCGATGGCCAATGGGATGGTGAAGAAATTGTCGACTCGGCCCACGTACATCTCATGACTCAACCCAGCCAGGAACTGAATCCGAGCTACGGTATCTTGTGGTGGTTAAATGGGCAGGAGAGCTACATACCGCCGGGTTTTGCCGCCAATATCGACGGACCTATGTCTGTCGCAGCACCCCAGGATCTAGCTTTGGCAGCAGGCGCCTTTGGGCAGTTTATCGGCGTATCCCATGAAGAAGGTTTAATCATGATTCGGCAAGGAAACCTGCAGGATTTTTCTTTTGCGCCCATTCTCTTCCACAACCAGATTTGGGAGTTTATCGAATTGCTCGACGAGGCCCCCAGCTCGACCACTCAACCACAGCTGGAGAAGCTCGATGTTTTTCCCAATCCTGCGCGAGAGGCAATCCGGGTTTCAGGTTTACCCGCCACCGGAGCCGATATGAGTCTGTATGCACTCGACGGCTCGCTTGTAGCTGAACGATCGGGTACTGACGAATTTCCGCTCCATCAATATCCTTCGGGAGTATACGTGCTGGAAGTATCTTTAGCAGAGGGAGTCAGACGGTTTCGGATCATCCACTAGTGCATTTTAATTTTTTTACTTCTTTTTTGTAACCTTTCGCTTATAGGCCAGTAATCCTTCCAAACGACCCCGCTTTTGGACCTCAGCGACGAAGAACTCATGCAGCAACTGGCAGCCGATAGACTGTCTGCGGCAGCCGAGTTGTTTCGGCGGTACCGAGACCCACTCTTTGGGTATTTGTATCGACGGTGTTTGGGAAATCGGCAACTGGCCGAAGATGTCTTGCAAGATTGCTTCGAGCGAGTCATCAGGTATCGTCATGGCTTTAGGCTTGGTCACAGCTTTCGATCGTGGGTGTTTACCATTGCTCGAAACTGTCATCAAGATCGAGTTAAGCGTCAGCAGCTGAGATCAAAAACGGAATCGGATGCAAGTTTTGGACTTCCGCAGGTCGGCGACCATTCCCTCAACAGGATGATCGCTACCGAAGAAGCCGATCAACGGCAAGCGGCCTGGAAAGCACTACCGAGCAAGTATCGCGAGGTAGTAGACCTGGCCTGGAGCCAAGGACTGAAGTACGCCGAAATAGCAGAAGTCCTCGGACTCTCCATCGCTAATGTCAAAGTGCGTATGCATAGAGCTTGCCAACAATTGAAAGCCAATTATCACCAACTGGAATCATGACGCCCAACTTTACAGATGCTGACCTAATCGACTATCTGAGCAGCGAGCTGGATCCTCTGCAAGCAGAGGCCGTGGAAAAGTCCCTGAAAGAAGACGAATCCCTTCGTCAGAAACTCAGAGCATACCGGGATGTCCAGCAATGGGTGGAGAATCTGGATACGCCGACCTCCGATTATTCTGCAGATGCTTTTCTGAAGCAGGCAGCGCAAAATATGGGGGAGACCTTCAAGGCCATCAGGCCTGCCAGACGGAGTCGGTTCCGGTTATTGGCTGTGGCTGCTAGCGTCTTGCTGATTTTCAGCCTGGGTTGGTGGATGGGCAGAAATTTTCTAGAGCCCGGTAGCCAAGTGCAAGCAAACCAATGGGAAAAGCTGCTAGGTGGCGAGCGAAGTAGTCACCGCATAGAGGCAGCGAGATTGATTGCCGATCAGACTAATGTAAGCAAGGAGCTGATCGGCAGACTCGGTAGCCTTTTGCGGGAAGATCCGAGCCCTAATGTGAGACTGGCCGCCCTGGAGGCTCTGGCTTCTTTCGGGCAGAACCCCGATGCTCGCCAGCAGATGATCAGATCGCTGGAACCCAATGGACCTGCGGCAGTCCAAATTCAACTGATCGAGACACTGATCGCACTCGAAGAAACCCAAATTTTACCCAGGCTCCGCGACTGGAGTCAAGACCTCTCATTACCCCAATATTTGCGCGATGCTGCTGAATTAGGCCGCTTCAAGCTCGACAAAATTTAAATCAAATGCACAAACTTTTTATACTCAGTTTATTGCTCATTGGTATCTTGTACACACCTTTAGTGGCACAGAGTCCGGAGCCTTACATCGTAAATGCAGCGAATAAAACCGTCGTGTTTTCTGAAATAGGCCGCCTCAAGATCATTGGAACCGACGATCAAAATCTATCTGTCACCAGTGATGGTGCCCAGGAAAGAGACGAGCGCGCTCAAGGGTTGAGACTGATTTCTGCCAGTGGATTGCAAGACAATACCGGCTGGGGATTGTCGGTAGTTGAAGAGGGGAACACCATAACGGTGTCTCAGGTGGGACAAAAAAATGATGAATACACCATAAAAGTTCCCCATTCGGCCGCGGTCCAGTTTACCCAGTCGGGCACTAATGGCGGGCATTTTCGCATCGAGTCTTTTGATGGCGAGGTAGACGTGACGATGATGTACCACAAGGTGTATTTGTTTGATGTGACAGGGCCTTTGGCGGTCAATTGCGTCTACGGAGAAATTATTGCAGAATATACAGAGCGACCGCCGAGTGGCGCAGTACGGTTACACGCAACTTATGCAGATGTAGATCTGACACTACCTGCATCTACGGCGGCTAACCTGACTTTGTCGACCTCCTATGGAGATATGTACACCGATTTCGATCTGAGTGTAAATGGTGATGGTGGTGATCATGGCAAGCTCAATGCCACCATCAATGGCGGGGGCTCGCTGATCAGTCTGCAATCTACCTACAACGATATTTATATCCGCCAGCAATAAAGACGCGTAGCCATCTTGCAGGGCAGATCTGGCCGTGCAAGATGGCTCCTTTCAATTTCCCCACTATTTGACATGATGCAGTCAGCTTTGCACCTGATTATAGCAAACTGCGTATGTCGAATTAAATAGAAAATCATGTTGCGTTTACTCCTATGCATGGCTACCTTGG
>JBCDFE010000075.1:0-18395 GCA_039178745.1 Bacteroidota bacterium | reverse complement strand
GCGCTCGCCATCGCGTACCAGCGTGCTCATGCCCTCTGGGGTTCGGGTATTGATGCTACCGGCCCTAGCTACGTTCCAGGGAGCCTCCGGGCTTCTTCTGCGTGCTCGTAGCAGGTCTTCGTCGCCCTGGGCGTTTTGGCGGGTAAAAAGTACACCCAGGCTATTGTTGTCGAAAAAGGGAAAGTAGTCATTGAAGGGTGAGTTGATAGGCGATCCCAAGTTGACCAGTTCTGTCAGATTTATAAATTGGGAGCTATCGAGCGTGATGCGCGCTGCTTGAATTCTGTTGTCCAGCTCGTCGAGTGCCTTCAACTCATCTGGTCGCTCTTGCTCTCCGGGCAGGCCAAAGGTGATCAGTGGTCTGTCTTGTAAGTCTTGAAATTTTCTAAGGTAGTGCAGAGCTAGTCTGGGCCTGCCTATCTTGTAGTAGACATCACCGAGTTCATAATACATCAGTCGGCTGTAGGTACTGTCTTGCCTGATGACTTCTAGAAAGGCTGTGGCTGCAGCTGGATAGTTTTGATCTAATGACTCTGCCTGCGCCAAGACACGAAATGCAGCCACATAGTTGGTGTCGAATACGGTGGCTCGCCTGAGTTGTCTGATTCCTTGCTTGAGTTTGCCTGCGGTCAGGGCTTCTGTGGCCAGATCAAAGGCTTCCTGAGCCGCTGCGGTGTTATTGCCTCGATACGTTTGAGCACGAGTGGCAGCTGGCAAAACGAGGGCAATCATCAAGCTGATGATAATTGATAGATGGTAGTGGCTCCTCATACCTGCTAAGATAGGTCGAAGATAACAAGATGACTACAAAGATTTTTGGAACGGTAGGTCTACCAAAAAGCTTGGGCAGCTGTTTTAGAGCCGCCCAAGAAATATGAGTGCATTAGTAAACTATCAGGACAAATGTAGGTGTTTTCTGTTAAGGAATTAAATACAAAGTAGTCTGCATGAATATGGACTCTTTCAAGACCTGCTCATGTATAAACATTTAAATATCATGCAATTTCTTATTCGTTTTGGGGTCGTTTCTATTCTGGCAGCTACACTAGCGGGCTGTGCGGAACCCAGTGCCGATACGACCGACCAAATAAGTGCGGAGGAGGCTCGTGTCTTAGATGCGCCAGTCCGAGCTGAATTACCTACGGCAAATCCAGGATCCGCATGGCCTGATCTGGATCCCTACTGGTATCAGGGCAAGGCAGAAATCAGCACCTACGACCTACAGCAAGTGAGATACGGAGCGGTTCACCCAGGCGAGCTGACTTTGATTTTCGTAACCGAAGACTTTCTGACAGACAAGCAAGTTAAAAATGACCGCTATCAGAATCCTAACAGTACCAAAGTCCTGAAGACCAATCAGCTAAGGCGTTTCACTACGGGCGTTTACGATTATTCGGTCATGAGCTCTGTTTTCACCCCAGTAAAAAGGAATGAAGAGGCATATACGCTAAAAGTGACTACCTCTGCGCAAGATTGGTGTGGGCAGTCGTTTAGCCAGCTCAACTACGATGATGGTCAGCAATACCGCTGGCAGTGGAACTCCTATTTTGAGGTAGAGGGTGATCGCTCGGGTGAGGTGCAGGCAGATCTGATCGAAGATGAGATCCTGAACCTGATACGAATGGGTGGTGCCCCTACTCTACCCAGGGGAAACATCGATGTGCTACCTCCCCTGGAAGCACTACTGCTCAACCACCTGCCCGTAGAGCCGGTCCCTGCAACGGCTCAGGTAGCCGAGTATGCTGGTGACCCGATAGAAGGCACGACCGATTTGATGACCTATACCATTGCTTACCCAAGTCTGGGACGCGAGCTTGCTATCACTTTCGAGCGGGAATCTCCTTACCGCATCGAACGCATTCGCACGCAAGAAAATTCGAGGGGCCGCGAGCTGACTACTCTAGCACAAAGGCGAGCAACAGAGCTGCTGCCCTACTGGCAAATGAATAAACCCTCAGATGTAGATCGCAGAGCTGACTTGGGGTTTGAATAAAATAGGGTGCGGCTGTCTCAAAATCCTTTCCAGGTTTTGAGACAGCCCCATTTACCCCATCTAATATTATCCCCTATCTTGGGTCCATGAGGAAGATTTGTCTGCTCCTGGTTTTGGTGGGGTATTTTCAAGCTCAGCTCAATGCGCAACTTAGGCCGTACGATGTCGGTAGTGGTGAAACCTACGGTATACTGGGCCTGGGCGGGGCACTTACCTTCAGCTCTATTTTGATAGGCAATGATGTAGAACCTCTGACTATCGAACAAATCAATACGCTGGATCCCAACAAGATTTGGGGCATCGACCGGTATTCGCTCCGCCACTTTTCAGTGCGGGCAGATGAGGCGACTGATAAGTTGTTACTCGCCGCCTTTGCTTCTCCCTTTCTCTTGCTACTAGATGATCCGGGGCGAAACAATTTTGGCGACCTCAGTCTGATCGTCTTTCAAGGGGCTTTGCTCAATTCGGGCTTGATCAATTTATCGAAGGTACTGGCCAAACGACCGAGACCTTACAATTACAATCCCGACGCGCCAGACGATTTCAAGACGATAAATTCCGCTCGATTTTCCTTTTTTAGTGGTCATGCAGCCACTTCTGCCTATTTCTCGTTTACGACAGCCAAATTATTCAATGACCTGTATCCTGATAGTCGAGCCAGACCCTGGGTTTGGGCCGGTGCTGCCCTGATACCTATGGCGGTGAGCTACGGGCGTATGCGGGCGGGCAGGCACTTTTTTACAGACGTGCTCACGGGCTTTGCAGTAGGTACAGCGATTGCACTACTCGTACCGGAAATACATAGCAATTGATTTGGGACTTCCCTACCTGCTGGTGCATGTCGGGATCTTCCCAGAAAGTTTAGATATACTCACTTTATTTTCCGCTTCTTAAGCACCCCGGTAGAGGCCGTACTTTCCAGGACACCTTCGTCTCCGGGATGTATTTCGGCCGCGTTTCCTTCGTCGGTATCGATGTGCATTTCGAGTACGTATTTGGGCGATACCCGAACGAGAACGTTGCCAAATGTCAGTCCTCTTTCATTATTATCTATTGCGACTTCTACTACATCGCGGTCGCCGACACCAAACCGGGCAGCGTCTCCCGGCGTCATGTGAATGTGTCTCCAGGCGCAGATCAGCCCTTGTTTGAGGGTTACTTCTCCGGCAGGGCCAATTAAATGGATTCCCGGACTATTCTCTACTTTTCCGGATTCTCTGATGGGTGCGTCAACACCGAGGAAAAATTCATCGGTCCGGCTTACCTCTACTTGATCTACAGAGCGAACTGGTCCCAAGATGCGCACCCCTTCGATGCGATTGCGAGGGCCCACTATGGTAACTGTCTCCTCTGCGGCAAACTGACCGGGCTGAGAGAGCCATTTTCGAACGCTCAGCTCATGTCCTTGCCCGAACAGTTTATCTAGTGTTTCGCGGGTCAAATGGATGTGCCGGGCAGAAATGGCGATGGGAATGGCCGAAGGAGAATTGACAGCATCTGCCTGATCGAGTAGCTTGGCGGTATGGCGCGCGATAGCGAGTTGCTCGTCGGTCTGTATGGCCAGGAGCTTTACGCGGCTATGGCTTCTACTAAACTCGGCAATGGGCTGATCTTCGCTGAGGTCGATGGCCAAATTTAAATCTTCATCAATGAGCGCGCCCAGATAGTCGAGCCTTTGGCATGATCTATGCCTGACCACAGCGCTGTTTTCGCCTATCCCACCAGTAAACACAATGGCATCTACCCCACCCATGATGGCGGCATAAGCACCTATGTACTTCCGAAGTCTGTGTGTAAACATTTGCACCGCGAGTTGACAATCTCTATCGCCTTCTGTCGATTTCTGGAGGATGGCCTGCATGTCGTTTCCAAGTCCGGAGACACCAGCTAAGCCAGACTGCCGATTTAAAAGATCGTCTAATGCTTCGGGTGTATAACCAGCCTGCTGTTGAAGATAAATAAGCAATCCGGGGTCTATGTCTCCAGAACGAGTACCCATGACCAGTCCTTCCAGGGGTGTCATACCCATACTCGTTTCGACAGACCTACCATACTCGATGGCGGTTATACTGGCACCAGAGCCCAAATGGCAAGTGATTAGTCGGAGTTCGCGAAAATCAGCACCCAGATATTGGGCGGCTTGTTTGCCTACATATTCATGGCTGGTACCGTGGAATCCATATTTTCTCAGGGCGTATTTTTCAGAGATCGATTTCGGTAGGGCATATTGTTGAGCGCGCTTGGGCATACTTTGGTGAAATGCCGTATCAAAAACAGCGACCTGCCGCAAATCGGGAAAGTGATGCCCAAAAGATTGTATGCCCAATAAATTGAGTGGATTGTGCAGTGGAGCCAGTGGGCTGAGTCGTTCTATTTGGCGCTCGACTTCCTCAGTTATTCTCACGGGTCTGTCGTAAATCTCACCACCGTGAACTACCCTATGACCTATACCCCCGATGGTAAAGGAGCTGAGGCGTTGTTTGAGTAATGGAATGGCATATTCAAGTACTTTCCCGTGCTCTCTCATCTCTAGGTTCTCCTCATATCCATCGGAGAAAGTGAGGATACAGCTATCTGGCAGGCCTTTGATTGCCATCCAGAACTCTTGCTTGTTGGTCAGAGTGTCGATGACGGCGGCTTTAATGGAAGAGCTGCCCAAATTGAGAACCAGAATGTGCATTAAACAAAGGTATTGATGAGGTAAAAAGAGTGGCGAAAATACTAATCTATTCTGCTGGAAAGACAGAATGAAGATGTAGCACGAAGTCGCAAAATAGAAGTACTTATTGCATAATTATTTTAGTCTCTGAATAAATGTGGAAAGTGTGTGTTTGGCAGATCGCCACATACGCACTTTTGTATTGAACTCATCTAAACTTTTGTAATCCGACTGCGCGAAAAGCTAAGTGGAACCTGGACTTCGCCGTTTTTCTCGTCCGTAGCTAAGGCTACGCACTCAAAAAGGCGGCTTGCCAGAACCCACTTGGCTTTTCGCTCGCCAGAAAGAAATAAGTTTAGATGAGTTCATTATATATACTCAATTAAACGTTAACGAATTGTGCGACTTGCTGTTTATATATGTCGACAAATATCATTTGACAAATAGGGAGTATCTTCGTCCCTGACAACTATTGATACCATGCGTAATATTTTATGGACCCTGACCCTTATCGGTTTAGCTATGCCATTGGCTGCCGAACAGTACTTTGTCTTATTCGACGCCAGCTGCATGCAGAGACTCGAGTATGAGCAAGCCATATCGCAACAGCCTAGAATGGCTTATTTTTCCTATCAGATCCCACTGGCCGGTGATCGGTTTTTAACGCTTGAAACCGGAGTAGAAGGTACAGTCACCCAAGACTATCTGCCAGATGGCTACCTGGGTTGCAATCATCCCATTTTGACGGAGGGACTCGCCGAGCGGATCAATGGAAATTCCGATCGCGTATTTATGCTCGTTCCCAGTGGTAACGGCACCTATTTGGTTCAGCCAGTGACTATGGCCACCATACGCAACACCGCTGGAAACGCCCTGGATTATGAGTCACCGCTCGCTCACTTCAGCTTTGATACCGACAACGGAATCATAGGGGAAAATCTGGCTATTGACAATCCAGGTGCACGCGTATATTTTGAAGGTCGCGACAATGCTGCTTGCACCAATATCTATTTATTCAGGCAGTTGATGCCGCGCAATGCCTATCCGGTCATCGACTATAAAATAAGCCGGGAACTGGGCGTAATAGAGCGCAGACTCGGTAGTGACGGCAACAGTACCCTGGGCGGAGTTGTGATGCTGCGCAAAATCAACGGACAACCACTGAACAGCTATCTGGCCAACTGGTGCAGCCAGTCTCAGAGTACGACAGCTAGTACTACTGCTAACCAACCACAAGTTTACTATGGAACGACCAGCATACCCAATACTGGATACACGCCACCAGCTAGTACACCACCGAGTGTAGTACAGACTGCTCCGGTGCCTGCCACGACATCGCCTGTTCCCAATATCCCGGCTCAAACGACAAATACCACCCATACCGTAAGCCGGGGAGAGACGCTGTATGGCTTATCGCGTACCTACTCGACCAGTGTCGATCAGATCAAGCAATGGAATAATCTGAGCAGTAACGACATCTTCCCTGGTCAGCAGCTGATCGTGGGTCAAAGTGTAGCACAGCCTACTACATTTTCCAATAATGTGGTCACCTTGGGGCCTTCGTTTTCGAGTAATGGACCCGACCCTGCGGAAGTACAAAACACAAATACGCTAACGAATAATGCCCCCACCACCCAACAGTACTACACGGTTCAACCCGGTGAAACGGTGGCCAGTGTGGCCCTGCGCCTGGGATTTACGGAGGCCAAATTCAGAGAGATCAACAATTTAGGGCCGACGCAGGTAATCAGGGTCGGGCAGCGACTGAAGGTCAATGATTGCAATTGTCCAGATAACCAGCCGGCACTGCAAAGTACCCAAGCGGTTACGAATCGGGTGCTTCAGCCGGGTGTAAGTGTGAATCCCACCAATCAGCCAGCTGCGCCTACTACATTTAGTCAGCAGCCACGCATAGGAAGTAGTGCGGGCAATAATGCCAATAGTCAGGCGCCTGCCCAAGGGTTCGATAATAGTCCCAACTTCGGGACAGTAATTCCCGAAGCCTACCAACCGCCTCGCAGCTCTATGGCAGATCTGGAAAACCGGGCGAATAGTGGATCGCCCAGTACCTACAACAACTCGAACCCATACGGAAACACGAATTTCACCACCCCTCAGACTTACAATAACCCGAACCAGAATCGGGCCATTCACGTTGTGCAGGAAGGTGAAAGCTTATACAGCATTGCCACCCGTTACAACCTGAGCGTTGCTCAGCTGAGACAGCTTAATGGCATGACTGCCACCGATATCATTATCCCATTCCAGCGATTGTTTGTGAATTGATCAGCTATCGAAATTTTTGGGAGCAATAATTAACCACACTATACTATCATCCAAGGCCTCTAAGGAACATGGCTTTACTACTCTTTTACGCAACGGCGTCTATCGCCTTTTCATTTTTGTGCTCAGTATGGGAAGCGGTGCTTTTGAGCATTACGCCCAGCTATGTCGAGTTGAAGCAGCAGGAGGGCGGCCAGGTGGGCCGGCTGCTGAAACGCTTTAAAGACGATGTAGACCAGCCACTGGCGGCTATACTTACCCTAAATACCATTGCGCATACGGTCGGTGCCATTCTGGTGGGGGCTACGGCCCAAGAGCTATTTGGCGACCAGCACATGACTATAGGCGGTATCGAGATGCCCTTCGGCACAGAAGGTTTGGTTGCCGGATTGATGACTTTGGCCATACTGGTGCTATCGGAGATCATCCCTAAGACGATAGGCGCTACCTACTGGCAGGAGCTGGCACCATTCACCGTAAAGTCGCTCAATTTGCTAATCAAAGCTAGCTGGCCACTGGTATGGCTCAGTATTCGCATCACGCGCCTCTTTAAGGGGAGTCATACACACGGCAGTGTATTTAGTCGGGCTGAGTTTACGGCCATGGCGCGTATCAGTGAAGAAGAGGGCGTACTGCACAAGAATGAAGGTCGAATTTTGCGCAATTTGATGGATTTCAATCTGCTGGTGGTGCGCGATATTATGACGCCCAGAACGGTAATCGTCGGCACACCGGAGAAGCGGACCATAGCTGAGTTTTACGAGCAATTCAAGGACTCTCCCTTCAGCCGTTTTCCTATTTACAAGGAGTTCAGAGATCAGATTACGGGCTATGTGATGAAGGACGATGTACTCAGGGCCATCATCGATCAACGCGGTGGGGAGCCAATCTCGGCGCTCAAGCGCGATGCCATCATGATGAGTGAGAATACCAATATCCACACCCTGGTCGATACTCTGCTGGAGCGCCGCGAGCACATGGCTATGGTGGTCGATGAGTTTGGCGGCCTGGAGGGACTCGTCACCCTAGAGGATGCTATCGAAACCCTGCTCGGACTGGAGATCCTCGATGAAATGGATTCTACAGAAGATATGCAGCGGCTGGCTCGCCAAAGGTGGGAAAAACGCGCCAAGGCTATGGGGATAGATCTGGCGGTGCTGGAAGGTGCTACGGGGCTGGAGTTGCCGGGGGAGGAATGAGTTAATCATTCACCGAACTCCCCAACCTCACCTCGGCCTCATATATCCTCCCTTCCCGTTCAAACTCGACAACGACTAGATCGTTGGGTTCGTAGTTTTCTAGTTCCAGGTAGATATCGGCCATGCTATTGACAGGCTCGCCGCCAATACGCTTGATGACATCGCCCATGAGGTAGTTGCCGTATTGGTCGCGGCGGATACCGCGCAGGCCTGCCTCGGCAGCCGCTCCTTCGTCTTCGACGTTCTTGATGATCACCCCTTCTACCCGACGGCGATAGGGGCGATATTCTTCTACGCCAAGTGTAGGGCGTCTGACCTGGCCATAGGCAATCAGATCAGGTACGACCAGCTTGACCTCATCTACCGGGATGCTGAACCCGATGCCTGCAGAAGCGCCGGAAGGGCTGTAGATGGCCGTATTGACCCCAATGAGCAAACCCCGACTATCGAGTAGCGGGCCTCCCGAATTACCCGGATTAATGGCGGCATCGGTTTGTACGGCACCCTGAATGGGGACGCCTGCCTGACTGTTGATCTCGCGATCCAGGGCGGAGATGATGCCGGTAGTCAGGGTTTGATCGAGCCCAAATGGATTGCCTATGGCATACACGGATTGCCCTACTCGCAAATCGTAAGAGCTGCCGAGCGGTATTTGGACGACATCATCCATAGAGACATCGACTTTCAAAACGGCCAGATCTTTTTCGGGGGCTATGCCCACCAGCTTGGCCTCGTAGCTGCTACCGGTGGATAGGGTTACTAAGGCCTTGCTGGCTCCTCGAATGACGTGATAATTGGTAATGATGTGCCCCTCTTCATCCCAGATAAAGCCAGAACCGGTACCGCTGGGCACTTCAGACACGTCGAAGGAGAAGAAATCTCTCTGCAAGCGTAAAGTACTGATGTAGCATACCGACGGGCTGGCCCGCTCGAATAGCCGAATGGTGTGCAGTTCTTGAGGGGTGTACTGGCCCTGGGCCTCTTCTGGAGTCGCGCGTAGATCGCGTGTGGGCAGACTCGGTAGACTGCGCCTGGGTTCGGGAGCATCTTCAATGACTTCGACAGCTTCGGGTGCTGGTTTTGATGCGGGCTGCTGCTGGCTGCCCAAATAGCGGCCACCCAAGAAGGCCAGAATGCCCAAAGCGAGTACGATCAATCCTTGTTTCATTTCGATATCGGGTTTATAGGATGGATAACGTCTGAGGGATTGGGGTTGGTTTATGGTATGCGCGTAGTTGGACGAGTCTGATGAATCACTCCACCACCACCTTACCTTGACCGATCTTTCGGCCTTCATCCCAAAAGCTGTAGTAGTATATCCCGGCCACTAGACCTCCCAAATCAAACCGAGCCTGCCGATAGAGTACCTGCTCAGAAAAGACCTCTCGACCTACCGCATCGTAAAGAATGAAACGCCCATTGAGCGGCAGATAATCTCCTAGATCAAAAACCAGCACATCTTGGACCGGATTGGGAAATAGCTCGAATTGCAGCTCTCGTGGATCATCAACGCTGACCAGCCCTAAATCTAAGGTGCGGCACTCGGTATCGATACCTATATCGTTAGTAACCGTCAGGCAAACCTCATATACTCCAGGTGTTTGGTAGGTGTGATCGGGGTGCCGCTCGCTACTCATACCTCCATCACCAAATGACCACGACCAGCTTTCGGGCTCGTAAAAACTTAGATCCTGAAAGTGAAAGTGCAGACTATCGGTGGTATCTCGATCTATGCGATAATAAGCACGAGGGGAATTGTCTATGCCCAGCGTATCACATGGGCTACCGTCTATAGGGCCTAAGCGATAGTTGGGATGGTTAGCTAGGGTGGTGGCATTGTAATTGGGTAGCTGTATGGAATGTTGCCGTACATCGCAGGCCAGCCCCGGCCGATCAGGATATTCGATTACCGTCAGTTTTTTTACTCCAGATGGGCTATTGACATATATTTTACCATCAGGGGCTAGCTGTGCTAAATAAAAGCGACTATGGAATAAATTCCATTCTAGGTAGCCATCGTAGATAGCAACGGTATCTATTGTAGAAAAAATGTCATCAGCCCACAGATCGTATTGATAGATGTAGTCAAAATCCGATACATATAAATACTGAGAGGAGGGAGAAACAGCGACGCCATTAGAACTGCCCAAAGACTCAATTGTAGTTTGTCTATGATTTGACAACTGACCTGAGCATCGATCAAAATCAAATATATCCAGAAAATTTGGTGCCTCTATGTTAAAATTATTATATCGAATAAAAAAATTACCATCAGGCGAAAATACTGATTGCCCCAGTCCACTTTTTTGATCAAATTCTACATTTACAGAATCTACAAGGCATGGTCCATCAAGGCCAAAAAGTATTGTATAAACCAAAGGCTTGTTAGCGGCTGCTATTAAAACCCACCAGTCACGCCCATTTGCATGCCTACAAGCAGTAAGGTCCCCAGTTGCTAATGAGTCGCCGAGAATCTCTTCTATGTTTCCGTATAAGGAAAGAGATCCTTCTGCATTAATAAACGACGATGATAAGAATTGGCCTAACCTAGGAAAATCGTCTGAATAATCCGATTGAATATACTGAATTATTTGCTCTGATTTAAATGGGACACAAACAAATGATTGAGGAAGGTATTGATGAGGTGAGTTGTTTTCTTCAAAAAATCCACCCGGAATTTGAAAATTGTTAGAATCCCTCACTTCAATATTGTTTGAATAAAAAAGTAGATCACCGTAAAAATCAGAAAAAGCATTACTGCTACCACCAAATTCTATGTTTATAAGTTGGTTGTTTGCAACTTGCAATTCAGCATCGTAAAAGCTCAATATGGATATACCAAATGAATCGTTAGCCGGTGTTTGGCCACCACCTAAATAGCCCATCATCCAATGATTGTCGTGAAATTGGGCGGTTGCACATGAGCAAACAAAAAATAACAAAATTGCTGTCCAACAAGTCTTCACTAGGCAAGGGTTTATTAAAATCCAGTCTTTAAATTAAGCATTTCGCCTAAATCAAATTCGGATTCCCCAATCAAATGCCATTCCGAGCATTGCTCGCCACCTATTACCTACCTCTCCACTACTATCCCTTCCAGCATTGTTCGCCCATAGACCTGGTTGGCTAGCAAGACCGTGTCGGTTTCTGCGATGGGGCGGATTATGAGTTGCGGCTCGTCTGGTTCGAAGTTGGTGTATCTCATGCCGACTTGAGGCAAAGAATCCAGCCCCAGTTTGCGCAAATACGGCAGAGCAGTAGCTGTCGACTCTCGATCGCCGCGCAGCAGTAGTGCACCTTCAGCTGGCAGGTCCAGATCGGCGATGGCACGTTGGGGCCAGGCGCGTTGGGTTTCGATAAATGGATAAACCTGGGTCCAAAAAAACATGGTGGCCAACAAGCCGGATAAGATGGTACCGCCTATGGCAAAATCTCGCTTCATACCATAGAGGCCGATAACGCCCAATAAGCTAAAAATCCAATAGGCAGCTGCGGTGCCTAGTGTAGCTCTGTAGCCTTCGCCGCTGAAGGCGGAAAGACCGGCAAAAAGCCCAAGTAGGGCCGCAAAAAACGCGAAAATAAGGTGCAGAACAGCCCCTGCCCTGACCCAGCTGATCCAGGGATAGGGCTGGCGAAAGTAGTTTTCCATCTGCTTGGCTACCAGTATGCCCAAAACAACAAAAAGGGCCAGCGACTGAGCCAGGAAGGTCACCAGCAGGAATGGAAGTAAGAGGCGGATCAGTTCATCGCCTTTTTTGAATCTGAGCACGGCATCGCGACCGGCAGCGAGCCACCACCCCACCTGCGGAAGTACACCTAAAAGGGCGTACAACAAGTAATCGCCCTGAGACGAGATAGAAATAGAGCCCCAAAAATAGTAGGTGCGATGGACGGGCAGGCCGAAGATAGGCACCACCATACCGCAAATGGGCAGGATCGCATAAAGCACCTTCCTGATGTCTTTGTTTTTCCAGTAGATGGCCGTGAGCAAAATGGCCATGAGGAAGGTAGACAGTGGAGCTGCCAGCAAGGAAACGATGGTAAAACCCAGCATCCAGAGCTTGTAGATTTCCTTGCCCGAACGCAGCTGCATGGCGGTAGCCAACACCAGGCCTACATGCCCAAACAGGGCCCAGCTATCGGCAGTAGCTACCTTGCCGAAAAAGGGAAGCCAGAGCCCAGAGGCCGTCAGTAAAAGCGCCAACCTAGTGGTTTCTTTTCCGAATAAGCGACTGCCCCACTGGTAAAAGATCATTGCTGTGCCGAGCATAAAACTGATCGACAAGACGCGGGGCGCCAGATAAAATGGCTCGGTGAGCGTCGACAGCCAGGATTGGATGACCGTGGGGATGTAGATCACCTTCGATTTGCCACTGATAGCGGCATCCAGCGACCAGCCCTCGGCTCCGGGCCAGGCGGTAATGACATCTATGCGCAAGATGAGTGCAGCCAGCGCAAAAAAGCCGCACATCCATAGGAAAAACCGATAGCGACTACTGATGCCAGCGACTTGCTTTGGCTGTTCTGCCTGCTGAGCAGCCTTGTACTTTCTGCGATGTTTACGACCCAAACCAGCTTATTTCGATAGCTTTAACCCGCTGCCTGGCTGAGCGGTTCACCATTCTTGGCTAGGAGTTCTTCGGCCAGATTCAGAAAGTTGGTCGCTCCACGACTACCGGCATTGATCATCACAACCGGCATGTGCATATTGGGCGCCTCGCTGATGCGGGCATTGCGGTGTATGATGGTATTATAGACGGCATCGCCAAAGATCTCACGCACCTTTTCGACCACTATATTGGCCAAACGCAGCCTGCGGTCGTACATACTGAGTAGTATGCCTTCCATTTGCAGATCCGGATTGAGGTTACTCTGCACCAAATCGATGGTGTTCTGCAACTTGGTCAGTCCTTCGAGGGCAAAGTACTCACACTGTACCGGGATCAAGACAGAATCTGCTGCCGTGAGCGCATTGATGGTGATGAGTCCCAGGCTGGGCAGACAATCGATGATGATGTAGTCGTATTCTTCTCTGAGCGGAGCGATCACCTGATTCTTCATGATGTCTTCGCGCCGCATGCGATTGACCAGCTCCAGTTCGGCACCGACCAAGTCTATGCTGGCGGGCAGCAGATGCAGATTGGGCGTATCGGTCTCGTAGACCACTTCATGGACGTCGAGCTCGTTGACCATCACATCGTACAAGCTGGCTTCTACTTCTTCTGAGGGTATGCCCACTCCAGAGCTGGCATTGGCCTGCGGATCGGCGTCTACCAACAGCACCCGCTTTTCCAATATGGCCAGCGAGGCGGCCAGGTTAATCGAAGTTGTGGTCTTACCTACACCCCCCTTTTGGTTGGCTACGGCGATAACTTTGCCCATGAAGCGAATGGCTTTAGAGTGCGAAAATACGCATAGGGATCGGGAAAGCGAAGCAGAATACGAGTTCATTCATCGTGCAGTGCTCGATGAATGAACTCGTATTTTCAATTACCCCCATTCCTCCGCCTGAACGGATTGAACCTATTGATTTCGTTCTTGATTTCCTCAGCTGCATTTTCTATGGCCTGGCCAGCGGGGTTGGCAGCCGTAGAATCGCGGCGGGTAGAGTCTCTCGACAATCCCAGGGCTTCACCTACCCTATTGATGGCTTCATTCCTCACCTGATTGACTTGCTGACCAGCTGCATTGCGAATGGAATCTACAGCATTATTGGCCTGATTGGCCAGGGCATTCCGGGTAGAATCTATGCGCGTACGGGCATCTTCTACCCGAGTATCAACCTCACTTTCCAGCTGCTCGCGGGTTTCGGCGACGTGCTCGTCTATCGTGGCTCTTATCTCTTGCTCTGCTTGCTCGGTCAGACTCGCTGCCAGGCTGGTATTGCCCTCGTTTTTGCCCACCAGATTGAAGGTCGTGGTCGGATTGGCCATACTACCGCCTATGTTGATGCGCAGATTCAGCACATCGCCGGGCGCTATGTCAAAACCCAGCCTGCTGGCCTGGCCTGCCAGTCCGTCTAGTGCACTTAGGGCTGCGCCAGTGACGATATTCCCCTCGATCATTTCTCGAGGCACAGCAGCCAGCACCTCATAACTCATATCGTTATTCAAGCCGTGGGTACCGCGCACATTCATAGGTATGCCCGCTACTGTCAGGTCGAATGGCTCGACTTCCACCGTGCCGTCTTCGATCGTAAACCAGGTTTGCAGGGCCGATAGGTCGATGTCGCTCTTCAATGCCGGAATATTCAGGGCATTGCCCACCTTCTGCAAGGGTTGAATTTGGGCCAGTTGCGCATCGAGCGTAGCCAGGAAGCCCTGGGCGTCGATGCTTTCCAAAACCGGGTAGAGATCATCGCCCAGCGATCCTTCCAGGATGAGATCAGAACTGAATTTTCCACTGACGAACTTGCCGATAGGGGCCAGTGCGGCGAAAGAGTTGAAGGTATTGAAGGCTTGCTGAAAGTCCAGCTCTTGCAAGTCGTAGTGAAAGCGAAATCCAGGATCTTCGGGATTGCTGGTATCATAGGCCCCGGCGAAGGTCGCCAGACCGCCCAACAATCGGGTACCCCCATTTTCAACCACGACCGCCTGGTCCCTGATCAACAGATCGCCGCGCACATCCCGCAGCTCGATATTGGTGTAAATCACCTCATCAGCACGCATAGCTATAGCCAGATCGATGTCTTCCGGTATAGGCACTACAGCACTTTCTGATGCATCGGATGTCTGAGTCGTGCCAGCTGATGGGGCTGCATCCCCTTCTTCCTCGATCATGAAATCACTCAGCTCTATATGGGGTGAACTCACCGTCAGGTTTCCACTCAGCGCCGCTTTGCCCAATCCGTAATCTAGGGCATTAAAAATAGTGCCACTTCCGCTCATGGGGCTATTGCCGACGCGAGTACCAAAGTCATCTAACTGCAGCCTGTTGGGTTGTATATGCCCCCGGAAGCGACTATCCATAGCTTGATATCCGCCATAGCGCAACTCGCCTACCTCTGCATCGATGGCAAAGTCGAAGCGGTCGAAAACCTCGGTTTGGTGGGTCACTTCATTGGCTTCGGCAAAGTTTTGCTCGTGCTCTGCCGGACTGATTGCTCCTGTACTTTCGTCCGTTTCGGGCATGAACTCATCGACGTCCAGCAGATTGGAACGCAGTGTCAAATCGCCGCGCATGGTTTTGTCGGGACTGAAGTAAGCCAGCAGATTATCGATGCGCCCACTACCTTCCAGATCGGAATTGCCTGCTGTCATTTTGTACTTCCGCAGGTCGAGCGATTCCGGGTTCAGGGCGGCCTCTGCTTCTGCAATGGTCAGTCTCGGGTAGTCTGGCGCCGCATAGACCAGATCGGAGATGAGCACGTTTCCACTCATATCCACCTGGTCGTAAAGGCCGGCTTCCAGCAAGCTTTGGCGAGCGCCATTTATGGTTACGTCTGCGTCTATGACACCCGACAATTCATCTACATCTTCCATGGGAATAGCCTGCGCCCAGCGATCCAGATCGATGCGGCCATCGAGGCGTGCATCCACCTGCGGGTCGCTCATGGGTGTAGACAGTTTGAAATTGCCCTGAAAGGGTTCTCCGCCCAATACGAAAGCAAACCTGGACACATCCAGCTTAAGTTGGTCCAGGTCAGCACTTGGACTTTGCAAGCGCAAATCGGTGAAGATGCCGTTAATGGCCATGGGCATACCCGGATACTGGACGGAGCCTCCATCTATCCCGAGTTGAAGGTCGATGGCCGGATAGCTGGGGCGATCAGCGTTGTATGCCCCATTGACCGTAGCATTGAGTACAAAAGACCCTGCAGCCTGCATGTCCGAATAGGCCGATGTATAAGCCGTGGGCATAAGCGACCAAAGTTGCTTGAAGTCGTTTGCCGGCGCATTGACCACCAAATCAAAAACGACATCGTCTTCCACAAGCGCTATGCTGCCATCTGCCTGTAAAGCCAGATCGTTGATGCGCATGGTATTTTCCTTGAAGGTGTAGGTGCTGGTTGCGGTGTTCACATTGATCTTGGCGTCGATATCTGCCTTAACGGTTCGCAAGTAGGCTACCCCACCCTGGACGAATGTTACGGCCTCGGCCTGAGTCTCAGTATCTAGGTCAAAGACTTCGAAGGTCAGATCGCCACTGCCCCGGTGGTCTAGCCCATCGATTTCCATAAAGATCCCCGCCGAGCGATCGTCATAGACAAAGCGCCCGTCTATGATCTCGTAGTATTTGATGTCGAAGGCCAAATTTTCGGATGGCTCGGCTTCTTCTTCTAGTGGTGCATCTGCTGTTTCCTCTGTCGGTAGTGCGATGTCGTAATTGGCCAGTCCATTTTGCAAGATGAGCAGATTGATAGTGGGCTGCTCCAGCTCTATGGCCTCTATCTCATAATTGCCATTAGCGGCCCAAATAGACCAAAAGTCAATATCCACGCTTGCACTTTGGCCACTAGCTAAGGTTCTACCTGCGAAAGTATCTATACCCATCAAGGTAAACTCATCTACGGTAAGGCTCACATCGGGAAAAGAACGCAGAAAGGACAAATTGGCGTCTTTGAAATCAAGTTCGGCGGCTATGTTCTCATTGATGCTGCTCTTGACTGTGGCAATGATCTGGTCTTTGAACAGCATGGGGGCCAGCAAGAGAAATCCGACCAATAAGACGATAAAAATGAGGCCTCCTTTAAGGATTCTACCGAGTAAACGCATGATAAAGTGGTTTAAATAGCTGTATGTAGGGCTTGTCTACTTTGTTTTGCACCTTTGCAGGCAAATAGTAGATGACTTTTGCTCTAAAGATTACATAAGAGCTAACGCAACAGTCATCAAAAAATGTTCAGTATTAAATGCCAAAGCCGAAAAAAACATACACTTGGATTGATACACCAGAGGCCCTGGCCGATTTCGTAGCCGAACAGGCGGGAATAAGCTGGATGGCCTTCGATACCGAGTTCATAGGTGAGAAGCGATATTATACCTTACTGTGCCTCATTCAGGTAGCTACCGAAAAGGGAATTTACCTGATCGATCCGCTGGCCATAGACAACCTGGACAGCTTTGTCGACTTGCTGGAAGATCCGTCTATTCGGAAAGTAACCCACGCTGGCGAGAACGACTATCGCTTATTTTATCAGGACTTCGAGTGCGTACCTCAAAACGTATTCGACACCCAAATAGCAGCGGGCTTTGTTGACTACCGCTATCCCATCAGCTTCGGAAAGTTGATAGAGAGCGAGATCGAAATTTCCCTGGGTAAGGGGTTTGCCGTCACTGACTGGCAGCGACGCCCCATGACCGACAAGCAGATCCAATACGCGCTAAACGATGTGATCTACACCAAGCAGCTATACGATAGCCTGGTCGAAAAGCTCGAAAAAAACGGCCGTCTGGAGTGGGCACTGGAAGAATGCGCCCAGATGACCAAGTCGGATTATTTCTATCGCGATCCAGACCACGAAGCGCTCAATAGCCGTCTGCTGCAAACCAGCCGAAAGAAGGATCGACTGTTCTTACTACGCCTGTTCACCTGGCGCCGAGAGGAGGCCATGCACAAGGACTACAGCAAGGAGATGATACTGCCCAACAAGTATTTTAGTCCACTGGTCCGCGCTATCCGCTCTGGCAAAGACGCCCTTCGAGATAACCGAAGACTACCCAATAAAACGGTACAGCGCTATGGCGAGCTGTTTCTGAAGTTTTCACAAGAACCTGCTACAGCCGAAGAAGAAGCCGTATTGGCCAGAATACCTCGCTATCAGGTCGAGGAAGAAGATAGCGATATGCTGCTCGACCTGTTGCACATTCTCCTCAAATACCGAAGTCGGCAAGAGGGCATCAGCCATCAGCTGGTGATGTCGAAAGCCGATATTAAACGAATGCGAGAGAACGAGGCCTTGCGCAATCGGCTACTTGGCTCTGGCTGGAGACGATCCCTCATGGGCGATGATTTCATGGCCTATATCGAGAATTTCGATCAGCTGAAGCTGGAGATCGACGGTGGGGATGTCAAGTTGAAACTGTAGCTACTCGACACCTCCGAGAAACGTTTAGCGAACGAAACCTTCGCCAAAAGATACCTCGGAAGAGTTCGCGGGATTCCAGCTTCGAGCCGAGTTCCTATCTTCGCAGCTCAAAACCAAACCAATACCGTATGAAAAAGAGATTATGCGTGTTTTTAGGGCTCTTGGGCCTGACTATGACCCTACCTGTAGCTGCTCAAACCATTGAATTTGGCGGCATGGACGCCAGCCCCATGG
>JBCDFE010000074.1:0-18401 GCA_039178745.1 Bacteroidota bacterium | reverse complement strand
TGCCAGCCCAGCCGGATTCCAGGCTGCTGCATAAACGTCTTGCTGGCTGGCTACGACGGCAGTACCCATTCCATGTGCACGAGCACCTACACCTATGCTGAGGAATTCGTTGCTGTACTTTTGAGCAAGTACAGAGGAACTTATTAACAGACCGCAAATTAATAAGGCAAAGCGTGAAATATAAAATAACATGAGGTAGCTTGTTTGAGCTAAACGATCTTAAAATTGAAGAGTCAGATCGAAGATCGTTTAACCAAATACATCAATGTAGATAAGCGTATATCGAAGGACTTATTTCGAAGTGATTCCTTAGCAAGAACGATAGTTTTAACTGCCCGGTCTACAGAGTGGCAAATTTATCATATCAATTCTAACAATTGACGTCCGCGCGATAACTATCTCTTTCTTTGTCCAAAAATTCGCATTTTTACCTTTCAAGTAAAGGATCTATAGATGAGTGAGGCTGTCGTAGACCTACGAGAAGCACAAATCTACCAAGGTGGAGAGCCAGTGTTGGAGCATGTCAACTTCAGGTTGGCAGCTGGTGAATTCTGCTACTTGGTGGGGAAAACAGGAAGTGGAAAGTCGAGCCTACTCAAAACGCTATATGCTGCATTGCCACTAGAAGAAGGACGTGGTTTTGTGTGTGGATTCGACCTGCGGAAGTCCAATAGACACAACATTCCCCAGTTGCGCAGACAGCTCGGCATTGTATTTCAGGATTTCAACTTACTAATGGACCGATCTGTGTATGAAAACTTAAAATTTGCCCTGCATGCAACGGGATGGACAAACCGCAACAAAATAAATGAGCGAATCGGCACGGTACTAGCCGAAGTAGACTTGACAGAAAAGCTCAGCGCGATGCCCCATACACTAAGCGGCGGCGAGCAACAGCGTGTTGCCTTTGCACGTGCACTTTTGAACAATCCCAAGCTATTGATAGCAGACGAGGCCACTGGCAATCTAGATCCTGAAACCAGCGATGAGATACTACTGCTCATGCGCAAGCTATCTAAGCAAGAAGGATGCGCAGTGATTTTTGCTACCCACGACTACCGAAGCCTGGAAACCTACCAAGCGAGAATTGTACGTTGCCATGAAAAGAGGGTTTTCAACCAAGAGGAAATTCGGCTTTAGTCTGTTAGAGGATTTTGGGGCTTGGGCTTCGTATTTTGGATGGGCTCAACAATTGGTGTGCTAAGCTTGGATACCAGAGGAACAGTCTGTTAGGGGTATTGCTTGCACTTGGCCCTAGAATTTTGGATGGATTCAATATTGGTGCTATAAGTATGGCTCCCGGGGGAAAGTCTGTTAGTCTCTTAGGGGGATATGGGGCTTTTTCTGGGTATTTTTGTAGAGCTTAAAACAGTGCCTTTTTCGGCTACTAATTTTGACAGTCTAAAAGACTATTCCACCAAATACATTTATGGATCTGATCATTCCAAGATTGTCTAGACCAGAAAGCATAGCACAAGTAAATTTAACAGACTAAAAGACTATCCCCCACCCTAAAGCCAGTTGCACCAATCAAAAGCAAATTCCAAAACCAATGCGCAAACCACAAATCCCCTACCAGACTAAAAGACTGCCCCCTATTCTAAGCCAGTTGCACCAATCAAATACAGATCCCATAACAAATGTGCAAAAGCCCAAATCCTCTAACAGACTAATTCACAATTTTAAAAGTCGTCCGTCTATTCTCTTGGTGCTCCTCTTCGGTACATCTGTTGCAGAGGCAGTCTACAGCGGGTTCGGATTCGCCATAGCCACGGGCACTTAGCCGGGTGAGTTCTATTCCGCTTGACACCAGGTAATCTACGGCGGATTGCGCCCTACCCTGGCTTAAGTTTTGATTGTAGCCGTCTTGGCCTCGGCAGTCAGTATGGGAACCCAATTCTATTCGGATGTCGGGATTGAGCTCCATCAGTTGCGCCAATTCGTTGAGGGATGGCTTCGCATCTTCGCGAATGAAGGTCTTGTCAAAATCGTAGTAGATATTTTCCAACGTAATTTCTTGGTTGCGGAAAATCCGATCTAGCGTAAGCTCCACTTCATATCGCTGAGTGGGGTTATCGGGATCGCGAGGAAGGCCCCGGCCGCTAAATCTACCTTCGTCGGCCAGGTAGTTTTCTGCCTCGGCTCTGAAGAAATAGTCTTTATTTTCCGATATGACAAGGCTGAGTTTACCTTCTTCATTGGTATTAACGTTGCGACTTTCTTCCCCGACTTGGATAAATAGTGTAGCATTGGCCTTGGGTCTTCTGCCCATGACGCGGCTATTGGGGTTGGTGGGATCTTCGTAGATTTTTTCCACAACATAAACATCCAGGATATCGCGATAAACGATAGGAGTCGTATCTACTCTGGGCGGTGGCGGTGGCAATACTCTTTGGGTAAACCTGTAGACATCTTCACTTCCCTTACCACCTGGCCGGACACTGCTGAAGTATCCTTGATTAATGACGTCTTCGCCATCTACTTCTTCACTAATGGTAAAGCCGAAGTCATCTCCACCGCTATTGATGGGCGACCTCAGATTTTTAGCCGTAGACCAACGACCATTTTCTAGCGGATAGACTTTGAAAATATCCAAACCGCCCATACCAACTAGTCCGTCACTGCTGAAGTAGAGGGTATCTTCCTGCAAATAGGGGAATTGCTCATTTCCCTCCGAATTGATACCCCTTGGCAGTAATTCTGCTTCCCCCCAGGTTTCCAGGCCAACTCGATTTACCCGATACAAGTCGTAGCCGCCCCAGCCATCTGGATCTAGCGCACTGAAGTATAAAGATTCGCCATCTGCACTGAATGCAGGATGCAGATAATTAACCTCGGATTTAATGAAAGGAAGTCGCCTTGGTGCCGACCATCCGCTACCGGTTTTGGAACTGTAGTACAAGGCGCAGAAGGCGTCTTCCCGCTTAGCGCCACTGCAGCGCACAAAGACCATCTCTTGATAATTCGGACTAAAAGCTGGCGTTCCTTCATGGTCTGCACTATTGATACTAGGGTCAAAGGGATCTACCGATGAAACACGTGGATCTACTAGAAACAGATCGCTAAAGCCCCCTCCGGTCCAAGCGTATGTTGCATCTCCAGTAGCTTCTGCCCGATCACTGGTGATGACCAGTTGACCGCCTTCATAAGCAACGGGTGCGTAGTCTGAGCGATTGCTATTGAAGCTGACCGCTTCTACTTCATAAGCTTTGCGATCATCATCGAGCCACTCGATGGCCTGTTCGGCACCTTTTATGTCTCGCCTGAATTCGAAGCGGCTACCGATTTCCAGGCCTAACTCATTATAGGTTTCTATTGCTTCTTCATAGCGTTCTAATTGCTTGAGCAGGTCTGCGTGCGCGCGCAAAGCATCCGTTCCTGCTCCATTGTCATAAGCCGTTCGGTACCAGGTCAGAGCTTCCTCTTCACGACCAATCCTGGCATAAGCCAGCCCTAAAAGCTCTGCTGCTTGTCCTTTCTCCCGGCGCGTTTTAGCCCGTTTGTACTCCCGTTGCAACAAGGGAACGGCCTCACTGTACTGCTTGCGATCTATGGCCTGTGGACCCGTGGTGATCTTTTGTGTATAAGAGCAACCAGCGAACAGCAAAACAATAACTGAGCATGAAATGAGTAAGAAGCGCATACCAATGGATTCTAAACACGAGAACGCTAGAGACTTGGGCTTGTTGCAATGTGGCTTAGCTGCTTTTTTCTTTATCGTGCCGGAGACAAAGAAGGATTGTATCGCAATCACAAGCTTAAAGATTCAGATACACCATTGAAGATCTAATTAACCATAAGGAACTTCCAATTTGGTATATGCTTGAAGAGCTAATTAGATAGAAGCTACTTTCTCCGCCAGAATCAGCTTGCCACCAGCTTCTTCAACTTCCGCAAAAGCTTTTTCCGTATCACCTGCCTCTAAATTCACGCCTCGCGTAGCATCTGTGATGAGATAGGTGTCAAAGCCTTCTTTCAGTGCATCGAGTGCTGTAAACTTGACACAATAGTCGGCAGCAAGGCCCATGACATAAACGGAGTCGACACCACGATCGCGCAACCACTCGGCCAGGCCCGTAGACTTGCGGTGGCCATTGTCGTAAAAGCCACTGTAGGAGTCTATTTCCGGGTCTGTGCCTTTTTTAAAGATCTTGCTGATCTTGCCTTGATCCAATTGACTGACCAGTTCAGCACCAAAGCTACCTTCGACGCAGTGGATGGGCCAAAGTACCTGCGGAAGTCCATGTAAATCAATCACCTGCCCAGGTTTTCTCCAGGGATGGTTGGCTGCAAAACTACCGTGATTGGCCGGGTGCCAGTCTTGAGTGGCTACTACAATATCAAAATATTCCATCAACTTAACGGCTGGTTCAATGACGGCATCTCCTTCGGGAACCGGCAACATGCCCGTAGGCAGAAAATCGTATTGGAGATCGACAAGAATAAGCGCTTTCATAGTGACAAAGCTACTCATCATTGATTATTTAAGAAGGTACATTTCTAGGCAACCTCAAGCACAATCAAATAGGCTTAGACAAAAAGCTATTGCTTCTCATTATTATTCCCTACCTTTGCGGCCGCTTAGAACACAGGCTGTGTTTTTTGCGACTAACCAATTTTCATCACTTCAGTACGACTGAATCCAATGAGACATTACGAGACTACTTTTATCGTAGACCCAGTGCTGTCGGGGGACGAGATCAAAACGACGGCTCAGGCGTACGTAGACCACTTGCAGCAAGAAGGCTGTAAGATCGTCTTTGTAGACGAGATGGGCCTGCGCACACTAGCATACCCGATTAAAAAGCGCAATACCGGGGTCTACTACAGCATCGAATACACTTCTGAAAACGGCGTTTTCATCCAGCCATTTGAGTTGGCCATGCGCCGTGACGACCGCATCATGCGCTTTCTGACTGTAACCTTAGACAAGTACGGTATACAGTACAATGAAGACAAGCGCAACGGCAAGATCGGTAAAGCAAAGCGCGGTAAGCAAAACAAAGCTGCCAAAACCGAATCTGCTGCACACGGTATAAGCCGCAAGCAAAGTGACGCACCCAGCGTAAGCGGCGTACCTAGCGGAGATGCAGAATCTCGCAAAGAGGAAGAAGAGTAATTAACAACCAAAAATAAAATCCGATGGCAAGTCGTGATGACATCAAGTTTCTCTCCAATCCTAAGATTGGCCAGAAGCGCAAAAAATACTGCCGTTTCAAGCGTTATGGCATCAAGTATATCGACTACAAGGACCCCGATTTCTTGTTGTCTTTCGTCAATGAGCAAGGTAAGATTTTGCCTCGCCGCATCAGCGGTAACTCATTGAAGTACCAGCGCAAAGTATCAACAGCGATCAAGCGCGCCCGCCACTTGGCCATGTTGCCGTATGTGACGGATCTTTTAAAGTAACAAGCGTATAGCGTTGGCCGTATTGCGTATTGCGACTTATTTCTAAGGTCGCGATACGCATACGAAAGTCGCCGTACCATTTCCTTCTCTAACCGGTTGTAAATGGGGAACATCCCTAAAAGGCCGGGACAACAACATTACTATCATGCAAGTAATCATGCTGAAAGACGTCGATAAGGTCGGCGATAAGCACGAAATCATTACCGTAAAACCTGGTTTTGGGCGCAACTATCTCATTCCTCGTGGACTAGCCATTATTGCTAGCAAGTCAAACCTCGGACGACTAGCTGAAATGACACGTCGTGAAGAAGCACAAGAGCAAAAGCGCTTAGACGACTACAAGGCCATGGCCAATAAGTTGGCAGGTCAGACACTGAAAGTCGGTGCCAAGGCGAGCAGCAGTGGCCGTATCTTCGGTAGCGTAACCCAACTTCAGGTAGTCCAGGCTTTGCAAGAGCAGTTTGGCCTCGAAGTCGAGCGCAAGAAGGTCGTGCTACCTGAAAATGCCAAGGAAATCGGCAGCTACGATTTAATCCTCAAATTGCACAAGGAAGTTACGCCAACCGTAACTATGGAAATCGTCGAAGAGTAATCTTCTGATTTCCTACAAGCAACTCACGAAAGAGATTACAGCCCTTTGGTCTTTGGCCAGAGGGCTTTTTATTTTGCCTCAACCAAATTATAAACTTTTGTGATATGAAAATCCTACAAACCATTGTCCTGGTTTATTGCGCAGGAACTGCCGTATTCACCCAAGATTTCAACCACTCAGAATGGCAAACCAAGTGGGACAACTCCAAAGAATACCTCATGGAGCTGGTAGATATGGCGGATACCCTCGATCTAAACTACAAGCCCACAGCAGATCAAATGAGCCTGCGCGGTCAGCTAACACACATAGCTGGCAATATGTATTTCCTGTCCAATCGCTTCCTGGAGTACAATCCTCAAGGGTTCGATAGAGATGCTACATTAGACCTATTAAACAGCGACTCCCTAGACCTAACAGCAATAAAAACCGAACTAGATAAAGCCTTTGCGTTTGCAAAAGATGCCATCTCAAACGTAGCCGATGGCGATTGGTCCACAGAGGTCCAGTTTTTCGTAGGTCCCCGCACCAAACGAGTCATTGCCTGGCTACTACAAGACCATCTCACTCACCACCGAGGCCAACTCATTGTTTATCTACGGCTACTAGGCCTAAAGGAACTCCCCAGATACAGAGGCTGGTGATCTCTCGTCTCTAAAGTTTGCGCAGCAAACACCTCTAAAATCTCATCTCTCAAGGCCACAAAGTGGGCGCCTCTTGCCTCTTATCTCTCACCTCTCCTCAAAAACCCCATCTCTCCCACACCAAATACAGACCATACATCAGTGCCACTACAGAAAGTCCTATCCTCCAGTAGGTAAATGGAACCTTTAATTGTTTCACGACCAGCCAGCTCAGCCCGAAGATCAGCAAGACAATGCCAATTTGGCCGGCCTCTACACCGAGATTGAATCCGAGCAAAACGCCCAGCAAGTCCCCACCTTCAAAAGCCAGTGCCCGAAACATACCACTGAATGCCAGGCCATGAATCAATCCAAAGCCAATCACGATCACATAATTTAACCATCGATGTCGCTGATGCCATTCGGCCGAGAAGGCTAGATTGTAAATAGCACCAAGCACAATGGTCAGCCCAACCAGCCACTCTGTCACGGGCTGCGAAAGTGCGCTGCCGTACATGCTCGCCAAAAAGATGGTCAATGCATGCCCAATAGTAAAAGCAGTTACCAGCACGAGCAACTCACGCCAGGCTTTGGGTTTATAAGTCGCGCATATCGCTAGGAGAAAGAGAATATGATCATAGGCATCTTCACTCCAAATGTGATCGATTCCCATACGAACATAAAAAAGCCAATCTGACATTATTGCTTTCTTTGTACCTCAAAGGTAACCACCTGAACTATGATTGTACGCCCTACCCCCATCGAAGGCCTGCTTATTATCGAACCTACCGTCATTGAAGACCAACGTGGATACTTCTACGAAAGCTTCAATCAGCTAAAGTGGCGTAAAAATACCGGTCTCGACACCCACTTCGTACAGGACAATCAGGCCCGTTCTACTATGGGCGTACTCCGCGGACTACATTTCCAAAAAGGCAAAGCAGCCCAAGCCAAGTTGGTCAGATGTACAGAAGGAAGCGTCTTTGATGTCGCCGTTGATCTGAGAACGGACTCGCCTACCTTCAAACGTTGGTTCGGAATAGAACTTACCCAAGACAACCACCTCCAGCTATTCATCCCCAGAGGTTTTGCCCACGGCTATCTCGCCCTAACGGAATACGCTACTTTCACCTACAAATGCGACAACTTCTACAACAAATCCGCCGAGTCCGGGCTGCCCTATAATGACCCAGAAATCGGCATCGAGTGGCCAGCCATAGAAGGAGAATACTTCCTCTCTGAAAAAGACCTGAAATGGTAGGTCTTTAACTCGACATATCGGATGAAGCGCTTTCCTCCCAACAAGCAACAGCGAGTGATCTAAACTCTCAGAACGAGCACAGCGAGTGATCTAAACTCTTACAACGAGCCAAAGGCGAGTGGTCTAAACTCTTACAACGAGCGCAGCGAGTGGTCTAAACTCTTACAACGAGCGCAGCGAGTGGTCTAAACTCTTACAACGAGCGCAGCGAGTGGTCTAATCTCTCCCAACGAGCCAAAGGCGAGTGGTCTAAGCTCTTTCAAGCCAAGTTCCTGCCATTACGTCAGCCCCCATCAATTTGGCATAGAATTAGCACTTCCGTAGGTGGAAGACTCAACCCAGTAGTGGTCAGGTCTCCATTGCTATTTAACATCACCCAAATCACAAAATTTAAACAAGCTCCTATGAAGCCGATCAACGATCGCGTTATAGTCAAGCCGGCTCAAGCCGAAGAAAAAACGAAAGGTGGAATCATCGTTCCAGACACCGCAAAGGAAAAGCCACAGCGTGGTGAGGTCATTGCTGTTGGCCCCGGCAAAGACGGAAATCTGATGACTGTAGCCGCTGGCGATGTGGTTCTTTACGGCAAGTACGCCGGACAAGAAGTAAACATCGATGGAGAGGATTATCTCATCATGCGCGAAGACGACATCCTGGTCGTCATCTAAAACTGCTGAATAAGCAGCCCCTTATCCTACCAAAATCCAAGAATTAAAAATCAAAAAAACCAATGGCTAAAGAAATTAGCTTTGATCGCAATGCGCGCGAGCAGCTGCGCGACGGTGTAGACGCATTAGCAAATGCCGTCAAAGTCACCCTGGGCCCAAAAGGCCGCAATGTTGTTATTCAAAAATCATTCGGAGCCCCTCAGGTTACCAAAGACGGTGTCACGGTAGCTAAAGAAATTGAGCTGGAAGATCCAGTAAGCAACATGGGCGCACAAATGGTCAAGGAGGTCGCCAGCAAAACTGCAGATATTGCAGGTGATGGTACCACCACTGCCACTGTGCTCGCTCAGGCCATGATTCAGGCAGGTCTGAAAAACGTTACGGCCGGTGCTAACCCCATGGATCTGAAGCGAGGTATCGATAAGGCCACCAAGTCTATCATCGCACACCTTAAAGAGCAGTCCGAAACCATCGGAGACGATTTCAGCAAGATCGAGCAAGTTGCTGCCATCTCTGCCAACAATGATGGCGAGATCGGTGCACTGATCGCCGATGCCATGAAGCGCGTCAGCAAAGACGGCGTCATTACAGTCGAAGAAGCAAAGGGCACCGATACTTACGTAGAAGAAGTAATGGGTATGCAGTTTGATCGCGGCTACCTGAGCCCATACTTCGTCACTGACCCAGACAATATGGTCACTGAGTACGAGAATCCATATATCCTGATCCACGATAAGAAGATCAGCAATATGCAGGACATCGTACCCATCCTGGAAAACGTTGTCCAGAGTGGCCGCCCATTACTCATCATCGCCGAAGACATCGAATCTCAGGCATTGGGCGTATTGGTCGTCAATCGCTTGCGCGCACAATTGAAGGTCGTTGCCGTAAAAGCTCCCGGTTTCGGTGATCGTCGCAAAGCCATGCTAGAAGACATCGCCATCCTGACCGGTGGTACCGTCATCAGCGAAGAGAAAGGCTATAAGCTAGACAGCGCTACCCTCGACATGCTGGGAACAGCTGAAAAAATCTCTATCGACAAAGACAACACCACCATCGTAAATGGTGCTGGCGAAGATGAGTTGATCACTAGTCGAGTCAACCAGATCAAGCAGCAAATCGACACAACAACCAGCGACTACGATCGCGAAAAGCTGCAAGAGCGTCTCGCTAAGCTAGCTGGCGGTGTAGCTGTACTCTATGTAGGTGCCGCTACGGAAGTTGAAATGAAGGAAAAGAAAGATCGTGTAGACGACGCCCTTCACGCAACCCGCGCTGCAGTAGAAGAAGGCATCGTAGCCGGTGGTGGTGTAGCTTTGGTGCGCGCCATTGGTGCCCTTGACGGTATGACCGCCGACAACGAAGACCAGAACATCGGTATCCAGATCGTTCGCAAAGCACTCGAATCTCCCTTGCGCACCATCGCAGACAATGCAGGCGTGGAAGGTAGCGTAATCTTGCAGACCGTCATCAACAGCGAAGGTAGCCATGGCTACAATGCTCGTACAGATGAGTTTGTCGACCTCAAAAAGGCAGGTGTAATCGACCCGACCAAGGTGACTCGTATCGCATTGGAAAATGCTGCCAGTATTGCAGGTATGGTCCTGACTACAGAGTGCGTCATCAGCGACAAGCCCGAACCCGAAGCACCACACGCTCACGGCGGTGGTATGCCAGGCGGTATGGGTGGCATGATGTAATGCCAACCAAATACAATGAATATGTTAGAAGCCTCTTCGGTCTATTGATCGAAGGGGCTTTTTTACTTTCGCAGCATGAAATCTATACTCACGCTTTGCTTGATCTTGATTTGTCTCCAGCTAGCCGGCCAGTTTCCTGTAGACGAAGGCATAACGCCACAAGATGCAAGCATCATAGGCTGGGGGGATAATCCGATGGTAGAAAGAGGACCTCAGCAACTGGATTCCCTTTCATTGGGGTTGGCAAGCGTAGGCACAGCTGAAGACGCAGCCGGGCCTGCCGACTTGGTGGTCATCAGCCTGGGTGAAGAGGGAATGGCCACCTATATCTTCGATCCGCCCATAGCAGATGGCCCGGATTGGGACATCGCCATATTCGAGAACGGATTTGCTACCGGTAATGGTTTTTTTCTGGAGCTGGCCTTCGTCGAGATCAGCAGCGACGGGCAAACATTCGTCAGACTGCCAAATACCAGCCTGACGGATACCAGCACCCAAGTCGGAACTTTTGGCGTCATGCAATCCGGCAATCTCGATGGGCTGGCAGGCAAATACGAAGGCCTAATCGGTACGCCTTTCGACTTTAGCGCAGTGCATAATTTTCCCGATATAGACATTTCGGCCATATCTCAGGTGCGGGTGGTCGATATTGTAGGAAGAATCAGCCAGCCTACCCGCGATACCGAAGGCCAAATTATCAACGATCCCTGGCCAACTCCCTTCGCAAGCTCCGGTTTTGACCTCGATGCCCTGGCTTACCGATACATCCAGCCATCGAGTACACAAAACACCCAAAATCTGTCGGAAAACATAAGTGTATTCCCAAACCCCGCGTCGCCAGGGCAGCCTATGCATACCATTAATGTGCGCAAAAGCGATGCATCTATTTCTGGATCGACTATTTTGCCTATTCAATTGGACTTCCGCTGGTGGAATGCTTACGGTCAGCCAATATCTACTGGTGCTGGCTCAGAACTTCGTGCGCCAGACCTCCCCGGCCTGTACTATTTGCAGCTATTCGACCCAGATCAAGCAGCTGAGGGAGTAGCTACCTACCGGATTGTAGTGGAGTAGCCGATCCTGCGGAAGTACAAAAAAAGATCAAAGCTGAGACCGAGCCAATCAGTATTCCACAAAAGCTAGTAGAAGCTCGACTAACGACTCAACAAACATACTTCTTACGTCTTTATTATCTTTACACGCAAACAGTTTAAGACACGTATATCAATATGGATTCACCACCGCAAATGCAACCCAAATCTTTCTGGAAAAGACCCGAAGGAGTTACGGGTCTGCTATTTCTAGGCGCACTGATAGCAGGTGGCGCTTTTTTGGCCACAACCGTAAATTGGGGGCTTCTATTTGCTAATACCCTTTATCTGGCTGGTACCCTGGCTGTGCTGGGCGTAGTCATCTACATGATACTCGATCCCAAGATGCGCAATCTGATCTGGTACATGTACAAGAGCGTCATGCGCTGGGTAACGGGCCTGTTCGTGCAGATAGACCCCATCGGCATTCTGAGGACCTATGTAGAAGAGTTGCAAAACAATCTGCGCAAGATGAATAAGCAGATCAGCCAGTTGCGCGCTCAGATGCACAAGCTGAAGGAGACCATTGTCAACAACCAACGGGAGATCAACAACAATCTACAGCTGGCCGGCAAAGCAAAAGAGACCAACCGACGCAATGTCATGATCTTGAAAAGCCGCCGCGCAGGCCGTCTGAAAGACAGCAACATCAGGTTGGAAACCCTCTACAAAAAGATGGAGGTGCTCTATCGTGTACTGACCAAGATGTACGAAAATAGCTCGATCCTGGCTGAAGACATCAAAGACCAGGTATCGGTCAAAGAGACCGAGCGCAAAGCCATTCACGCCAGCCACTCGGCCATGAAGTCGGCCATGAGCGTCATGAACGGCAATCCCGACCAGCGCGCCATGTTTGATATGGCCATGGAGAATATTGCCGACGATGTAGCCAATAAAGTGGGCGAAATGGAGCGCTTCATGGAGCTCAGTGCCAATTTTATGGATTCGGTCGACTTGCAAAACGGCGTCTTCGAAGAGGACGGGCTGCGCATGCTCGAACAATGGGAAAAAGAGAGCGACAGCCTGCTGCTCGGCGATCAGAAAGACACTCTGCTGCTACAAGCAGAAAACGACGGTGATGTACTCGACTTGGATGCTCCCATCCCAGAAAAAGCTACCCGACCCACTGGCCAGAGAAACCAGTACGACTCATTTTTTGAATAATCATCCCCTAACCAACAGCACCAGCTGTAATCATCAACCCAAAATCATACTATGGCACGCTTAACCTCATTTAGCAAGCTACTCATCACCATCGCTATTTTAGCCGGAGCCTATTTCGGCTTCACCCTTATGACTAAAGATAGCGGAGACAATGGCGGTGGCAACTCCGGGGCCAGCCAAGAAGACACCCGATACGGAAACAACGCCAGCGACAGACCTGCCGGATCAGACGATGTCATTCGAGTAGGGGTCGTGACCTGGGGCGGATACGCCGGTGGCCAGTATTTCAATCGAGGATTCAAGCCCAGTGCCGAATCTATGTACCGCAAGGAGTATGGCATAGACGTCGAATTCGTTCTCAACGACGATGTGGTATCTAGTCTGAATGCCTTTAAAAATGGCGACATAGACGTGCACTGGTATACCATCGATGCCTTCCCAACCATTCTGCCCGATCTAGCAGATTTTGACCCGGTTGTGCTATATCAGGCCGACTGGTCCAGAGGTGGCGATGCCGTTGTAGTGCGCAGGGGCATCAACTCCGTGGCTGATCTGCGCGGAAAGTCAATAGCTGTAGGTGAGCTTACACCTTCCCACACTTTCTTGCTCTATCTGTTAGAAGCTGGTGGTCTGAGTGCCGACGATGTCGATCTCAAGTTCTACCCATCGGCAGTAGAGTCGGCCCAGGCCTTTAAGACAGGCGTTGTAGACGCTGCGGTGGTCTGGTCGCCAGACGATGAGCTATCCGTCAGAGCTGTACCTGGCGCTAAAGTGCTGGAGAGCACAAAGACGGCCACCAACATCATAGCCGACATCTTTTTCGCCAAGCGAGAATATGTAGAAAACAACCGA
Source organism: Bacteroidota bacterium (assembly GCA_039178745.1). Classification (GTDB taxonomy): domain Bacteria; phylum Bacteroidota; class Bacteroidia; order Chitinophagales; family Saprospiraceae; genus Neolewinella. The sequence goes on along the minus strand of JBCDFE010000074.1, from coordinate 5,044 downwards.
GAAGCGCTGCAAGCACTCTACGAAGGCTGGATGAAAGGCGCTGCAGAGATCAACAACAGCCCAAGTGCCAGGCAAGAGGCTGCCCAGATCCTGGCCAGAGAGATGGATCTCACGCCAGCCGATGCCGATGCTATGATCGGCAATGTGCGCCTGACTACCCACGGAGACAACCAGGATTTCTTTGGTTTCAATACCAACTACAGAGGCACTACGGGCGAAGAGCTATACAGCCGTATGGCCAAAGACTATCAGTCATTCGGCTATATCGATCAGGCAGGCGTGGCCGGTTTCCGCCAAGTCAGTTACGGTCGATTCGTAAACAGCAGTCGGCTATCAGGACCTGAGCATAAGGCCGAAGGCCAAGCCACTTTTGACGAGATCAGCCAATCGGAAGGAGAAGCTGCCGAGGCTATTGCCGTAAGACAGGTGAGTGTCAACTTTGAGACCGGCTCTTCCACACTCGACGATAGGGCTAAAAACATCATAGATGAGGAGATGGTACCCATTGCCCGCGCTTTTGCAGGCTCGCGCATCCGCGTAGAAGGAAATACGGATAATACCGGCTCCAGAGCTACCAATGTCGAACTCAGCCGCCGCAGAGCTCAAGCTGTAGTTGCCTATCTGGTGCGCGAATACAACTTCGATACCAACCGCTTTGTGGTTGTAGGTAACGGACCGGACAATCCCGTATCCAACAATAGCAGCGCAGGTGGACGCGCAGCAAACAGACGGACAGATTTCGCCCTGATCAGGGACTAAATTAACTCGTGTTTCGGCAAGCCAGCTGGCTTGCCGAAACACATCACTTTACTGTTTGATATAGGTCTTTACACCCATCCCATCTTCTGTAACAACTTCTATCTGGTAGTTGCCACTCGGTACGCTGGAGAGATCCAGTTCGTAAGGTGCAGCTAGCTGATTGTACGCCCTGAGCAGCTGGCCACTTGTCGTGAAGATGCGGATAGCGCTTATAGTTTGGTGGCGATTCTGTTCTAGAATAATACGGATCAGCCCCTCGCCAGGGTTGGGACTCAAGCTGAAATCGAGCGAAACCACCAATGGGCGATCCGTGCTGTTTGGACCATCTGCGCAATTCGGCTCTCCACTCAGTACGCCATACAGTACCGCGCCAGCTATCAGATTTTGGTGAATGGTAAATTCCGCATTAAATGGCGCATAGCGGGTATTGAACCAGCGCTCATGTCCCGGCCACTGATCTATGGCCGGATAAAGATCTCTGTTGGCGAAAGCGTGATTCCACCATCCGTAATTTCCAAATACATTCTCGTCTCGCCAGGGGCCATAAGGAATGTAACCATCGGGGATGGTCCCTACCCCATCGTACCAGGCATCCAGGATCAGCATTTGTTCTGGCGAACGCTCCCCTGCACCGGTGACCCAACACATATTGAGGGGATTGCCGCCCAGAAAATAATCGGCTGTATGGTGCAGACTGGCCAGATATTCAGTGGCCAAGTCCGGATTTTCATCCCTGCTGAGGGCATAGGCCATAATGCCATCAAAAACCAATGGGGTGGTACCATGACCAATAAGCATGGGCAAGAAATGGTTCCCTCCCCACCGACTGGCCCGCAGATTGGTATTGTCGAGCAAGAGAAAATCACCGGTCGCCTGAATACGCGGAAGTATATCTGCTCTAAGTGCGGCATCTGTCTCTTCCTCCGGTAGGCTCATATACACAGCAGCTCCCCATATCTGTTCATTTTCCAGGCTTCCACCAATAGCAAAAGAAACGTATGTACTGATGAAGGTATCCTCATAAGCCGCTTGGAGTGTTATGGCATACAGGGCGGCTGCGGCATAGGCCTTAGCTGCGTTGATGTCTAAATCGTGGCAAGCATCGCCCGTCCAGTTCGCCTCTGCCCAGTCCCAGGCAGAAATGGCTTCTGTTTGCCAATCTATACCTTCTGGATCCTCTAGATTTTCTTCTTCGATAAGATAAGCCAAATGCGCAGCCATACCCGCGTACACATAACTGAGGTAGGGGTCTTCGCCACTCACATACCAGTCTCGGGTATTGTCTTGCCAGCTGCCTCGACCTACATCGTCAACCAGGTCGTCTCCCCAAAGGTCGCCAAATACGCGAGCACCCGGCACGCCCCCGCTTGTCCATCCTTTTGTTTCTGTCTCTGCGCGCAAACGCTGATAAAAGGCCAGCAACCAGCGGGCTTCATCCAGCCAATCGGGGAAATCATTCCCACTCTCTGGCAGATTCAGATTCTCTCCGCTCAATTGCTCTGAGAAAAAGAGATACGCCAGCATCAGCTCAACCGGAACTTTTAAATGAACCGGATAGGCATCCCAATCTCCTGCATCTTGATACCAGCCCCAGCTATCCTTCAATGTGCCCTGCGCACCGGCTTCCCATAAGACTCTGTCTTCGGGAATACCATCTATATCACTGACCTCGCAAATAGTTGTACTCGTAAAAATCAACCTATCAGCAAATCCAGGCGTAATGCTTGGATTGTGGGGCGCAGGTCTGGGTCTGTCTGTATATTCGGCGGTCAAGGCGATGCCCGAACGCTGCCGATAGACAGCTTTCATAACTGCCTCATAAACAGACTGCGTAGCCGCACAACTGATTTCGAAAGGAAAGCTCGTACCTATCCCTTCGACATACAAGCGGTATTCGCCTGGCTCATTGAAGTCACTGAAATCACATTCCCACGATGGTGTAGCGAGAAAGTTTTGATTGGGCGTTTCATCGGGGTTCTCCTGAAACGTCTCCGGGCTATTGTCTGGCAGGCGGAAAGCCAGCTGGCCGGTAAACACCGTCTGGCCGCTTTGCTCATCGATCAGACCGAAAGTACTGCCCTCGAAGGTGCTAAAATCTATGCCACCTCCATCGCCGGCCCAGTTGTGAATGTAGGCGTATTTGGCCGGAGCATTGGTCGAATAGGCAACCTGATTGGCATGGACAGCCTCGGACCGGATTTGTCTGCTATCGAAGGTAAAAGTCAGTAAGGCCGTTTCTTGATCGATAGCGGGATCGAGGCTAATGGTATAGGTGGCGCCTTCCTGCATGGGGCTGGGTAAGCTCAGGTACAGATAGTGATCATTCACCCGGTCGCCATCTTCATTGAGGCATCCAAAATCACCGCCCAACTCAGGTATTGGCCCCCAGCCGATACACAGTTTGGTGATGCCATTCGGCTTGGTTTTGCGCCAGACTTCTGTCGGCGATTGCGCCTGGCTGTAGGCGGGGTCATCTGTACTCGTCAAAGCATAGGCAGTAACCGAACTCGCCACATCGATATCTAGCGGATTGACTTGAAGTATATCTTCGTCTCCCGTTTGGCCAGCACCATGATAAACGATCTGTCCATCACTAAACCGGAGCATCAACAAACTGCGATGGATGGGAGAAATCTCTACTAAATTGGCAGCGTAACTACCCGCGGAAGTACAAAAAATACAAACGCAGGCTAAAAATAAGCGTGTCATAAGTGTGTTGGTTTGTAAAGTCAATAGAACCTTTCCGCTTTAAAAATAGTATGAATTCAAGAATTGTTAATTACAAAAGCATAGCTGAAGTACCGACTAGTCGGCAACTGGATTTCTATGTTTCTTTGCCATATCTTCGCAATCTTTAAAGTATGGACTTCCGCAGGTACTCACTTCCCTGGTATGCGTATGCGCTACTTGCCTATGCTGTTTTGGGCACCATTTGGTGGTCGGTCCTGCTATTGCGTAAGAATACGGAAGCCTTCGAAGCCCGAGTGGCCGATCTGACTACACGTATGACCATAAGCCGGGAGCTGGAACCAGGTCAAACCATCGAAAATACTGCGGTCTATCTGGAGGCGGCCAGAGATTACAGAGCGCAGCGGGGCATGATCTTTGGCGAGGCCATTTTGCTACTCAGCTGCATACTCGGCGGTACGTACTTGATTTATCGCAATTTGAAAAATCGGCTCATGGCCGCAGATCAGCAGCGATCTTTCCTGCTGAGCATCACCCATGAATTGAAAAGTCCCATAGCCGGTGTCAGGCTGATCCTGGAGACCTTCCAAAATCGTCGCGACCTGCCAGAAGGCACACAGATCAAGCTCAGCACAAACGGATTGAAAGAAGCTGATCGCCTGACGGAGCTGGTCAATAATCTCCTACTGAGTGCTAAATTGGAGTCTGGTTATCAACTGAGTAAAGAACAACTCGACATCAAAGCCTTGCTTTTAGAGGCTGTCGACGTAGTGGAGACCAAGTATCCTACCGCAAAGATTGGTCTGAAGGTCGACGAAGACATTCCGTTTTTCAGAGGCGACGCAGCAGGTATGACCTCAGTTATTTTGAACTTAGTGGAAAATGCAGCCAAATACAGCCAGCCTTCACCCGAAATCGATATCGAGCTCAACCGCAATGGATCTGGAGAGATGGATCTGACTGTGGCGGACAATGGTCCTGGTGTTCCCGACGAGCACAAGTCCAAAATCTGGAGAAGATTCTATCGCATAGGTAGCGAAGATACTCGCCGCACGAAGGGCACCGGGCTCGGATTATTTATCGTAAAAGAAATTGTAGAGCGACATCAGGGTTTGATCGAGTTGGAGGACAATGTGCCAAAGGGTGCAAAATTCAGAGTGCGGCTACCGGTTTAAATTTATCTTTGCGCTCTCAACAAGCAAATATGGCATCTCGCACCATTTCATCTGCCCTCATTTCCGTTTACCACAAGGAGGGCCTAGGGCCGATTGTAGACGCACTTTCCAGGCATGGCGTTACTATGTACAGTACTGGAGGCACCGAGCGATTTATTCGCGATCGGGGAGCAGATGTTGTTGCTGTGGAGGACCTGACAGGCTATCCCTCTATACTCGATGGACGAGTTAAAACCCTTCATCCTAAGGTGCACGGGGGTATACTGGCCATGCGTAATGAAGATCACCTGGGGCAACTGGACAAATACGACATTCCCACCATCGACCTCATCGTAGTCGATCTCTATCCCTTCGAAGAAACGGTAGCAGCCACCGAAGAGGAGGCACAAATCATAGAACAGATCGATATAGGTGGCATTGCG
>JBCDFE010000073.1:0-18794 GCA_039178745.1 Bacteroidota bacterium | reverse complement strand
CTACCTCGGAAGAGGTAATATAGGTGTCGTCCTGAGGATCATATCCAGGATGTACTAGAGGAGGAATAAGAGGCAAAAAGTCAAAATCAAGAGCAAGTCCTGTGGTATCATTGAGTGCTTGAGACGTTCTAACCCTAGCTTTAGGCCTTAGGGTCAGCAGATCCACTCCGTATGGCACGTCTACCGTCAGTAAATCACCATTGGAACAATTACAGCTTTCGGAGATGGGTAAACCCAGTGCATTGGCAGCATCTATGCCCACTCCTCCTGGCCCGCTAATGATCAAGCGCTGCAAGCGATCGCCAGAGCAGGAAACAGGTATATCATTAAACGTTTGAGGATTCCCGATATCTTCGACTAATAGGACAGATATCTCATCTTGGGGGTTAATTCCAGGATCGTATTCCGTAGTTTGCTGAGGCACTACCCGGACCAGAATATCGTCTGCTCCGCTAGCTTCCACATTGAGTTCGACAATCTCGGCTACATCTTCTACAGTGATACACTCGATAAGGAAAGGCAAGTTGCCTTCGCAATTACTTCCCAAGACTTCTACCAAGACACCACCCGGATAATTGACATATATAATCAGATTCAGGTCAAGGGGCTCAGGCATTCTGAACACCCGCGATCGGCTGTAGTCTGTAGCGCAAAAATTGGCCAATAAAGGGATCACACCTGCCTGAGGATCGCTCAGATTGTTAAAATCGAGAAGAGGGCCGGAGTCGCAGGAATTGGAAGTGATGGGTGCAGTAGGGATATCGTCATCGCAAGTGGGTGCTGGTGGCATGTCGGGATCACAAGCAGGCCAACTCAACATGACCAATAAGAGTATACTGAGGTGTAGAAGTCTTTTGAAAGAGAGCGCAGTATGCATACTAAAGGGGACTTTTAGCGGGTGTAGTTCCTACACGATTTAGTACTTACTTTTCAGTAAGTCGTTACTTAATCACTAAAAAATTATCAGTGCTAAAGCCCTGAAATTTTTTTAGAATTTCGTCAGCAGTACAGTCGCATCGCGTTGTCTGCTATGGGTATTGTCGCGAGATATTTCTCTTAGAATAGCTTGGGCGGCCTCGCGCTCATCCAGTTGTAGATGCGCCAAAGCCAGGTGCCATTCCGATTCTTCTTGTAGGGGAAAGTTGATGTCGGCAGCGAGAGCTGTAAGCAAATCCAGCGCTTCTTCTGCTCGGTCGGTTGCCAGCGCTGCCTGGGCGGTAAAAAACTGATTGCCGGCTTCCTGGGGCAGATTACTCAGTAGCTCATAAGCTTGATCGTAGTCTCCAGATTGGTAAGCGAAGTAAGCCGTTTGACGATCATCGGCGCTGCCTCTATCCAGCACTTCACTATTGGTGTAGGGTGCAAAGTTTTCAGCAAAAAGATCTTGATTACTCAAGCTGGAAGGACGAAGTAAAAACCAGGCAGCAGCCAGAAACAACAGTACAGATGATGCTATCGAGAAGTAACGGCGCAAGGGATTCATCTGAATAACCTTGGCCTCTTTTTTTGTCTCCGCCTTCTCAGTATTGACCAATACCCTAAGATTCGGGCTTTGGCTGGAAGACTCGCCAAACTCTTCTTGTTCAAGTGCGGCCAGTCGGTCCTTTAATAAGCCATCTTCGGCTGTATCTATTATATCTATGGCCAGACGCGTGTCTGCCAGCTGATCGGCCAGCTCTCCGTCAGTTTCCATGCGAAGCACAAACTGCTCAGCCTCGTCTTGAGGCATTTCCCCCATGAGGTAGCGGTCTATGTCTATTTGATTTTTTTCTAAAGCTTCCATCTTTAACCAAGGATTTATCAGGCTATTTGCCTATTCAGAAGTAAATAATTGCTTGAGTTGTTGGAGGCAACGCATCTTCTTGATACGAACTGCCCCCGGAGAGCTAAATCCCAAGGTGGTCTGTATAGACTCAGTCGGATAGCGATGGTAATAGCTTAAGGTCAATATTTGACGGCATGCGTCTCCCAATTTGCTCATAGCCGCCTGCATTTGACTGCGTCTATGATCGTCGTCTATGCGTTCGAAGATCGTCATATCGACTTCGTCGGCATACTGCCTGTCGTCGTCTACTTCAGTGGGCGCTTCCCGGCGCCGATCTGCATTTTTCTTATAGATCATTCGCTTGCCTATTGCAAACAAATAAGTAGAAATACTACAGCTCAGCTCGGTCAGCTTTCCACTGACTACATTTTTATAAAAGACGATGACCGACTCCTGAAAGCAGTCAACGGCATCTTCTTCTATAGCCATCAGGCGGCCCGTTGCATAAGTTACAAAAGGCTGCCTATGACGACGGTACAGCTCGTCTATGAGCTGATGCTCGCCAGCGCGAATGCGATCAAATAACGCAGTGTCATCTAGTGTACTGACAGTAGACAAATTGGGGACTTTTAATCCTCAAATATAAGAGCTTGTCGGGGAATCTTAACAAGAACGGACACAGCCGAAAACAGGACCTCCCAACGCGCTTCAACCATAAAGCCAAAATCTGAAAGAAGGAAGGGACTTCTTCCAGAAACTACCCTTAGGTTTTGGTGTGTGATTTATGGGTATACAAGGGTTGCGTACGGCTTTCCGTACAGGTCTTTATGTGTGCAGACAAAGTTGTGTTACGGAAATATTAAGATTTTCAATGCATAGAGTATGCGTTTATCTTTGTCCGTTCAAAAGCTTAAAAAATATGTACATCAGATTCACGACCTTGCTCATCATGCTCGCCTTAGGTTACGGCACGCTAATGGCTCAAATCACGGGCGGCAACGATCGCAGTCCGAGCGATGATCTGGATTACTACAATGAAGATCGCGAGCGAGGCAACGCTGGTGGCGCTATTTGGTGGGGTACCGGCGCCCAGCTCAATTTTTTCTCTGTCAATGATCAGTCGACTTTTTTAATTGGCCTTACACCCATTGCAGGTTACAAAGTGACGCCCTGGCTCAGCTTTGGTCCCAGAGGTAGCATTCTGTACAATAGCGTCAGCTTTCGAGGTTCCGACGAAAGCGCCAGCTTTTTCACTTACTCAGCAGGCGTTTTTGGACGAGCAAAAGTATTTCAGCAATTCTTTGCGCACGTCGAGTATAATCTGGAGAACGATGTATTTGCACTCGATTCCAATTTCGATCCCATCCGCCGAACCCGTTCAGTACCCTACATCGGAGCAGGCTTCTCGCAGGGGGGCGGCTTTCAGGGCGGAGTCGGTTTCGAGCTTATGATCCTTTTCCCCATCAGGGAGCGCGAGTTTTTCAACGACCCGCCATACGTCATCAGGTCAGGCATCAATGTCAATTTCTAAGTTTATTACTACTTTTGTTTTGTAAAAAATTATTCAAAACAAAAGAATGGCCAAAGTCAAAACTACTTTCTTCTGCACCAGCTGCGGCAGCGAGAGCCCAAAGTGGATGGGCCAGTGCCCTTCTTGCGGAGAATGGAATACGCTCATAGAAGAAAAAGTAGTCAAGACAAAAGCGGGAAAGCCTGAGCGACCGTCGTGGCGTTCGGACAATGGGACTTCCGCAGGTCGGCACCTTCGCGGCCCCCGCCCCGTTCGTTTACCCGAAGTCAAAACCGGCGAAGTCCACAGGCTAATTGTCTCAGACGACGAGCTGAATCGAGTGCTGGGCGGCGGTATCGTTCCTGGCAGCATCACCCTTTTCGGTGGTCAGCCCGGCATTGGCAAGTCTACCCTACTGCTTCAATTGGCCTTGCAGTTGGGTCGCAAAGTGCTCTACGTCTCTGGTGAAGAAAGTGAAGAGCAGATCAAAATGCGCTCAGATCGCCTGGGCGGTCGACCAGATCAGTGCTACCTCCTGACAGAGACAGATACCCAAAAACTACTCACCCATGCTGCCGATCTCAAACCCGATCTGCTCATAGCAGACTCTATTCAAACTCTAAGGTCACCGCATGTAGATAGCATGGCAGGCACGGTCAGTCAGGTACGCGAGTGTGCCGCAGAGTTGCAGCGATTTGCCAAAGAAGCCAATGTGCCCGTTTTTCTGATTGGTCACATCACCAAGGAAGGAAGCATTGCCGGGCCTAAGCTGCTAGAACACATAGTCGATGCTGTCTTGCAGTTCGAAGGAGACCGAAACTACACCTACCGAATCTTACGCACGCTCAAAAACCGATTCGGTTCTACCGATGAGATCGGCATCTACCAAATGCAAGCCTCCGGCCTGCGGCAAGTCAGCAACCCCAGCGAACTACTCCTCAGCCAGCGCGATGAAGAGTTGAGCGGATCGGCAGTTTGTGCTACCCTCGAAGGTATGCGCCCCATGCTCATAGAGGTACAGGCCCTGGTCTCGGCTGCCGTCTACGGAACACCGCAGCGATCTGCTACAGGCTTCGATCTGCGCAGGCTATCCATGCTGCTCGCCGTACTCGAAAAGCGCGCGGGCTTGTCTATCGGAAATCAAGATGTCTTTCTCAATATGGCCGGCGGTATTCGCGTAGACGACCCAGCCATCGACCTGGCCATCATGGCTGCCCTACTATCTTCAGCAACCGATGTGAGCGTACCCACCGATATTTGCTTTGCTGGCGAAGTCGGTCTAAGCGGCGAAATAAGGGCCGTCAATCGCATAGAGCAACGCATACAAGAAGCCGCCAGACTGGGCTTCCAAAAAATCTATATTTCCAAGTACAACACCAAGGGCTTGGACCCTGCACGCTACGAAATAGAAATCAAGACAGTAGGCAAGGTAAGAGAGGTTTATGAAGAGTTGTTCTATTAAAGTTTGATGAGTGATTAATCAAAGGGAAAAAATAGCCTACCCCTCAAGTCCGTAATCTTATACAAAGTGCCGGAATAGCTATTGAACCCTTTGGCCAAAGGCATTTCAAAACTAACAAATACACCCCTAGCATCGGTATACTTTGCACTTTCGAAATCCAATTCCGTGATGGTCAGTGATAGATTTTGGTTTTCGGTATCGGGAGACAGATAGAAGTCCGTTGCAAGAATATTTTCAGCACCCGTGAATAAGCCATGTGCATATAAATGAATATGAGCCCGACCTGGCTGTTGCCCTAAAAGAAAATTTCCCAATCGCAGATGAGAAGCAACCGCCGCAGAGTCTATTTTGCAATCTGGCCCTTGAGCAGGTACGCCTGGAAACTCTAAAAAAAATGTTGGTGTGAGCGCCACTGCAGTTTGATCGGCCAAATGATTTACTGCTCCCCAGACTAAGGGTTCGATCTCATAGCATGGCTGATTTCTCTGCCCAGAGCCGATGAACAGTTTGCCTAAATAGGCTACTAAACTGGAGTTGCCATTTCGGCTAAATCCATTCTGTTCAGGTTCGTAGGCTTTGATATTGGGAATACTTCCTTCTTCTCCCGGCTCAATATAAATTGCTCGGAATTGGGATCCTGCTTCAATATTCCCTTCAACAAACATTCGCGTGTTGATATGGCTTAAGTCAGGTGATAGGGTCTTTTCCTCTTCGCAACTTGTGTATAGGAAAACCAACAATAGTATAGTAATAGTTCTCATTTTTGAAGAATTTAAAATTTATAGAACAGGCCAAGATCAACTGCAGAAGAAGTTTCTCTTTTTGATATCTCCCAAAGACCGTCAGGACTTAAATCCGTTAGCCCAAGTTGCCCGCTCACCTGAATACCAAGACGATTTAATACCAGCAAACGCAAGCTACCGGTCAGACTGAGATCGTGCCTTCGAAGCAGCGTCGGTCTAAAATCATTGAATGGATTTAGCGGGTCATCTTTCGGGCTTGAATTCAAGGAAACCCGGCCATACACATAACTGTATCTGGCGCCCAGCCCCAGGGTTAGTTGTCCTAAATTCGTGCTTAGTTCTGCTCCGACACTCAGCGATCTAAACTGGCTGTAGCTACTGCCAAAGCGATAGACCGATGTTGTGCCTGAAGGACTGCTAATAGAAATGGATTCGCTGTAGCTCAGCCATTGCGTATCGTTGGGTGTCCAATACCAAGAGTGGTCCCGATAACCTAGTTCAGCCCTCAGCCCGAATCTGCTCGAAAAAGGAATGGTGTATCCCAAACGCACGAAGACACCTTCATCTGTTTGATCTATGCCATTGGGATCTGTCTTCAGGTGCCAGACATGACCTAGAGCAATAGACCAAAGTATTTCTCTACGCTTTCTGACTGGCTGTTTTTGGCTATTGGTATTTATGACCAACTGTTTTTCTGGCACCGCTAGTGACCATTCGCTTAATCCATAGAGAGGCGTATTTGGCAAGGCCAGCATGCTGTGGGTTTCCTGCCGTGAGCTGGCGGCAAGAACATCTATCTTGTTTTTGGTTTTCTGTGCCCTTTCAGACATCTGCTCAGTTGCCTGAGTATTCTCATTTGTATATCTATTCGATCCGAAAGCACTCGACTCAGAATATACTCCCTCAGCGTAGGCTCTAGAATTCGCCTTTATAATCGACGGCTCTATTCCCTCTATGCTTTCGCCAGATTCTCCAATGACTAGGGTCCTTACAGGCGTTGAATTACTCAATCGGGATTCGGGATCATTGGTAGAATGGAGATACATTTTCAGACTTTCAGCATCTGAGCGAAGACTATCATCAGACAAGGAATTTGTCGAGCTACCAACCCAAGCCAAACCGACTACGCCACTTAAAGCTAGGATAATCAGTACAACGGTGAGCTTACTTTTTAGTAGCTCGAACCAGTCCGTACCCTTAGTCATCTGCTCCTGAAACTGGTCAAAATGCAGATCAGAAGGCACTGGCGGTTGGTACTTTTCTAATCTCCTACCTATTCGATCCCAGTTTTGATCTGCACTATTCATAATCTGGCATTTGGATTTCAATTAATGAGCGTAGCCTCAACTTAGCTTGACGCAAATGATAGCGACTATTGGCTTCAGTCAGCCCTAATTGCTCGGCGATTTCACTGTGTTTATAGCCCTCAACTACATGTAGGTTAAAGATGATTCTAGGAATATCGGGTAGGGTTCTTACCAGTTTGACTAAGTCTTCTAGTGCTAAAAGATCCAGTGCCTGAGTCGTGAGTGATATCTCTTTATCGGCAGATTCTATGCTTTCGTATCGGTGTTTTGACCGCTTTCTGATGGCCGAAAGGCAGGTGCGAACAGTGAGTGATCGCAGCCAGGCACCTAGTGAGCCATCCCCATTATAAGTGCCTAATTTATCGAATGCCCTAATAAAAACCTGACTCAGTAGCTCGGTGTCTTCTAGATCAAAAGCCGAGTATCTTCGACAAATTCCGAGAACCATTGGGCAGTATTTATCGTAGAAAGTGCGCTGTGCTCGTTGATCGCCCACCACACATTTTCTAGCCAGAGTCACATCTTCCGAACAGCTCTCGACCTGAGTAGTAGAGCCAGATAATAAGGTTCGAAGATTGAGTTTAGTGGTCACGTTTCCAGTGCGTTTGACCTACTGACGCTGTAAGAACATATTTTGTGAGTGGGCGGCAAGAAAAAATTACCCCGCCAGTACATCTCTGATTTGCTCCTTAGAAATTTGCTCTTGGATGAAGAGCTCGACCTCTTTACCCTCATCTGCACTCAGTAATCTGAACCGCTCTTTGGCGCTAGTGCTAACGAATATTTGTTGAGAGACTTCACGGGCCTGACCATCGCTCATAGAAAACTGATGGCCCGACTGCGCATTGCGAGAGAAGAAACGATCGTCGCCATTCTGAAGTTTTTGCGGCAGCTCTTCACCGTCTACCAGACCGAGCGATCTTGCCTCTTCTGGTGCTAGTGGGCGCTCTTCGAAGTAAACCCATTCGTCGTCACTAACTTGCTCGCAGTATAGATAATAGCTTTCACCTGCCGTGGCATCATAAATGGTGAGCCTTCGATCTGATCGGCGATCTGCCTTCCAGTCGAATTGCTCGCCAGCCGTCATGGCTAGATTGTTGCCATCGTAATCGATGATGTAGCCGGGCTCTGCATGCTGTAATTCGGGCTCGATGTCCTTAGCTGGCCCAGGAATACGACGTGGAGCCATGGAGCTCCCCCCCTCGGCATAACCACTTTTCCCTTGCTGACGCATAAACTGCTCTTCGGCCATATCTGCCATGCCAGGCGCATACTTGCGCAAAAACTTCCCCACTTTCCCGTCTAGTTCAAGTACGCGATCTTCTATGCCCAGGTGGTCCTCTATTTTTTGCTCTAAGTCAAGTGCCTCTGTTTGTGAGAGCATACCGGACAGCCCTTTTTCTTTACCAGACTTAGTTCGTAGCATCAGCCTGTAATACTGAGTAGTGCGCGTACCTGACTTTTGTTGGGTTCCGTGCTTTACAAAGAGTTGATCGATCTCGTCAGCTGCAAACTGCTTGTTGCCCCCAGGAACAGGTATAGGTCCCGACTTAGTCGTAAGTCCACCTCGCCCAACCCTGATTTCGTTGGTGTTTAAAAACATGCGAAGGACTACATAAATGAGGATAATCCCGGCGGTGCCGTGCAAGCTCAGATACCAGAGATTTCTCGGATCTGTCGCTAGCATAACGACTAAGAAAATACCGATAAACAGATTCCATACCAGGGCAAAGAACAGCAAAAACCACTTGACTTTTTTGCTGTCTTTCCATCTGATGATGAGCTCTCCTGAGCGGTTTTCTATTTCGAATTTGGACATGGGTCTTGAATAATAACTTTCACATCAACACCTAGGAAGTCCTAGGTCCAGAAATAACATACACGTCTTTTTCCCAACTTTCGATAGCATTTAAATGATCAACCAAATAAGCCAAAATTTTCCTAGTCGATAAATTGCCAACCTTCAGATAAATCAGTTTTGGTGATGAACCTAGTCTTGAAATTAATTCTAGAAAATCCTTGTCTTTTGATACGATCCAGTCAATTCCATTTTTCATGGCCCATTTGAAAATTTGCTGGTCATCCGGATTTAGTCCTAGTCCTAACATATTGGCGTGAACACTCTCTATAGTATCCCTCTTCAAGTGCTTTATCAAACGATAGGAAAGGTTCTCATCCAGCAATAGTTTCATTTATGCAGCCTTATTCAACTCTTCTTTCATGTGCGCAGCTGCAAAAGCCAATACAGTTTTTATATCATTCATACTGAGGAAAGGAAAATCTTCCAGAATTTCTTGCAATGTCATTTCTGATGATAGATATTCAAGTACATCAACTACCGTCAGGCGAGTTCCAGCTATACAGGGCTTCCCCCCACGGCGACCTTCGAGTACCGTGATGCCTGGAAATATCTCTTTCTCTCCTTCCCTTAGTTCGGCCATGGTAAATATTTTTCTCTAGATCTAACGACAAATTGCGGTCATAAGTTACGCACTTTTCTCGATCTTGATCACTACTACTTCATCTTCGATGAGCTCTACGGCAGTGCCAGCAAGAGAGACTACGACTTCGATATTGTCGGCCAACACTTCTTCCCGTAGGTAGCTTTGGAAGGCAGTAATGGCCTCTACTACCTTAGGACTTGCAATGATCTGCATCACGATTCGGTCGGTAACTTCCAGACCTTCGTCCTTTCGCTGATTCTGGATGCGATTGACCAATTCACGAGCAAGGCCTTCCCTGGCCAGTTCAGGTGTTATGGTCAGGTCGAGGGCAACGGTAAGGCCATTTTCTGAAGCCACTGACCAACCGGGAACATCTTGGGTACTAATCTCAAAATCTTCCAGACCTAGCTCCACAGCTTCATCATCGAGTTGAAGGGTATACCTTCCCTCTTGCTCTAGCTGGGCAATATCATCTTGGCCCATCTGCCCGATAGCCTGAGCAGCAGCCTTCATTTGCTTGCCCAATCTGCGGCCCAAGGTCTTAAAGTTGGGCTTGATTTGCTTGCTGAAGAAGCTATCGTCTGTCAGGTATTCGATTTCCTTGACATTGACCTCTTCCAGTATGATATCTTTGACCGCCTCTACCCGGCGCTGGAAGTCTGAGTCGAGTACAGGTAGCAGAATTTTCTGTAGCGGCTGGCGCACACGCTGCTTAGCTTTCTTACGCAGACTGAGGACCAAACTCGATATGCGCTGCGCATACTCCATCCTTTGCTCCAAATCTTTGTCTATTACTTGTGGATCGGCGTCGGACAGAATAGAGAGGTGGACGGAAGCCGGAGAGGTTTCCGACCCGCGGAAGTCCAAATTCCTATACAACCAATCGCTGAAGAAAGGCGCTACCGGAGCCATCAACTGACTGACGACCAACAGGCACTGGTGTAAGGTCTGGTAGGCCGCTTGCTTATCGGCAGTCATATCGCCCTTCCAGAATCTGCGGCGGCTGCGCCTGACGTACCAGTTGCTCAGTTGATCACCTACAAAGCTATCGATGGCGCGACAAGCCTTCGTCGGCTCGTAATCGCTGTAGTGGCCATCGACTTCCTGAAGTAGGCTATGAAGCTTGGACAGAATCCATAGATCTATTTCAGCCAGCTGAGATCGGTCTAAATCACTTTGCCCATCGACGGTATACTCATCGATATTGGCATAGAGTGCGAAGAAGTTGTATGTGTTGTATAGGGTTCCAAATAGCTTTCGCTGTACCTCTCCAATACCCGCTATGTCAAATTTCAGATTGTCCCAAGGATCGCTGTTAGAGATCATGTACCAGCGAGTGGCATCGGCGCCGTACTTGGACAGGGTATCGAATGGATCTACAGCATTGCCCAAGCGCTTAGACATTTTCACGCCGTTCTTATCCAGCACCAGCCCGTTAGAGACGACGTTTTTGAAAGCCACACAATCGAAGACCATCGTAGCTATGGCATGCAGGGTGTAGAACCAGCCCCGGGTTTGGTCTACGCCTTCGGCAATGAAGTCAGCCGGGAAATTTCGCTTAAACATTTCCTCATTGTCGAATGGGTAGTGCAGTTGTGCGTAAGGCATACTGCCCGAATCGAACCACACGTCGATGAGGTCCAGCTCGCGCTTGAGCGATTTTCCATTCTGCCAAAGAATAACATCGTCTATGTAGGGACGGTGTAGGTCTGTGGGCACAGGTTGATCTATGCCAAGCTCCTTATTGGCGAGCTCGATCTGAGTTTGCAACTCTGTGATCGAACCGATACAGAGTTCCTCTTCTCCATCTTCACTACGCCATATCGGTAGCGGGATGCCCCAGTAGCGGCTGCGACTCAAGTTCCAGTCTTGTAAATTTTCGAGCCACTTTCCAAAACGGCCCTCACCTGTGCTGGCCGGTTTCCAGTTTATGGTATCATTGAGTTCGCTCATTCGCTCGCGTACAGCCGAGGCTTTGATGAACCAACTATCGAGCGGATAGTACAGTACGGGTTTATCTGTTCGCCAGCAGTGGGGGTAGTTGTGGTTGTACTTAGAGACGTTGAAGGCTTTGCCTGCTTTTTTGAGATGCACGGCTATATCGACATTTACATCCACGTAGCCTTCTTCGTCTTTGTAGTCCTTTACAAATCGACCGGCAAACTCACCGGCTCCTTCGGTGAAGCGGCCTGTCTTGTCGACTAAAGTAAGCGCCCCTATACCATTGGCTTTGCCGACGAACATATCGTCTGCACCGAAGCTAGGAGCAGTATGGACAATGCCTGTACCGTCTTGAGTAGTGACGAAGTTGCCGCTGATAACGCGAAAGGCATCGCCTTCTTCAGGCTTTTCTACTTCCAATAATTGATCGTAGCGGATATCGACGAGTTTTTCGCCCTTAAATGGGGCTGATATGGCCAAAACCTCTGGCTGGTTGTGGCCACCAAACCACTTCCCAATCAAGGCTTCTGCAAGTACTACGTCTACCTCTTCGCCGGTGTATGGATTGAGCGTACGCACTTTGACGTAGTCAATTTTTGCCCCTACTGTCAGCGCCGTATTGCTCGGCAATGTCCAGGGAGTGGTTGTCCAAGCGAGGATGTAAACCTGTTCACTATCTGCCGAGCCGAGCACGGTTGCTTCATCGGCACCAGCGGGTGGAGCTACCGGTAAATTGTATAGCCATTCGGCAGTCTCACGCTGCGTGTCGAACATGGCCACAACCGTAGTATCAGTCACCTCTTTATAGGCTCCGGGCATATTAAGCTCGTGGCTACTGAGGCCCGTGCCAGCAGCGGGACTGTAGGGCTGTATGGTATAGCCTTTATATAGCAGACCTTTGTCGTAAATCTGCTTTAATAACCACCAGACAGACTCTATGTACTCGTTTTCATAAGTGATATACGGATTGTCCAGGTCTACCCAGTAGCCCATCTTGACCGTCAGATCATCCCATATATTTTTGTAGCGCATAACCGTTTCCCGGCAGGCTTTATTGTAATCTTCTACCGTGATCTTTGTCCCGATATCCTCCTTGGTGATGCCCAGTTCCTTCTCTACGCTCAGCTCGATAGGTAAGCCATGGGTATCCCATCCGCCTTTTCTTTCGACGCGCTTTCCCTTAAGGGTCTGAAACCGACAAAAGAGATCTTTGATCGTGCGGGCCATTACGTGGTGGATGCCCGGCAGGCCATTGGCTGAGGGCGGCCCTTCGTAAAATACATAACTATTTTGGGGATCGCGCTCTTCGATGGAGCGATCAAATATGTTTGCTGTCTTCCAGAAGTCGAGGATTTCTCGATCTATTTCCGGTAGGTTTAGTCTTTCGTATTCTGGGTACATCTGGGCAAAATTGGGTGGCAAAAATAAACAGCCCCGGCGGATGCTCGATCCGTCGGGGCTAATTTCTTGATTCAGCGCTAAACTTACACAAGCTACCTCCTACGGACCCTAGTTCGGGCCTGAATAATTATAGTAGCTATGTCGATGTTTAGTAGCATGCTAGTGCAAATATAGCAGAGGTTTTTGACTTGGGCTTAGACTGGCCAAACATCCTGGAATACAATCTCTTCTTGTGGCTTGCGCACGCGTGCTCGCTTCTCGCCAGCCTGAAGATCTTCAGATAAGTCTTCTGGGTTGCCGCCATAGTAGCCCGCTGCAATAACAGAAGTGACTTGAAATGCTTCCGGTACGTTAAATGCCTCCTTGGCCTTGTTGGCATCGAAGCCCGCCATGTGGTGCAAAGCTACGTTCATATCCTGGGCTTGTACACTTAGGTTGCCCAAGGCCAAACCAAGGTCGTGCAAGGCGTGGAAATTGTCATTTCCATTATCAAACTGCTTCTCGAAGGCCGTTAAGATGAGCAAGGGAGCGTGCTTGGCCCATTGCTGATTGAATTCCACCAGGCAATCCATAATCTTGTCATAGGCTTCGCTGCCCTTTACTGCATATAAGAATCGCCAGGGTTGCTGATTGTATGAGCTGGCTGCCCAGCGAGCAGCTTCGAACAACTGCTTGACATGCATCTCCGCAATGGGATCAGGCGAAAACATGCGTGGACTCCAACGCTGCTCCAGTAATGGGTGAATGGGAAATTGAGTATCTGCCGGGTTGGGGGCAGCTGTGGTTTCGGGGGTAGTCATGGCTTAATTTGGTTTTTCAATAAAAACCCATATATACAATTAATGTTCCTACCCGAATAACGTAAGCAAATTGTTAGGCGGTTTTATTCTCGTGTGAAACGCTCCGGTATATCAAAAATGGCCTCTACGGGCTCATCCACGGTCAGGCGGTTTATGGAAAGCTCTACCCTGGATTGTCCTGCCCCCGGAGCTTCTATGGTAAACCTGCGCTCATGGCTAAAGTCATTTTTCAAACCTACCGATCTAAAATCGGTCATTTCTACTTCGAGCATTCGACTACTCCCTACTTCTTCCAGACGCATCTGCTCCAGGAGATATGAATCGTCGCTGATCCAATAGTCAGACTTCCAACGGCTGTTCTGCCCATAGAGATGGACTTGCTCTTCTGCACCTTCTACTTCTAGATTCCGATCAAAGAATATAGGATTCCCGATGAGCATTTGCTGTAACAAATCAAAGCGCGCAGGCATCTTGTATCGCTCTTCAAGGTAACTTAATGGCTCTATGCTATAGGTGTTTGCCAACCTATTGATGAGATAAAAGGAATCTGGTGTAACCATAGCGCGGGCGGCCTCAAATCCAAATTTTTTGATACTTACCCAAACCCACTCATCTTTTTTCATGCGCAGAAATGCCGTACCACCTACGTTCATTTCGGGACTCTCGATGCGTACACGTGCCCTGGCATCCAGCCAGTCAACCGCATTTTGAGCTTCAATCATTTTGCGCATTATGCGCTCGGTCTCGGTAATGGTCGTTGAGCTATTTCCATTGTTGGTTACCCCAGGCTTGGGTTTGCAAGCAGCAAGCAATAATAAGACGGCCGACAGCAGAATGATGTAAGAACTGCGCATAACTTTATATTTTTATTAGATCCTATCTCCCACCTGCATTGCGCAACTTAGCACTCAAAGTGCTACTTCGGCTCCCGGCATCCTGAGCTCTTTCGTAGCTATTGGAAGCGGCCTCGATCTGCCCCATGGCGAGCTGTGTATCTCCCAAAAGTTCCAGCCATAGCGCATTCGTATTTCTATCGTGCTCGCCAGTAGATAGTACATCATTGGCAGCCTCTATTTCGCCAGTTGCCACCAATATTCTCGCCTGTAGGTAGTCTGCAAATGGATCCTCTCCCGTCGCAAATGGTGTGATGGTATCGTCTTCTTCAGATTGCAATTTGCTGAGCAACCAGTCCAATCGACTTACTTCACGGGTAAGCTCTTCCGAGCTTCTGCTCATCAGCCTGGCCTCATCTATTAAGCCTTCTGCTTCATTGTAGTTGGCTCTCGCTGCCTCGGCCAGAGCCAGGTACAAATACAACCGCGGTCTGTTCGGAAATACGTCCAGGCCATCCACGCCCCGATCACGCAGTCTGACCATCTGTTGATCCAAATACAGTGAAATGAAATATTGCTCCCAGACTGCGTATATATCTTCTTCGAGTTCTAAGACCTGATCATAGACCTCGGCAGCACGATCAAATCGACCACTTAAATAAAAATGATCGGCTTGTAAGGCAAGGGCTTCGGCCCGGTCGGGATGCACGCGGACCAGCTCTTCTAACCAGCGATCCAGTCTAGCTTGATCCTCGTCGTCAGCAGCAGGAGTGGCCGCCTGGACGGACGAGAGCAAACGGCCAATTTTCAGATCTAACTCTACATCTGAACGACCGATTAAAGTCAACAACTCGTCGGCATTGCCAGCAGCCGGGCTATCGGTTTGCAAAGCCAGCTGGGCCCGCACGTCCGCAGGTGAGATACGCAAGATTTCCTCATAGGTTTCCCGCATCTTGCCCAGCTGATTCTGCGACTGATAATAGCCTGCCAACAGATGCCGGTATTCCATTTGATCTGGATAGGCAGTTATTAATCTAAGCAGCTCCCGCTCGGCCTTGCGCGAATCCCCGGTTTCCAGATAAAGATTGTGTTTTCCTCTACTGATAAAAGCGGTTACGCCCAATTGATTCTCTAATTTGTTGTAGACCGATATGGCCTCGTCGGTTAGTTGGGCCTTCTTCAAGAAGTCTACCTGTCTTAGGTACAAGTCTACTTCTTCGGTATGCTCATCGATTAGAGTTTCCATCAGTTCGGCACCTTCCCGATACCTGCCAGCCGACTCATAAATCTCTGCCAACAAATAAGCGTAGGCATCTTGCTGATCGAGTGCCCAGGCTTTCTCCAGATGATCCACGGCCGTGTTGAGTTCTTCCTTACTATAGTGCAGGCGACCAAGTTCAAACTGAATGACTGCGTTGTCTTCATCGTCTTCCGCCAGGGCTGTAAAGAGATTGATGGCCTCATCTATTTGGCCTAGCAAAGCGGCTTGCTTAGCCTGAACAAAGCGGCCTTCTACGGCCAGCTGAGACTCGGTGATGGCTTCGTCTTGGGCCATTACGGGATTTAACAGACTCCCAATACCAAAAATCAGTAGCAATTGTAATTTCAACGAGTTAATCATCTGTACAAAGGTAACGACACGAGCCATTGCCATGTTGTAGCTCGGTAGTGGCTGGATATGGCGGTTTCTAAAACAGTATTTTGACGTCGTCTATAAAATGCGTCACGGCTTCAGGATCAGTCCCATTGGCATAGGCACGCACCATGCCCTTCCGATCTACCAGCACCAAATATCCGGTATGATCGAAGCCACCCGGTGCATCCGGATTTTCCTCTGCTATACTGAGGTAGTCTTCGTCCATCTCGTAGGTAAAGAGCTTATCTCCCCTTAGAAATCGCCAGCGATCGTGGTCAGTAACACCTAGCCGATCTGCATAATCGAAGAGCCGTGCGATAGTATCCCGTTTTGGGTCGACCGTAAAAGAGATCATGCGAAAATCCGGTTCATCGGCAAAAGCCTCCTGCAAACGCAATTGCTGCTGCTTGACTTTAGGGCAAATGGTTGGACACGAACCAAAGAAAAAGTCGGCAACATAGACCTTTCCCAACAGATCTTTATTGGTCAGCGTACGCCCCATCTGATCGGTATAGGTCCAGTCTCTGACGGGCTCCGGCATGATTTCTCCCGTTTCCGGATCAGTTGGCTGGTTGCCCGGATAGGTCAGTTCATCCAACTTAAACGTTTGGGTTTCCTCATCAAAAGGATGTATACGATAGTGAGCCGGCACCTCGCTGGGGTCCAGGGTAGAAGGGCCGCAGGCAATAAACAAGCTGATGAAAAGAGGAATCGCTAAAGGAAGATAAATTTTACTTGTACTCATGTGCTAAAAACAGCATGCTGTAATTTTGGGTTTTTGGAAAAACCCAAAATTACAGCGGCACCTCCTTAAGCAATACGATCCTGGTTGTCTTTTAAAAAGGCGGCCCATCCTCCCTTGCCTCCTGCACCTGCCAGGGGAGATTTAGATTGGTAGTAGTGGCAAACGGCTGCGGCCAGTGCGTCGGTAGCATCGGCCAGATAGCGGCTGGTATCGAGGGCAAATTCGGTTTCCAGCATGGCGGCTACTTGCTCTTTGCTGGCGTTGCCATTGCCTGCCACAGACTGCTTGATCTTGCGCGGCGCATACTCAAACACCTCCAGACCAGCCGTCATAGCCGTAGCCATACACACGCCCTGTGCACGACCGAGCTTGAGCATAGACTGGGGATTCTTTCCAAAAAAAGGCGCCTCGATGGCCAATATTGAAGGGGTATGCGTAGCAATAACCCGGCTTATTCGCTCGTGTATTAGCTGTAATCGCCGAGGATGATCCTTAAATTTGTCGAGCTTCAGCGTGCCCAGCTCTAACACGCGCCTGGATTTGGTGTGTATTTCAATCACGGCATAGCCCAGTACGGTCGTTCCCGGATCGATACCGAGTATGCGGTAAACAGCAGCTTGAGCACGGGCCATAGCCTTCATTTTTTACTTGGGCACAAAGCCCATATATCAACAAAAGTAGTTGAAAATTATTTTTTCAAACCTTTCCAGACCAAAAAAGAGCCTGCCATCTCTAAAATTGATGCTCATCTGGCTCCTGGCCGTACTGCTATGTGTGGGCCTATTTTGGCATTGGAAAATCCAACTACAAGACTTTGATTGGCGTGCATTCTCTGGCCAGGTTTTCCAGTTGTCAAATTTGCCATTCTTCCTGGCAGTCATTGCGCTGATGCCCATCAATTGGTGGCTAGAAGTCAAAAAATTTCAGTGGCTACTCAAGCCCCACTACCAATGGTCGTTTATGCAGTCGCTCAGGGCTGTCCTCGTAGGCCTCGGAGCTGGCAGCCTGACCCCCAACCGAATAGGAGACTACGCAGGGCGCGCTGTCGTAGCTAAGAAATCAGAAGTAGAAGGTGTTCTGATCGCCACTTTCCAGGGCGGGCTTTGCCAATGGATCGGCTTTTTACTAGTAGCATGGCCAGGCTTAGTATGGACAGGCGGAGGTCTACTGCCCCTTCATTGGCAAAAATGGCAGTGGTGGACGCTACCGCTAGGTCCTGTAGTAGCGGTAATAGCTTGGTATTTTGTACTTCCGCAGGTCGGAAAGATCAACCTAAACCGAGTACGGCGCTGGTGGAAAAAACAGCGCTCAAACACCTCTTTAAAAGAAGAACAAGGGCAAGGAGAAGATTTGGCGGTAAACGCAGTACCAACCCCTGTAGACAAAACGATGTCCGAAGATCAAATCGATTCTGATAATGACCCCAAACTCAGCATCTGGTCAAAAGGTCTCAGCTATATGGTGCGTTCGGGAATCTCGCGATCGGGGGAATCACTCCACCTGCGGAAGTCTAAAAAAAATGAAGCCTCAACAGGATCCATATCATCTCCGGTATACTACTTGCCGCCCATAGGTTTATCTATACTTAGATTACTCGTTTATTGCACCCAGGTTTATCTGTTACTTCGACTGGGTGGCTTAGATTTACCCTACTTATATGCGATGGCGGGCATAGCGGGCGTTTATCTATTGCAAGCAGGTATCCCATTGCCACCGGGCGTTCACCTTATGCTGCGAGCAGAATTGGCAGCAACCTTATTCGGTGGCGAAACTGTTGTACTCACTGCGGGTATCACTGCCTTTGGTCTGCTCTACATCATAAACGTTTTGCTACCAACGGTGATATCTCCTTACTTTATACTTCAAAACAATCAAAGCCATGCGGCCAGCTCCATTTAGAGCCCTCCTGATTCTACTACCCATCAGCCTATTGCTATCTGTCAGCCCGGCGATCCTTGCAGAGGGTCAGCCATCTACTGACGCTGATATTGAAGACGTTACGGAGCTAACTAGCGATCCCTGCACCGTAGACAATACCGCCTTTCAAGCAGGAGAGCGGCTGACCTACAAACTCTACTACAAGTGGAATTTCGTTTGGTTGGCTGCCGGGCAGGTCACCTTCGCCGTTTACGATACCGGCAACGAATACCACATCTCTGTCGATGGCCGCACCTTTAGTAGCTACGAGTGGTTCTACAAGGTGCGCG
>JBCDFE010000072.1:0-18878 GCA_039178745.1 Bacteroidota bacterium | reverse complement strand
CAAAAACCGTACTGATCTCTTGAATCCTCCAGTTGCCAACTTAAGTAGCCTTCCCAGGCTATTGATCGTTGAAGACAATATCGATCTGGCCAACTACCTCATGAACAGCTTATCGTCTCATTTTCACTGCACGCTGGCTGGCAATGGCCAAAAAGCACTAGACCTATTAAATGAGCAATATTTCGACATCATCACCTCTGATGTTATGATGCCGGAGATGGACGGCTTCGAGTTTAGAAGGCAGGTCAACAAGAGAGAAAACTGGCAACACATTCCTTTTCTTATGCTCACTGCCCGCGCCCTGGAAGAGGATAAGCTGCTCGGATTCAAATTGGGTATCGATGACTATGTAACCAAGCCTTTCAGCATACCCGAGCTTGTAGCAAGGCTAAATAGCTTATTGAAAAATAAAAAAGGCCGAGAAGAGGAATGGCAAAACGAGCCGATCACTAGCCAGGCCCAGCAACTTTTAGCTCGTATTCAGTCTTACGTACTAAATCATCTAGATGACCCCAGCTGGGGTGTAGAAGACATAGCCAGCGACATAAATTGTAGCCAGCGACATCTTGCTCGACAAATCGGCCCACTCACAGGCATGTCTCCTGTACAGCTTATACTGGAAATACGCCTGCAAGAGGCATACCGAATGTTGAAGCAAGGCAAATTTGCCGCAGTCTCAGAAGTGCGATACGCCGTCGGTATAGAAAGTGCCAGCTACTTCAGTCGAAAGTTTAAAGAACGATTTGGCAAAACTCCGAGTGAACTGAGCTAGCAGGCTCATCGATTCACACGAAATACTCCTCTCAGAATTGACCGTGAATCGATAACCCTGACGGCTATCCTGGCAAGCGCTGCTGCCCCTGGTCCAAGATCCACATGTGGTCTTTGAGTATCTCTTCCATTTCCGCCTGTAGATCCGTATCTCCTGACTGGCGGGCGGCATTGATCAGCTCGACCAAAACCCGGTAAGACCGCCTTTGCTCGTCTTCGCGCCCAGCTTTCAGCTCATCATCAGAAAGGCTATCGTAGTAGTCAAGTCGATCAGCGGCATTCTCGGCCAAGGTCTTCATTTGCGGGCGTATCCGATCATACTGGTCCGATGCCCAATAGGGTTGCATCATAGCCAGGGTCTGTATGAAAAACGGGAAGTTCTTGTCGGGGAAAGCCTCGAAGTAAGAGTCTAGTATACTTAAGCCATCTTCGGTTCGACCATCGCTCAACAGATTGTCTGCCGTTCGGCGAATAACGAGCTGCATAGACTGAATGGCCGCATCATAGCTGTCGTTGACATAGGTATCTACCTGGTCAAAGTTGCCCCACTTCCAGACATTATTGACCAGGTTCATCGTCTTATCGGTATCGACGCATCCACGACCTATTACGCCATAGCCCTGGTCGCCCTGGCAAGAGGTAGCCGTCAGTTTTAGAGCCAAACCTTCTAACTGCAAGAAGCGACCCAGACCCATCATTTTATCCTCCTGTACCGTTACAGCCCAGTAGATCGGGCGATCGTACATATTATTAGCAATGATATCTAGTACAGCCAGCTTGTCCTTGTACAATTGATCTCTTAGCGAAGTCCCTGGAATGCGCAACGGCATGCGGCGAACGACATTGGTATCTCCCGGTGGTATCAGACCGGCAGCTCCACTACTCGCCCTTTGCAAGTCGACATCTATAAATACATTACAGCTTTCGTAAAAAGCATCGAACTGGCCGCCAAACTGACTTCTTCTGTCCGCTTTAATTTGCTGCAAAAGTTGATCCAACGTAATGGGCTGGTCGCTGCTGCAAGGCGGGAAGGGTGGCCTGGGCCTTTGCTGCGAAGTCGCCACGCTAAAGACACGCTGGTTCATTCTGGGTACCGTATTTCGGTTAGATGCCCGTATCTCGTCTTCCGTAAGGCTGAGCTTAATGGCATCCGAGTCATTGATCTTTCTCCGCAACAGATCGATATACCAATCTACAGCGATCAAACTTAGATTGACCACACGAACATCGGTTCTGATTCCTTCCACCTCTTGTGCGTACCAAAGCGGATAGGTGTCATTATCACCGTAGGTAAATATGATCGCATTTTGGTCTACCGATTCCAGGAAGTTGTGCGCATAATCACGCGCGCCAGCGTGCTGAGAACGATCGTGGTCATCAAAATTTTGGGTCACCATGAGCAGTGGAGCGACCAGGCCAAGGACACCAAGACCATACGCCAGCCCACTGCCCATAGAGACTTTGTCTTTCAGTATACTATACAAGGCGGGTATGGACATGCCTATCCAAACGGCAAAGGCCATGAAAGAGCCTACGAGTACATAGTCGCGTTCACGTGGTTCGTTGGGCGGCTGATTGGTATAGAATATGATGCCTAGTCCAGTCATGAGGAAGAGCATCAATAGCGGGATAAATCCCTTTGGATCTTTAGAGGCATGCCAGAACAGACCAATTAAGCCGAGCAAAAAGGGAATAAGGAAATAGGTATTTCTAGCCGGATCATTCCGAAATTTTTCAGGTAGCTCGCTTTGATTTCCTAGCCGCGCCGAGTCGACAAAGCTTAACCCACTGATCCAGTTGCCGCGCGTATGGTCCCAGCTGTAAAAGCCCTGCTCGCCATTTTGCCGACCAGAGAAGTTCCACATAAAGTATCGCCAGTACATCCATCCCATCTGGTAACTGAACATGAAGCGCAGATTATCTCCAAAGCCGGGTGTTCGCCTTAGCGGCTGATCGTCGGGTAGGCCGAGCCATCGCTTGTACAGAGCTGGGCGCCCTTGCGTATTATCACTCATACGCGGCATAAGCATCATATCGTCTTCGTCGTAGACCGGCGATACTTTTTCACCTGTTTCTACATACTCTATGCTGCCATCATTGCGCTCGGCCAGGGTGTATCGCATGGCACCATAATCGTAATCTTCGAGAGCGGCTTCAAAATGCGGCCCTTTTACCAAGCTGCGCTCACCATATTGCTCGCGGTTGATGTATGGCAGCAGGTCTGCTACATTGTCTGGGCTATTCATATTTACCGGCGGCTGCGCATCGGCTCTGACTACCACCATACCGATGATACTATAGGCGATGACCGAAACAGTAGCTGCCATAGTCAATAGCTGTATGCCCTGGTTGTTTTTGCGCTGTGCATACCTGAAGGCAAAAAAGATCAATGCCGCATAGATCAGCAATGTCGGAATAATACCTGCATGCTTAAACAAGCCCATTTGGTTGACCATGGGAATTTCGAAGGCCAACCAAAGTGTAGGCAAGCCCACAATAATGCCATTTTGGATAAAAACGATCATAGCTGCACCTGCCAAAGCGGCCAACAAGCTCCCTACTATTAGTGATGGCCGCTTGATCAGACTCAGCACATATCCACCTCCAGCACCCAAAATCAGGCCCAAAAGTTTGCCGGATATAGATTCACTGCCTATCAGCATACCGATGCCCAAAAGCACACCAGCGCCTATGCCAAGGGTAGATAGGAATGGCTGCTCGCGCTCGCGCAAAAAGACCAAAACCGCCAGGGCTGGAAGAACCAGTAAGCTCAGCAAGTGCACCCCTATGGAAAGCGCTATACAGAGTATGCTAAAAATCAACCAACGATAGGCCGTAGAATTTTCAGTTTGAGGCGTCGTATAGTATCTGACCGATGCCCAAAAGGTCATACAAGTAAAGAAAAAGGACATGGCATAAACCTCTCCTTCTACTGCCGAAAACCAAACGGAAGTGCAAAAAGCCGTGGCTAATCCAGCTACAACACCCCCCATCATGATGGCCGTGTTTTGACCATCCGTGACGGTAGAATCATGCTCATGCCCAACCAAGGCCAACTTGGCTAAACGCATGCTGAACCAAGCTACAAAAGCAACACCAAGGGCCGTACAGAGGCCACTCATGATATTTACAAAGTAGGCAATCCACGCTGGGTCTTCACTTAGCATACCGCCCAAGGCCGCAAAAAACCGGCCGATTAAAATAAACAGAGGCGCACCGGGTGGGTGAACGACTTGTAACTTTTGAGCACCTAAAATAAACTCGCCACAGTCCCAAAGGGAACCCGTGCGCTCAGCTGTCATTAGGTATACGATGGCCGCAATGGCAAATACGGCCCATCCGGCCAGGCGTTGTAATCTTGTTAAGTTACCCATAGGTAAGAAGTAGGCTTTTTTGGAGCAAATGCAAAAATAACAAAACAATGGGGTTTAGTAGATAAGCTGTATTTTCCATTATTAGCCATAATTTGCAAGGCGACTGTCAGCCTCTGATTATGCGCTTATCCCTGCTCACATTAGCTCTTATGTTTCTATGCACAAAGCCCGTATTTGCGCAAGGATACAACCAATTTCACAAGCTCGATATGAGCGATGGGCTTTCCCAGAGTTTTATAACAGCATTGCTGAAAACAGCGGATGGATTTATCTGGGTGGGCACTCAAGTTGGACTAGATCGCTTAGCAGGCGAAGACATTCGGCACTTTAGAAGCCAACGCAACAACCCTAAATGCCTATTGGGCGCATACGTACATACGCTCTATGAAGATCAGGCTGGCTACCTATGGGTAGGCACCGATAAAGGCCCATGCCGGTACAATGCCAAAACCGAACAGTTCCAGCGCATAGAAGCCGAAAAAGAAGATGGTTGGGATGCCATACGACAAGCCAGTGTACACACATTTGTTGAAGATAGCGACGGTCGCCTCTTTATAAATACATCTGAAGGGTTTTTTCAATTTGATACGACCCGATTCGATTTCCACATAGACCAGTCTTCCTCTTTGGCCAAGACCGCTGACCTGAATGCTTCAGTCGGCCTCGCACATTTTTCAGGAGATAACCAAATTCTCTTGGGTGGAGAGCATGGGCCAATACGCTATGATATAAAGAGGGATAGCCTATATCCATTGAGGGTGCCAGAAGCCATCAAACACAGCTGGCTAAAGATCATCGAGCTTCCAGATCATATCCAGCTTGTAGGTACCACTCGCGGACTGATTCGCTTTAAAAACATAGAAAATGATAGCCTAATCGAATACGACTACTTTATCCCTGGCGACGAAGACGATGGAGCCAGCAGGCATACAGGAGATCTCATCTATGATGGTGAGCATGGATTTTTTCTGGGATCAAACGCAGGGATGAAACACTATATCTGGCCTACGGAAACCGAGGAGCCCATTTTAGTCTCCAGCTACCAACATGATGAAAATCGAGCTAGTAGCCTGGCCTCTGATCAGGTACAATGCCTATTGCAAGCCGATCTCGACTGGCTCTGGGTCGGAACTCGCCATGGTATATCAAGGCTATTTGTGGGCACTTCGCCCGTTTCCGCATATTCTTTAGATGCAGCTGGCACGCCATTTTGTTCGGATGACATTAAAGGGATGGCACTCAGTCCTTCGGGGCGCTATCTCATATTGGGAGGCAATAGTGGACTAAACATCATGGACATCGAAACCGGAGAGGTAAGCTGTTTTGACCAGGAAGCCTTCCCCCAGCTGCGCAACAATTACATCATAAACGTAGAGCCCGGACCAGAATACGACACCTATTGGCTTTGTTTTCGCAGGGGTGGTGCCGATATACTCAGTGGTGTGGAAACCAGGCAGTTAAAAATAGAGCCTGGCTTATTTAAAGAACCGGGTACCAGCGGTACAGGTACTTATCAGATTATACAATCGAGGGACAATCGATCGTGGATTGCTTCGGGCAGAGGCTTATATGCTAGAAATAATGACACCGAACAATTGACCGGGTTTACAGCTCAGCCCGATAGTGCCCATGGTCTGCCTCACGAGTACCAGTTTAGTGTGATTGAAGACCATCTAGGCAGAATCTGGACAGGAACCGCAAGAGCTGGGCTAGCCAGGCTAGAGAACGAATCAGAGCAACGCTTTACGGTGTGGAAGCCATCTTCGAACAACCCACAAAGCCTGGCACACGGCACGATCCTGAATCTTTTTGAAGACAGTCGTGGAAGGGTTTGGTGCTCTACTCCAGGGGGCATCAGCGTAGTCTGGCCCGATGATAGAATCAACACCTATACCTCTGCAGACGGTATTCCTAGTGATTTGGTCTTTGGTGTATTAGAAGATGAACATGGAAACATCTGGATCAATAGTACCGGCGGGCTAACCAAAGTGTCGCTAAGCGAATATGACGCGCCGTTGGAAATTATAGAAAATTTCAACACCAGCGATCGGCTGACTGGCGGCAGAGCCCAATACGGCTGGATGATCATGCCCGACGGCCGGATGGCCCTGGCCGGAGATGGACTGAATATTTTTCACCCCGACAGCTTATCGACGAAAACCGATCATACACTGCTGAGTTTCACCGCCCTACAAATATTCAACCAGCCCGTTTCCGTTTCTGACACACCCAATGCTCTGCTTCCTTCCTCTTTAGAATATATAAGCGAACTCGTACTGGGTCCAGATCAAAACTTTCCGGGTTTCGATTTTAGCCCCATGAGTGTGCATCCCAGACCGCCTAAAAACTTCAGCTATCGCCTACTCGGACTACAAGACGAGTGGGTCAGCACACAAGGAAGACGCTGGGTAGGCTTCCCTCAGTTGTCGCCGGGAAGATACACCCTACAGATACGCACTGGCGAACCAGAAGACGAAGTAATCGGCCCCATCAGCAGTCTGCAAATTTATCAGAAAGCGCACTGGTACAAACGCTGGTGGGCCTACATCATGTATACCATGGTGGCCATAGCAATAGGATTTGCCTGGCTAAAGAATCAGCACAAACGCCAAAGACAGTTAATCGAACTTCGAGAGGCCGAACGCGAAGCCTTTCGCCAGCGATCTGCTCGAGACTTCCACGATGAGGCCGGCAACTACCTCACACGCATCGGACTGCTCTCAGAAATAGCTCGCCAAAAAAGTCAAGACCGAAGCGAACTAAAAAACATCCTCGGCAAACTGGATACCAACGTGCAAAACCTGCGCGAAGGTATGCGCGACTTCATCTGGGTGATCGACCCGACCAACGACGACGCATACGAACTTTTCTTGCGCCTCAAGCGATTTGGCCAGGAACTATTCGAACATCACCCTGGTGAATTCAAGGTCAGCGGACTAAACGAATCTCTTCAAAAAATACAACTCCCCGTAGACCAGAGAAGACACCTGCTCATGCTGCTCAAAGAAGCCATGCACAACACCCTCAAACACGCAGCCTCTGCCAGGCATCTCGACCTGAGCGTCAAGGCTTCACCCGCTTTCTTAGCCATTGAATGGAAAGATGATGGGCCGGGTTTCGACCAGCAGAGTACACGCACAGGAAACGGCCTGGACAATATGCAGGCACGAGCCAAAAAGATGAATGCGCAGCTGCTTATAGACAGCACAAAGGGTTCCCACATCACACTCAGATTACCATTAAAATGAGCATAAATCCCCCATTTGCGGTATGTCCTCGTCTCATGCTTTCTGCCTACTTTTAAGTCATGGCTAAAAAAGGTCCTTTCCAGCTGGCATTGGTCGAAGATGATGAAGAAGTCAGAAGCTTGATGAAGCTACTACTCAATAGTGGGAGCGAGTTTTACTGTAGCGTGTACGAAAATGCAGAAGCCTTTCTGGCAGCGCTCCCAGAGATAGATCCCGACCTGATTTTGATGGATATAGACCTAGGCCCGGGCCTGAATGGCATAGAAGCCCTGAAAAAAATCAAACGATCAGGACGCAAGCTGAACACCGTCATGCTTACCGTTCACGAAGACGACGACAGCGTCTTTGGCGCACTCTGTTCGGGGGCAACGGGCTACTTACTGAAAGGCACCACGCCCGTCAAGCTGCTGGACGCTGTTCGCCAAGCATGCCTGGGCGGAGCACCCATGAGTCCGGGTATTGCCCGGCGCGTGGTGTCTACCTTTCACATCGGACAAAGTAACCCCCTAAGCACTCGCGAAAAAGAGGTCCTCACCTTGCTCTGCGATGGGGAAAGCTACAGGGGCATCAGCAAAAAATTATTCATTTCCGGCAGCACCGTTCGCACCCACATTAAGCATATCTACGAAAAACTGGAAGTGCACAGCCGGGCAGAAGTGGTGGCCAGAGCCATCAGAGAAAAATTAGTTTAACTTTCTTAGACTTCCGCAGGTCGGAGCTTTCCCGGCAAAAGTCCGACCTGCGGAAGTCCAAAAGATGAGTAAAAATCCCCCAAATGCCCGATTATTGTATAGCCACCTACACCTTTATTTCGTTAAAGATCAAAATCATCTGATTATGTATACGTCCACACATTTAACTACGCTTTTACTCTGTATCTGTCTATGCTCACTGGCTTGCGGTGGCAGTGAGTCTACAGCAGAATCTACAGAAACGAGTACACCAGAAGCTACCGAGAGCAACACCGACCTGGGCGCTGCAATCAACTCGGCAAACGCCGGCGTAGAAAGATCATTGGAGCAACTGGGCCAGCTACAAGATCAAAACAATGACCGCCCCATACTGAGCCAAGAAGCACTAGGTGCTATGGTACCAGGCAGTCTGGGTGGCATGTCGCAGGTAGAAGAATCACTAGAAACGACTCAAGTCGCTATGGGTGGTGTCGAGATGTCTACCGCAAGCGCGACATTCAAAGATCCCAGCGATCCGGGCAAACGTCTCGACCTCATCATATCCGATGGCATGAGTGCCCAAACGATGGGTATGGGCATAGGTATGGTTCCAGATATGGATGTACGCGAAGGCAACAAGCGCACCTATACCACAGAGATCAATGGTCACAAAGCCGTGATAGAATTTGATGGAGATGATGGAACTGGGCAAATAGCCGTTATGCACAAACAATCAACCGTAGTTATAGAGGGCCAAGGACTGAGTAGCGACGATGAGCTCATAACTGCTTATCGGCAGCTAGATCTAGGTGGTTTGTAGATATAATTTCACGATTACCTGCCAGCATTTATACCGCCGTATATTTGTCTTATGGATCTCATCATCACGCTGGCCTTAATATACAGTGGGTACCGTTTATGGAAATGGTATGACGGGCTCAAGAAGCAGATCGGCCAAGGCAGTAGAGAGTCAGGTCGCGATCCCAGCTCCGGGCATGATCCAAATACCATAGACATCGATTACGAAGAAGTTGAATAAATGCCAGAATCGCCAAAGCGCTTTCCCGGTCGCATAGGCGATTGGGTCATCGCCAACAACCACCAGTTTATAGCCTTCAATAAGCCAGGAGGTCTAGCCGTACAGAGCGGCAGAAACAAACAATTGTCCTTGCGGCAGATGGGCGCTGCCTTTTGCAGAGTAGACTTACAACCCATCAATCGCATCGATCAGCCCGTATCCGGCTTGGTGCTTTACGGCAAAAAGCCATCGGCGACGAGTAGGCTCAGCGAGTTGTTCAAGTCAGGCCGCATTAAAAAAACCTACCTGGCCGTAGTGGGATTAGGCGCATTGCCGGAGTCGAACATCTTAAATAACTATGTTTCGATCAGAGAAGGAAAGCCTACATCGATAGTAGATGAGCAAACCCCCGATGCGCGCTTGGCCAAATTGTCTTATCGATCAATAGCCAAGGGCGACCGCTATCAGGTTTTAGAGATCGATCTGGAAACCGGATACAAGCACCAGATTCGTGCCCAGCTAGCTGCTATGGGCTTTCCCATACGCGGGGACAGAAAGTATGGTTTCAAACGCGCTAATCCGGGTGGCCACATAGACCTCCATGCCTGGAAACTATCGTTTGCACATCCCGTCAGTGGAGAATTGGTTAATTTAGAAGCGGCTTTACCGGAAGATAAAATATGGGAGATATTAGATTCAGCTGGCAAAGCCGACTTATAAACACCATTTTAGCCAAGTCTAACATCTCTTTACCATGGGACTATTCAGCCGCAGAACGCCAAAGCATCATACTTTCGAATATAAGCCTCGCCATTGGGACCCCGACAAGGAGGAAAGGGAAGAACGCAGAAAAAAGCGGGAAAGACTAAGAGACCAGGGCCTGGAAGGAACCAAAGAGCGTATCAGGTCGGGCTTTGTCACGAGTCGCGGAGGTGCAGCAGCCAACCGATACCGCAACCAGCAGGTGCGAAAGAGTAGCATGACGTTTATCATCGTAGCAGTGGCTTTGATTTTGCTCACTGTCTATGCCATGACCGTTTGGATGCCAGAACTCGAAGCCTGGCTCGGCAATTAAATGCATGGCTTGGTTTTGGCATAGCGCTATTTGATGCTGGGCTTACAGGTATTAACTTTGCATAGCCATGCGAGATGTAATTCAACTGCTGCCCGATTCTATAGCTAATCAAATAGCAGCCGGAGAGGTCATACAGCGGCCCGCCAGTGTAGTGAAAGAGCTGTTGGAAAATGCAGTAGATGCCGGCGGCCAGAGCCTACAGCTCATTCTAAAGGACGGCGGAAAAACACTGATACAAGTCATAGACGATGGCTGCGGCATGTCGCCTACCGATGCGCGTATGTCGCTGGAGCGGCATGCGACCAGCAAATTGCAATCGGCAGATGACCTCTTCGGTCTTCGCACTAAAGGCTTCCGGGGCGAAGCCCTCGCCAGTATAGCTGCGGTGGCCCAGCTAGAACTGAAAACTCGCCGCCAGACCGATGAGTTGGGCACACACCTGATCGTGGAAGGCAGCGAAGTGTTGAGTCAAGAACCCTGCCAGTGCCCGGTAGGAACCAGCATGAGTGTCAAGCGCTTGTTTTTTAATGTACCGGCCCGAAGGCAATTTCTGAAGAGCGATGCCGCCGAATACAAGCACCTGCGCGAAGAGTTTGTACGCATTGCGCTAGCCCACCCTGAGTTGTCTTTCACCCTTTTCAACAACGACAAACAAGAACTACAGCTACCAGCCACCAAATTGCGCCGAAGGGTACTCTCCCTATTCCCCAAAAAACTGGAATCGCTCCTAGTCCCCATAGAGGAAGACACCGATGTATTGGGCATCAAGGGCTTTGTGGGCAAACCTGGAGCCGCCAAAAAGAGCCGGGGCGAGCAGTACTTTTTCGTCAACGATCGCTTTATCAAAAGCAGCTATCTGCACCACGCCGTCAGGTCTGCTTATGACGAGCTGCTACCCGAAAAAGCGCACCCCATTTATTTTATCTTCCTGGAAATAGATCCCGCTCGAATCGACATCAATGTACACCCCACCAAGCAGGAAATTAAGTTCGAAGACGAGCGCCTCATCTACAACTATCTCAAAGCTACCATACGCCATGGACTAGCCCGAGCCAGCGTAACACCGACCCTCGATTTTGAAAGCGACAACGTCTTCAAGCCAGCCAAGATCGGCTATTTGAGAAGTATGGGCAATGACCTGGACCCCAGTCAGCCACTAGCTAGTAAAATCAACGAATCGAGCTCATCGGTATCTTCGAGTGGCAGCGGCGTAGATACTCCACCATCTGAAAGCCGAAGACAAGCCAACAACCAGCGTCATTGGGAGCGTATGTACGAAGTGCTGGGCCAGGAGGCTGAAGAAGAGCAGCAGCCAAGGAAAAGCGTTTTTGAGCTGGGGAGTGCTGCCGATAGCGAAGAAGGAGAAATTATTCCCAGCCGTTTCTCAGAAGAATCTGAAGATACGCCCTCTCCCACTACAAGAGAAGACAAACCGCCCTATCAACTGCACAGGCGGTATATCGTAAGCCCGCTAAAGAGCGGATTGCTACTCATAGATCAGCGGGCAGCCCATCAGCGAATTTTATACGAAGATTTTCTCCGCCAACTGAGAGCGGAGAAAAGCCCGTCTCAGCAAAATCTTTTCCCGCAAACCATGGAGCTATCTGTAGCCGATGCTGGCCTGCTTGAAGAGCTGATCCCGGAACTGCGCAGCCTGGGCTTCGAAATAGAGGCATTTGGTGGTCAGTCATACATCGTCAGAGGAGTTCCGGCAGACTTGGCGGGAAAGGCCAATGAAGTGGAGCTGGTACAACAAATGCTCGATGCCTACCGAACAGAGATAGACCCGCAGCTAGATACCCACGAGCGTATGGCCAGGTCGCTGGCCAGGTCAGCAGCCGTGAAGCACGGCCAGATTCTGGAACGATCGGAGATGGACGATCTCATAGCCCGCCTTTTTGCCTGCGAGCAGCATCAACTTTCGCCCAGCGGTCGCAGACGTTGCTACATCACCTTCGAACTGGATGAGCTGGAAGATCGTTTTGGTAAATAAATCTACCTTTTAGGGCCCTGCCCCAAAAGAATCCAATCCCGTATATGCGTCTTTCACCGGTTGTCAAGAATCTCTTGATTCTCAATGTTGGCTTCTTCATTGCTGTCTATATCAGTCAGGCTATGGGCAGTACCTTCAACCTTCAGAATTATCTATCCCTACACTATCCGAGTAGCCACCTTTTTAGGCCTTTTCAGCTGGTCACGCACTTTTTCATGCATGCCGACCTCATGCACATTGCCTTCAATATGTTTGCCCTGGCTATGTTTGGGCCGCCAATAGAGGCTATGTGGGGGCCACAGCGGTTTTTGACCTTTTATATTCTTTGTGCACTTGGCTCTGCCGCCCTCCACCTAGGTTATACCGCCTGGGAGCTCGGACAGATGCAAGACACCATCTCCGCCTTTGCCTCAAACCCCAATACTGGCGTTTTTAATGACTTTTTCAAAGACGTTCCCAAAAATCTGCCTATGGAAGGAGGCGGAACGCTGGGTGGTGTCGTGGCCGATGTAAACCTCGCTTTCACCAACAACAACCTCGTAGCAGCTACTGCAGAGGGTACCAGCATCATGAATGAATGGTACGAATTCAAAGAAAACATTCCCATGTTGGGGGCCTCAGGTGCGGTGTTTGGTGTATTGCTCGCCTTCGGTATGAAATTTCCCGACACCAAGCTCATGCTGATCTTTTTGCCCATACCGATCAAGGCACGCTATTTCATTCCGGGCATTATAGCACTAGAGCTATTTCTCGGCTTTCAGCGGTACAGCTGGGACAATATGGCCCACTTCGCTCACCTGGGTGGCGCCCTGGTTGGCTTTTTATTGGTTTTGTACTTCCGCAGGTCGGAGCCTCCACATATTCAGCGATGGGATCAAAATGCTTAATTTTATACTTCTAGTTGAAGTCATTTATTTCAACTAAAGCCAGCCTTCTGCCGTTCAACTAATGGTATGCTTCAATCCATCTGGGACGATATAAGACGAGAGTTCGACTCTGGCAATATGATCAAGCGGATCATCATTGTCAATGTAGCTGTATATGTCATTATCAATCTGGCTTGGGTTTTTATAGAAGGTGTAGCGCCGGGTGTCTATCAGGGCATCATTCGCAACCTGGCTATTTCGGCCAGCGTGTGGCATATCCTTACGCATCCATGGACGCTTGTGAGCCACATGTTTCTGCATGAGGGTTTTTGGCATATTCTCTGGAATATGCTGTTTCTGCTTTGGTTTGGTCGCATCTTCGGTGATCTGCTCGGAGACCGCCGCGTGCTACCGCTCTACTTGCTGGGTGGCTTTGCCGGTGCGCTAACTATCGTTGTAGTAGGCAACTTAGGTCTATTACCTGGTGACTTGGACACGCCCGCACTGGGTGCTAGCGCAGCGGTTATGGCCATATTAGTGGCTGCAGGTGTATTTGCACCCAATTACGAGATGCGCCTCCTCTTCATTGGCAATGTAAAGCTGAAGTGGATTGTAATGGCCCTCGTTTTTATGAATATCGTCGGCGTAAGAGGTTCTAACGTTGGTGGCTCATGGGGCCACCTGGGCGGTATAGCCCTGGGCTTCGCCTATGCGATTCAGCTACAGCGAGGCAACGATCTGGGCCAGGGCATCAGGCGAGGTCTGGACTGGATAGAGGATCGACTACAAGGACGTCGCAGACCAAAAAGAAGACCGGGGCCCAGAAAGGCATTTCGCCGGGGCGAATCGGTGAGTGCAGATACAGGTCGCAAGTCTAGAGCCAGGCAAAGTGGCCAGAGAAAGTCTAACCAAAGCGCTTCGTCCAACTACAACTCTCATCAGGAAGAGCTAGATGCCATACTCGATAAGATCAAAGAACGCGGCTACGATAGTCTGAGTGATGAGGAAAAAGCCTTTTTGTTTAAGGCCAGTGAAAAATAAGTACCAATAGGGTTTGACCGCGAGCAACCAGGCGTTTTTTTGTATAACTATCCACCTGCGGAAGTCCAAGAAATAAACAATCGTCAAATCCCTATCTTTGCCCCGCTTTAGAAGCTTCGCATTAGCTATTTCAAGATATTGCCGTAGCTTCATCCTTATCAGATAGAATCAATACAGTACATGGCCAAGACCTCAGATATCCGAAAGGGCCTTTGCATCAAGCACAATAATGACATCTTTACCGTTGTAGAATTTCTGCACGTCAAGCCTGGGAAAGGTCCGGCATTTGTCAGAACTAAGCTCAAGAGCTTGACCACTGGTCGGGTCTTGGACAATACATTTCCTGCCGGCCACAAGATCGACGAAGTGCGTGTAGAGCGCCGCAAGATGCAATACCTCTATACCGATGGCGAGAGCTACCACTTTATGAATACCGAGACTTTCGATCAAGTTGGGCTTGAGGAGAAATTCTTAGACCGGGCAGACCTGCTCAAGGAAGGCATGCAGGTAGAAGTATTGTACAGTGCAGAGTCTGAAACTCCGCTCACCCTCGAAATGCCCCAGTATGTCGAGCTCGAAGTCACGTACACGGAGCCTGGCGTCAAAGGCGACACCGCCACCAACACCCTCAAACCCGCCACTGTCGAAACTGGAGCCGAAGTACAAGTACCGCTCTTTATCAACCAGGGTGATTGGGTCAAGGTAGACACAGCCACTGGTAAGTATATGGAGCGCGTCAAAAAATAATCAGGGCATGACCTTTAAAGAAATACAAGAACTCATCAAACTGATCGCCAAAGCAGAACTCTCCGAGTTTAAGCTGAAAGACGGCGATTTTCAGATTCACCTGCGCGGTAAGGGCTACAAGCCAGAGGGATCTTCGGAAGCACCCATTATCAACGTGCCTGCTGTTGCACCTGCCTACGCGCCTGCTCCAGCCAGCCCGGCACCCGCTATGGCTACGCCTGCTCCGGCAGCAGCAGCTCCGGCAGCGCCAGCGGCTTCGGCTGATGAAGGAGCCGACCAATCCAAGCTTATCGAGATTCGTTCTCCTATGATCGGAACCTTCTACCGATCGTCTACACCAGACAAGCCACCCTACATCAAGGTTGGTGATACTGTGGCCAAAGGCGATGTGGTTTGCATTGTAGAGGCGATGAAGCTATTTAACGAGATCGAATCAGAGGTGAGTGGAAAGATCGTCAAGGTGATGGTCGAAGATGCTCAGCCTATTGAATACGATCAGGTATTGTTTATGGTAGAACCCGGTTAAGGCATGCCTGAAAAGTTCAAGAAAGTACTCATTGCCAATCGTGGCGAGATCGCCTTGCGCATCATTCGCACCTGCCGTGAGATGGGTATTAAAACAGTAGCTGTTTACTCTACAGCAGACCGAGAAAGTCTACACGTACGTTTCGCAGACGAAGCGGTTTGCATAGGCCCTCCGTCCTCTTCCGAGTCTTATCTCAGTATTCCCAAGATCATGGCAGCCGTCGAGATCACCAATGCCGATGCTGTGCATCCTGGCTATGGCTTCTTGTCGGAAAATGCCGACTTCGCTGAGGTCTGCACCGAATACGGAACCAAGTTCATCGGTCCCACACCAACTCAGATTCGCCTGATGGGCGACAAAGTAACGGCCAAGGAAACAATGATCAAAGCCGGTGTGCCCGTGGTGCCCGGAAGCGATGGTCTGATCTCAGGGCCTGATGAAGGCAAAAAACTTGCCAAAGGCATCGGCTACCCGGTCATCATCAAGGCCACTGCAGGTGGTGGTGGAAAGGGGATGCGCATCATACATAAGGAAGAAGACTTTGAAAAAGCCTGGGACAGCGCCCGAAAAGAAGCCGAAGCCAGCTTTGGCAATGCGGGGATATATATGGAGAAGTTCGTCGAGGAGCCTCGCCATATCGAGTTTCAGGTCATAGGCGATCAATTTGGCAAAGTCATTCACCTGAGCGAGCGCGACTGCTCTGT
Organism: Bacteroidota bacterium; assembly: GCA_039178745.1. GTDB lineage: Bacteria > Bacteroidota > Bacteroidia > Chitinophagales > Saprospiraceae > Neolewinella. The sequence goes on along the minus strand of JBCDFE010000072.1, from coordinate 2,844 downwards.
TCAGCGGCGGCACCAAAAGCTACTGGAAGAATGTCCGAGCCCATTCATGACTGATGAGCTGCGCGAAGCTATGGGCGAAGCGGCCATCAAGGCAGGAGAGTACATCAAATACGAGGGAGTAGGTACTGTAGAGTTTTTGGTAGACAAGCATCGCGATTTCTACTTCATGGAGATGAATACGCGCATCCAGGTCGAGCATCCGGTTACGGAAGAAGTCATCGACCACGACCTCATCAAAGAGCAAATCAAGATTGCCTACGGCGAGCCCATAACCGGAGATAACTATTATCCGCAAGGCCACGCTATGGAGTGCCGCATCAACGCCGAAGATCCCTTCAACGACTTTAGGCCAAGCCCTGGTGCAATTACGAGTTTTCACAGCAGCAAGGGCCATGGTGTTCGGGTAGATACGCATGTATATGCGGGCTATGCGATCCCGCCCTACTATGACAGCATGATCGCTAAGCTTATCTGTCGTGCACACACGCGCGAAGAGTGCATCAAAAAGATGGAGCGCGCACTAGACGAGTTTATCATAGAAGGGATTAAAACCACTGTTCCATTCCACCAGTGGTTGCTCAAACAGCCCGACTTTAAAGAGGGCAACTTCGATACGGCATGGCTGGCCACACAGGATCCGAAGCCTGAATGAGTAGAATAAAAAAATCCGAGCGCAGTGCACTCGGATTTTTTTATTCGGCGAACTCCCTATCAGGAAATGTTACTCAGCAGTATATCGCCGTATTCGATCACAACGACCTGGTTTTTAACCGTGTCGCCTTTCTTAATGGTTAGTAGGTACTTGCCATCGGGTAGTTCGTGCAGCTGCAGGGCCATAGCATAACCATTGTGCTTGGTAATGCGCTCGGTAAAAAAGACTTCGTTACCATCTATAGTAGACAGATTGACGAATGTGTCTTCCTGCTCTAGATTTATCAATCGCAGATTGAGATCCATGCCATCTACTTCTGTAGTAACCTGCATAGGATCTTCTGTGCTCGGTTCATGTGCAGATAGCGGGCCATAAGCACACATCAAAAAAAGGGCCATCAGGCCGGATTGCCAAAACGTTTTCATCTGGAATAAGGGGTTATTGAGATTTGGAAAATGGTTTCTAAAATGTGGGGTTATATAAGTCGGGCTAGGTCTCTAATGGGTTTGTGTAAATGACGAGACGAATATGGGAAGGGTTGCATGGGTCTGTGTACTTTTTTCTATGAGCAGTGTTTCTTTTTCGATGAATAGAAGCATAAACCCCGGACAAGTATGGTACAAAAGGGAATACACGCCACAGGGGATAATGGATCCATATCTGGATTAGTCCGCTAGCGACGACCTGAATTTCTCATTTCATTAGTGAGGTTCGGTAACCTCAGGTTTGCGGCTTGGCTTCATTTTGTTCGCGTGTTCGCGAAAATGCGAACAAGATTTTTGAGAAAAGCGGCCACCAAATTTCAAAATTTTGAATGCGCTCAGTATTTGTCGAGTTGGATATGTCCCTTCAGGCATATCCGTTTCACTATATTTAATACTGTATTGATTTGATGATGTAGCATGAGCTTAATGTCGTTCATTTCAGGTGAATTTATCGGGCGGTTTCACCCTTTGCTGGTTCACCTGCCTATAGGTTTTTTGTTTGCTGCGATCGCTCTTGAATGTTTAGTAGATCGCAAAAAGCACTTGCAATTGTTCAGCTGGCTTTGGCTGATCGGCTTTCTGAGTGCGGCAGGAGCTGCAGTGGCCGGCTGGTTGCTGGCCGAAGCTGGTTCTTATGCAGAAGATACACTCACTTTGCACAGGTGGGCAGGAATAGGGTTGGTCGTTTTAGCGTCGATTGGCTGGCTTATCAAACGACAACCCGACCGATGGAATAAGTTTGTACAATGGGGCATTAATTTTTCAGTTCTGGGTGGTCTTTTCATGGGTGGGCACCAGGGAGGTAACTTAACCCACGGCCCTACTTATCTAGTCGAAAAAGCATCACCCGTCATCCAGCGTTTAGCAGGGTATAATGAGCAGGTGCAAGTCGAGCGCGAGCAGCTTCGAGACCCCAGTTCTACTTTGGTATACAATGACTTGATCAGACCCATCTTTATAGCCAAATGCGTAGTCTGCCATAATAATGAAGTGACGAGAGGTGGCCTAAATATGAGTACACCCGAACTTTTGATAGCTGGCGGCGATAGTGGACCCTCCATAGACTTTAGTGAACCTCTAAGCAGTGAAATCTTACGACGCCTCAGTCTCGATAATGACAACCCCAAATACATGCCCCCCAAGGGAACGCCGCTGACCTATCTAGAAAAGCGTCTGATCGAGTGGTGGCTAATTCAAGATGAGCTCTTTGAAAAAAGTGTTGCCGAATCAGAACCTCCTGAAGCTATTAAAGCAATTTTACTAGAATTGTATGGCCTGGATACTGACCCAAAGCCATATTACGAAACCGTAGAGGTTCTTCTTGCATCTGAGCAGGATATAGTAGCAGCTCAAGCGAAGGGATTTAGCGTGCAACCGCTTTCTGAGAACAATAACTTTCTCGATGTACGCGGTATGCCTGGTCGGGGACCGATGACTGAAGAGCGCCTGAGCAGCCTGATGCCGCTGGCTAATTATATCACCTGGCTAGATCTGAGCGATATGGGACTTACCGATGATTTGCTAGCCCAGTTACCAACTTTCCCCCACCTAACCAGAATGCGCCTCGAGAAAAACCTGCTGACCGATGCCTCTATTCCTGTTATTGCCCGTATGCCACAACTCAATTCTCTAAACCTGTATGAAAATCGCATAACGGATGCAGCGGTTGGCAACTTGGCAGAGATAGATCGGCTGGAAAGTTTATTT
>JBCDFE010000071.1:0-19109 GCA_039178745.1 Bacteroidota bacterium | reverse complement strand
GTCATACGTCATAGTTGAAGACGGACTCATGCTCAGCCCAGAACCCATAGAGACAGATCCACTACAGGCAGATCAGACTATAGGCATTACACTTCCTGCCAATGGCAGCACATATCACCTGATCAGTAACCAAGAACCCAATTCACCAGCCTCCCCCACGCCCACGATTGCCGTAGAAGGGTGCGGCTTCAATGATGATGGTACCTTCTCTTTGTTCTATATCAACCAGATTAGCCTGAGCGACGAAGATGTCAGCTGGATCGACCTGGAATGCCAGAACAACATCGGCGCTTATGATCCCAACGACAAGCAGGCTATTCCCCGTGGCTACGACGAGCTACATTATATCGATGCCGATCAGCGTCTGGAATATACCATCCGCTTTCAAAACACGGGTACCGATACGGCATTCAATGTTGTCTTAAGAGACACCCTGGCCCCGGAGTTGGAACTAACCAGCTTTATCCCTGGGGCCGCCTCTCACGACTTTACCTACCTAATAGATAGCAATCGGGTTTTAGAAGTCAGCTTTCCCAATATTTTACTACCCGATAGCTCTGTATCTATAATAGAGTCTCAGGGTGCTTTTCAGTTCAGTATTAAACCTGTGGATCCTATAGCTGAAGGTACGCGCATCGAGAATAGAGCTGGTATTTATTTTGACTTTAACGAGCCCATTATCACCAATACGGTCTTCCATACGATTGGTAAGGGCTATCTCAATGTAATTAGTAGCGTTGCTGGACCCATACCCGACGACCCACTATTTGCGCTATATCCCAATCCAAGTACAGGATGGATACGCCTGCAACTCGACGAACTTGAATTTGATGTCAGCCTACAACTATTCGATCAGTCTGGCAGATTGATTCGCGAATGGTCTCAGGTCGATCAAGATACTCGTCTGGATATAGCAGACCTGCCATCGGGTTTGTACTACATCCATGCGGTAGATGAAGACCTGAATTCTCTGGGGGTTGCTCCTTTGCAGAAAAGGTAGGAGGAAACCCGATAAAAATAGTGGCTGTCAAAAAAACCTCGAGGGGTTTTTGAGACAGCCACATACTAAAAACGTCGTTCAGAAAAGTATCTTAAAACTGAGCAGTTTCTGTACTGCCGGCCATAGCCACGGTGCTAGATGCACCTTGTTGTACAGTATTTTGTACCGCATCGAAGTAAGCAGTGCCCACAAAGGCCTGGTGCTTAACTGCGGCAAAACCTTGATCTTGTAAAGCAAATTCTCTTTGCTGCAACTCAGAATAGCCAGCCATGCCCCGCTCGCGATAAGCCTGAGACAACTCGAACATGGAGGTATTGAGTGCGTGGAAACCAGCTAGCGTGATGAACTGGAATTTGTACCCCATGGCCGCTATATCTTCGCGGAAGGTGCGCATCTGTGCTTCGGTGAGCTTTGCTGCCCAATTGAAAGAGGGAGAACAATTGTAAGCCAGCATCTTACCAGGATATTCGGCATGTATGGCCTCGGCAAAAGTCCTGGCCTGTTCCAGATCGGGATGAGACGTCTCCAACCAGATCAAGTCAGCATAAGGCGCATAAGCCAATCCACGAGATATGCCCTGCTCCAAGCCCGCATTGACATAGAAAAAACCCTCTGCAGATCGTTCTCCAGTAATGAAAGAACGATCTCTTGGATCAATGTCTGAGGTAAGCAGGTTGGCTGCATCGGCATCAGTTCGTGCAATCAGTACTGTAGGCACATTGCAAACGTCTGCTGCCAGTCTAGCAGCTACCAATTTATTGATCGCCTCTTGGGTAGGTACCAAAACCTTTCCACCTAAGTGACCACATTTCTTGGCGCTAGACAGCTGGTCTTCGAAATGAGCTGCAGCCGCACCGGCCTCTATCAGCGCCTTCATGAGCTCGAAGGCATTTAAGTTGCCGCCAAAGCCAGCCTCTGCATCGGCAATGATGGGAACGAGCCAATCGATCATACCCGTCTGCGACACACTCTGAATCTGATCGCGACGCAGTAGCGCATTATTGATTCGCTTCACGACCATGGGCACAGAATTGGCCGGGTACAAACTCTGATCTGGATACATCTCACCAGCCAGATTTGCATCGGCAGCTACCTGCCATCCACTCAGATAGATAGCCGATAGACCCGCTGCTACTTCTTGTATGGCTTGGTTGCCGGTCAATGCACCCAAGCCGGCTACAAAATCTTTTTCTTGAAGATCTTTCCAGAACTTTTCCGCTCCCCGGCGAGCCAGCGAGTGTTCTATGGTAATCGAGCCGCGCAATTTGGCAACCTCTTCGGCAGTATATGGCCTTTTTATGCCTGCCCAGCGAGGATTAGTCGCCCAATCTGTTTTGATTTGTTGTATGGTGGTGGTTGTAGTCATGATAAAGAAGTAGTGTGCAGCTAAAGGCCTATTTCGGCTTTACCCTAGCAGCGAGTTAAGTGATTCGGTTCGAAGAGATGTACTTAGGCGCAGTCTTGGCCCATTTAGATTTCGGAGTAGGCGGGCAAGGTCAGAAAGTCAAAAAACGCCTCAGCGTAAATAAGCTTTTTGAATAGCTCGGTAGCTGATTCAAATTTCCCTTGAGTGTAAGCATCGGCACCAACGTATTCCTGGATTTTGATCAGCTCTTCGCCTATCAGCGACTCTACCCAGTCTTTTGTTATGACTTGACCTGAGTGGGTTTCAGCCCCGGCTTTCAGCCATTGCCACAGTTGCGTTCTCGATATTTCAGCAGTAGCGGCATCTTCCATCAAGTGGTAAATAGCTGCTGCCCCGTTTCCTCTTAGCCAACTCTCCACATAGAGTATACCTACGTTGATGTTTTGCCGAACACCCGCTTCAGTTATAGTTCCTTCAGGTACAGCAAGCAAGTCCTTTGCCTCAAAGTCATTGGGTGCCTTCGTTTGGTCGATCTGATTGGCCGCTGGCATGAATTGATTGAAAACATCCATGGCAATGGGCACCAGGGCAGGGTGGGCCACCCAGGTACCATCGTGTCCATTCTGAACTTCCAAAAGCTTGTCTTGTCGAACTTTTTCCAAAGCGCGTTCATTGGCAACTGCATCATTTTTAATGGGAATCTGTGCCGCCATTCCACCCATAGCATGAACCCCTCTCTTGTGGCAGGTTTCGATGACCAGCTTTGAGTAAGCACTCATAAATGGGGTGGTCATACCCACCTGAGCCCGATCTGGCAGGATAAATCCCGGAAGATTCCTGAATTTTTTGATGTAGGAAAATATATAGTCCCACCGGCCGCAATTCAAACCCGCAGAATGCTGCCTCAATTCGTAGAGGATCTCATCCATTTCAAAGGCGGCCAAGATGGTCTCGATCAAAACGGTAGCCTTGATGGTCCCTACCGGGATGCCCAGATAATTCTGTGCGAATACAAAGACTTCATTCCAAAGTCTAGCTTCGTGGTGCGACTCCAGCTTGGGCAGATAGAAATAGGGGCCACTGCCATTGTCTGTCAGGCTCTTGACATTGTGAAAAAAGTACAAGCCAAAATCGAATAGTGATCCACTAATGGGTGCACCTTCGATCAGCAAATGTCGCTCTTCCAGATGCCATCCCCTTGGCCTCACCATCAAGGTGGCCGTTTCTTGATTTAAGAGGTAGTACTTTTCTTTCTTCGGATTGAAGAAATTGATAGTGCCCTTTACCGCATCGTGCAGGTTGATCTGGCCATTCAAGCAGTTTTCCCAACTCGGTGTATTGCTGTCCTCAAAATCTGCCATAAATACCTTGGCACCTGAGTTCATGGCATTGATGATCATTTTTCGATCAACCGGCCCCGTAATTTCCACTCTGCGATCCATCAGATCAGCGGGCAGCGGGGCCACTTTCCATGCCGATTGACGAATTCCAGCCGTTTCTGGTAGAAAGTCTGGTAGCACTCCGTCGTCTATCTGTTCTTGTCGCTCGGCTCTTTGTTTCAACAGCTCTTTTCGGCGATGATCGAATTTTAGGTGCATTTCAGTCAGAAACTGAATGGCCTCTGGTGTGAGAATGGTCTCAAACTCTGGTGTTAGATGGCCCTTAATTTCAAATTGATCGAGCTGCGGATTGGCTAAAGCGGTATTCATGATAGATGGTATTTAGACTTGCGAAGTAGGAAAGGGTTCTCCTGTTTTCGCAACCAAATTAGTCCTGAAATCAAATTAGCGGAAATTCCGCTAAAAAATAAATTTCCTCTTTTTGTGCTATTTTACGGCCGCTATGTTGGGAGAAAAAGAGCGCATTAGGCTGATTTTTGCCTTGAAAATCAAGTATTTGCGGGTTAAGAACGACCTGAGCTACCACCGTTTATCCGATGTCACGGGGCTCAGTAAGTCGTATTTGCACGATATCGAGAAGGGTAGGAAGTATCCTAAAATCGATAAGATCAATGCCTTAGCGTCTGCATTTGATGTGACCTATGACGATCTGGTTTCAACCGCTGCTCCTGGAAAAATCAAGCCGATTGTAGATATACTCAACTCCGATTTTCTAAAGGTTTTCCCCTTGGAGTTATTTGGCCTGGATCTATATCGCTTATTCGATCTCTTCTCCTCTACCCCAGACAAGATCAATGCCTTCATCAGTACGGTCATCAAGATTACGCGCAACTATCAGCTGACCAACGAGCACTTTTATGCTGTAGCCCTCCGGTCCTACCAAGAGATGCACGACAACTATTTCCCAGCATTGGAGCAAGCCGCTCAAGATTTTGCCAGTAGGCATAAGCTGATTAATGCGAATAGAATCTCTGCAGCTGCCTTAGCTCAAATTCTAGAGCATGCCCATGGCGTCGTGCTTGACCGGGAAATGCTACCGAAACAAATCGATTTACAGCATTTGCGATCCTACTACAGTGAGCGTAAACGAGTCTTATACCTAAATGAAGGTTTCAGCGAAGCCCAGGAAAACTTTCTACTGGCCCGCGAGCTGGCTTTCCAAGAACTATCCATTGTGGATCGGCCCTATATGACCAGGCTGGCCGAGGTCACGAGTTTCGATCAGCTGCTGAATAATTTCAAAGCCTCTTATTTCGCCGTTGCCTTGCTGGCCAACGAGCATCGCCTCACCGAAGACCTGGATCGAATACTCAAGTCCGATAGCTGGAATGCGTCAGCTTTTTTAGCATTGACTGAAAAGTACAGCCTGACTCCAGAAATGCTATTCCAGCGGATGACCAATGTGCTACCTAAACATTTCGGTATTCGAGATCTTTTTTTTCTGAGACTTCGGGCCGATGAAACGCTCGATCAATGCGATTTGACTAAAGAGCTGCATTTATCTCAGTTGCACAATCCTTACGGCAACTTGAGGGAGGAACACTACTGCAGACGGTGGAATTCCATTCAGGTCATCAAGCAATGGAAAACCCTTTCACCTTCCGATCCAGCCATAGATATTCAAATTTCGGATTACTGGAAGTCTGATCGTTCTTACTTATGTATCTCCTTGGCACATGCCGATAGGGCGAATAGCCAAAAAGGAGTGAGTTTGACTATAGGTATGCTCGTAAATGAGCAACTCAAGAAACGTGTGGGTTTTTTAAGAGGCAGCCAGATCAAGAAAAGAACGGTGAATACTACCTGCGAGCGCTGCTCTATACCAGACTGCGAATCGCGGATGAAAGCTCCCGTCATTCTTCAACAAAAAGCCGCTAAAGCCCAACTGCAAGAAGCTATAAAGAGTATTGAGGCATACTAATTACCCCCCAATCGGTCCCAACTCTACACCTTCGCTGTAAGCCATCTTGATGCCACTTTCCGACAGTGCCTGCTTGATGCGCTGATGGACATCGAAGGTGGCATCCCAGTAGTGATCTGGATCTACAAACGGGCGAACGCCTACGACAATATTGTGGGTGTCGAAGCTCTCTATACCGATCATAGCCTGAGGATCTTCCAGGGTATAGGGAGATGCCTGCACGGCGGTAAAAAGAATCTCTTTTAAGCGGGGGAAGCTTTCCTCGTAAGCCATGAGCAGCTGAATTTCCAGGCGTATGTGCCCCTTGCTGGTGTAGTTAGTCACCACATTTTCGATAACCTGCCCGTTGGGAACAACCAGCATTTTCTGACCAGGGGTGATGAGTAGCGTATTGAAAATCTGTATCTCGTCTACATTGCCGAAGTAGTCGTCTATCTGAACCCAGTCACCGATCTTGTAAGGACGGAAAATGAGAATAATGATACCCGCTGCAAAATTGCCCAGGCTACCCTGCAAAGCCAATCCAATAGCAAAGCTCGCTGCGGCCAGTACAGCTACAAATCCGGTTACATCTACGCCAAGTACACCGGCTACCGTAAATATCAGCAACACTTTTAAGGCAATACCGATAATGGAGCGCAGGAATGGCAGAATGGTTTCGTCTACTCCAGCTTTACTCATGGCGTTAGCAGCGATCTTGACGATCTTATTGATGACGCGAAAACCGATAAGCAGCAATACTATAGCCAGTGCCACCTTAGGGGCGTACTCTATGACCATATTGACTATGGTCTCTACATATCCGCCGGTTGTTTGCTCTTCTCCCATGGATCGAGTTCTTACTTTTGCAGTCCGGGCATCTTGCCCTCGAATTGCAAAAATAAGTTTTAGGTCTAAATGCTCCCGTTTCCGATAAAAGCCAGCGGAATTACCCACCTAACCGATGCGCGTTATTTCGCGGCCTGGTATGTAGATTATGTCGGGTTTCCACTCGATGGGCCCAACGCTATTACAGGACCAGAACTGGCCGCCATGCGCGGATGGATAGAAGGCCCGAAAGTGCTGGCTGAACTAACAGAACTGGATGTAGCTCTGCCCGAATTGATGGACGGACTTTTCCAATATGGCCTGATCGGAGGTCCCGACCCTATAAATGGATTGCAATTTGTATTGACCGAGCCTACATCGGGTAGCCTGGGTGGAAACCGACCTGCGGAAGTACAAAAACAACTGACAGATCAGCAGCTGGAAACTTGGTTTGATATACCTATAGCCCACTACCAAACGCCCGAAGATGTGGAAGAAATTTTGAAAATCTGGGCACCTCACGCCAATGGTGTGGTATTGAATCTATCGGTAGGAGGCATAGGTCTGGAGGACCTGCTGAATGCTTATGGAACCAGTGTGGACCAGATCAACAGCTGGGGTCAAAAAATCGATCTGTACCTGGACTTGCCGATCAAAGAGAGGGAGCTGACGCGCTGGCAGTCAGAAATCGAACATGCAGGCCTGGTGCTTCGCGGTGGTGAGGAAGAGCAAGTGGGGGTGAAAAGCTTCGAAGAACTCGACGAGATCTTCGAAGCCTTGGTCGACTGATACTCGAGGAACAATAGTCTGTAGCGGAGAAATTGGAAAGCAAGTCACCTATGTAAGTATGCCCCCCGGAGGGGAAGCATATTAGTGCGACAGAAGGAAGATGACTTATGGCCAATTTGTATCAAAAACGGAAAGCGACGGAGCTGACAAATTTACGGAATTTTAGAAGGAAGCTCTATCATGGCCGTTTGTGTATGTTCAATCAAGCAGGTCTGTCACCCCGAGCGCTTCATAGCTGCTGTCTTCATTTCTAGGCGAAAACACATACGCTTGCTCGGCGGTGACCGCTTGATCTATATCGTCATAAAGCACGGGCAGCCCATTGGCCGACGGCTTTACGTGTCGCATAACATCGTGGATGGAAGGAATAGTTCCCAGGTAATCCATAAAAACCGGCATTTTTTCTGCCAAGGACTTCATATTATCCACGGCACTACTTACGCTGCCGGGTAGAGAAGCATCCAGGTAGATGATCTGGCGAGCGACCAAATCGAGCACGCATACGTAGTTGGTCAGCGCATTGCCCGTCACCTTAAAGACGAACTGACAGCGGCTCGGCTCGATCAGCTTGCCCGACATGGGAATCTCACCTACCTGTAACAACCCCATGACTTCGTCGGCCTGATCAAAGGGAATACGCGAGTAAGACAGGATATTCCACACGGCATATCTGACCCCTTTTTCGACCAGTTGATCCGGAAATAGATCGATGAGCTGGCCAGCTTCACCTTCAGCATTATTCGTATTGACCGGGTCGCCGGAAAAAACGGCGGCTGGCTTCATCAGCCCAGTAACGTTCCAGGCAATCACCCCGGCCGGCGACCAGTCTTCATGGAAAAAATTCCAACCATTATCCATATAACCGAGGTCGTCGGGCATCACCCAGTAAGTAGCCGAACGGATGAATTTGATATGATCCGCCAATGGGAATACCGTACCTGCTCCATACGGCAGGGTACCGTCGGCATTGTTGGTCGGCAGCTTGATCCATTTGGTACGCTCGTCGAGCTGCACGCCCTGCGGAAATTTGGCATTCATGCGCACACTGATTTCGCGCTCCAGCATGCCCACCAATGCTTTCCGCTCTGACTCTGGCAGCTTATGGTCGGCATCCTTTTCCACGATCTGCATCTTGGTCCAGGTGCCTTTGGGTACCACGGCCCAGGCATCGATCTCGTTGTATTTTTCCAGCACTTTGAGCAGCCTGAGCAAGCTGGTCAGAGGCAGTTGGTCAACCACCTCACCAAAAGCCTCTACTGCTTGAGCACCAAACAATCTGACCGTATGCGCCAGCCTGCGCGCAAAGTCGCCAGGGCGGGTTTTCAGTAGATCCAGCACATCCGGGTTATTAAACACAATGAGCATCTCCACCCGCCCATTAAAGGTCTCCATCGGTTTGCCATTGCGCAGCCGATCTGCCGTTTCGACCACCTCTGGGAAGGTTTTGCCATACTCGCCTATGTGTAGGGCGTGTAGGGCGCGCTTCCACTTGTTGCGGTGGCGAACAAATCCTTCCTCCAGATCGCCGACCTCCGAAAGCATCCGCACGATCTGTCGCCGCTGACTGCGCGGCAGAGACACGAATTTCGTATTTGTCTTCAAGCTGATATCGCCCTCAGATAAGCCCGCATAAAAGCGCAACACATCGGTGGTGGTATCGATGCGCACCTCCTGACCAGCCTGCATACACGCCAGCCCAGCGAAGATCATATTTTCCTTGAAGGGCACCTCTGCCAAGTCAAAGGCATAGCCATTCGCCGCGAACCACTCGATCTCTTCCCGTTCGGTAGGGATCCATACTTTAGACTTCCGCAGGTGGGATGTTAAGATACCCGCCAGACTGCTCTCACTTGCTGACCTCAATATTTTGATGTCAACCTTTTCAAACAGGGCCGGTCGGTCTTTCGGTGCTTCCCGCATGGCCTCCTTGGGTACGCCCAGATACATCAGGATCTGCTTGAACCAGTACTCCGCCTCGTCCATCGCCAACACCTCCTCCGGGAAGTTCTGGTATACGATGCTGTCACCGATATTTCGATCTTCTCCAGATTCCGATTTGAGACTCGGTTCCAGCTTGGCCCACCAGCTTTTCAAGGTTTCGAGATCGCACTGCTCAAGCTGTGCCAGTCCCTCGCGATTGGGCGCATAACCGTAGTAGGCCAAGTTAGACAAGCAGGTGGCCTGGGCGCGGCGGTGAGAAGTATGGGTTTCTTTCGTTCCTGCGCTCGCCTGCGGCCAGATTGCTAGCTGACGGCGTAGGAGGATGGTGGTGGGGGTGAGCATGGTTAGGTAGTTGAGTTATGAGGGTTTTAGAAGTGGCAATGCTAGAACTAGGCGGAAAAGTTCCAAGATAATTTATTAGTTTTTTGGCGGAGAGGAAGAAGCAAGTTAAAATAGATCATCACTACCACTAACTAATTGTGCAAATTCAATCGTTAACTACACTCCCAAATGATGACTAATGAACCAACCTTTTGGCGTTATTTGAATAGATTTTCTCCTCCTGTCATTTTCATCAACAACAGACACGATTAGTCCTGCTGCTTCCAATTCCTTAACTAATTCTCTCATTTCATTTTTGCTAATGACTTCAAATACTTCAAAATCGGAAAAAGAACATTCACCTCCAACGATTAACATATCTCTAAATAATTTAAATGATTGTGATTTTATCCTGCTTTTTATGCTTCCATGATATTCTATACACTTCAAATTTATCCATTCGATAAACAAATTTTCTTTTTCGTCTTTTGCCGATGGGTGCAAATTATTATCATCAATCCATAAACAAAAATCGTTTGCATATTTTAGCGTATTCCTTATGTTCTTTCTTAAAATATCATAAAGCATCATAAATGATGATACTGTAATTGGTAAGTAGTAGTTATTTCTTAATTTAAAGTATGAAACTCTATTTTTATACAGCTCATTAAGAAATGCTGTGTCAATTCCATCAACCTTTATGGGATCATGCATAAGCCCCTCGAGTCTCGGCGATGAAATTACGCTGGATACTATCCCTAGAGATCCACATATAATCCACCTTAGTCCCTGAACATTAAACATTGTGTCCCTTAATTCTTCGATAACTTGTCTAGCCGTGTTAGAGCTGTCAATTATTTCTAAATTATCAATTATACATACAATTCCTCCTTTTGTCTTATTGGGGAAAATTGATTCTAAGCATTTAGATATGAGTACTGATATACCATTTTCGCTAAATCCCTTTGATGTGTTTATTTCTGAGTGCTCTCCATATCCTCCTTGAATCAGCCCAATTCCTCCTGAATACTGTTTTGTTTTATTGTGGGTAGTATTCAACCATGCTTCAACTGCACTAAATTCTTTAGGAATTTTTATATCAAGTTTTACTAAGTCGCCTTTATATCTCGATATGGTTTGGGCTGCTTCAATAAGTACGCTGTTTATGAAATTTGCTGATTTTGTATCTTTTCCAATCTGAAATGTTTTTATACAAGGAATAAATAAGGAAGACTCTCTGCCACTTTTAATATAACGAATATATGATTCGTATATACCTACATTTACAATAGAGCTTTTCCCTACTCCATTAAATCCTTCTACAGTTACAACCTGAGGCTGATTGTAAAGCCTCCGCATGAAACGCTTTACCTCTCCCTTTCTGCCTGCCAGTAATTTAATTCCTTCTTCATTTGGATCAAGGGCAGTAGTTTTAAATGGATTATCAGAAAAACCCAAGTCTTCAGATATATTCATATACTTTTTTATGATATTCTTGAAATTTAAAAAATTTTTAGTAGTTATACTGCTGATGCTCCTATCTGTATCGGGCATATTGAGCAGTGCGAGAGTCACGAAGAAGACTACTTCGATTCGTCTTTTAATAATAAGTCTAAAGATAGCAAGAAAGAGTCATTTTTCGGATTTTAGTAAGAAATTCTTCTGACAAAATGAAGTTATTCTAATCCAGAGCGGAAGGCAAATATTGATCTGATAAATACCCATAGTAGGTGGGAGCTTATCAAAAAGTGAAAAATGACATTGGATAAAGTCTAATCCACTTTCATTTCCATTGTTCCTCGAATTCGTCTTTTATAATCTCAAAATCCATGAATTCGTCCATATCAAATGGCTGGTCTCCTAATCCTCCAAATTCATCCCCAATATTTGCAAGATCGTATTTCAGCCTCCTGCTATTTTCATATTTTTCTATCTGCCTAATTGCGTAGTCTTCGCTATCAACTTCAAAGTACCAAATTAATTTCCCCCAACTTACGTACTGGTCGGCACTTTCATCTTCCCAATTTATTTTGTAATATTTCACTGTTTCCATTCTCTACAATCATCTACCAGAGCTATTGTCATAGAATCAATTCGTTTCTCTCGAAATATGTATTCTCTATCTGAAAATTCTCTTGAGTTAGAATTGTAAACGTATAAGTCTATAAAATGTATCGCTATTGGAGATTTACTCGAACTACTACCATCTGGCATTGCCCCTCCCATACTTCCTGAACCAACCAATTGAACACCGGGAATATTTTTTGTTCCGTCTGTGTAATTTTCATATTGCATGATTTCAGTCTTATTCCCATTCTGGTCAACGAAATAATATTCATGATCAATAATTCCAGCTTCAAACTCCGGTTGAATGATTAGCAAACCATCGCTTGGTATTTGGAGTTCTCTTCTACCATTTATTGCAGACGGATTGATACCACATTCTTCTCCATAAACGATTCTTATTTTTCCTTCAAAGGTGGCAGGAATCAGGAATGCTTCTGGTTCAGGCTTTGTTAAGTATGAGCTTACAAAAGATATTGCATATATGCCGATGACGGTTGCCATCACTGTAAATGGGAAAGCTGCAATTCCAAGAGCTGTCTTGGTCGGTTTAAGTTCCTCTGCTGTTTTAGGTAGAAGCAAGTCTAGATATAATAGCTGCCCAAATGTACTTGCCATCCACAGATAGAATACGGGCATGCTAAAGGCGTTGATCCAAGGACCTACGAGCATATAAACCAAATAAACAAAGCCAAAGGCGATAAGTCCAGAGGTCAAAACCATTAGTAATAGTCGAAGAAGTCGATTCTTTGTCCTAAAAAGAGTCAAGACTGTTTGTCCGCTTGCAGCAAGTCCAACTGCAAGAGGAACAGTCCAGAACAATAGCGCATATATATCACCACTTCCAAACCAATCCTGAAGGTACAATACTATAATTGCTCCGATTAAGCATATCAAAATGTTAATCAGTGCACTGAAAATCTTTATGATGGTTGGTTGTGGCATTTAAATGGAACTCTGGCTACCTCGCAGTTCCGACGCAAGAGGATTGTCGCTAGGAGCTAAATTAGCACTATAAAATGTAAGGCTAATTTGATAAGTTTCATTTCATACTTCACCCAAGCCTATTCAACCTCCTTTGGTATTGCTGAAGATAAGTCCTTTTGGTTTTGTCCTCCAGATATGAAAGTCCAATCAGGGTCTTGACTTTTTCAGTTTGGCCGAGCATAAACTCCATGATTCCTTCAGCCAGATTGGGCTTAATTTCAGCCTCATAAGCGAGTATGGAGAACTTCTCTTTGACCTTTCCATGGTTTATCTTTTTGGGCAAGAGTCCGTTCTCTAGGGCAAAATCTTTATCATCGATATGGATTCTGCTATTCAAAAGATCATAACTCGGACTTAAAGACAGATCACCCATACTGGTCTCTAAAAGAGAAAAGTTTTTCAAATGCGCATCACCATTAGAAAACAGGTAATTAAAAATGAGCACTCTATATAATTTGAGCGCTTCAATCTGGTAAATGGGTAGGTGGTCTTTCAAGTATTTGAATAGTTCGAGATAGTTTCCCAGGTACTTATACTGATCTCCGTCTTTTTGAGGAGTCCGATTTGTTAGTGAAGCGAAATCCTCTTGTGCAAGTTTTGCGCCTCGCTTGTCACGATCGAATCTTTTGGTGATGTACGCAGGAGAGCCATCTTTAAAAAAGATCAAGGCATTCTCTGCCGTATCTATCTTGTACACCTGTCTGGCTATTTGCATGGTGAGATGCTCATTGGCTGGCATCTGCTCTCGTTTAAGCCCGATTTGAGGTATAGGCTTTAATATATGAGTCCCCCTTTCATCTTCTCTGGCGAGCCGGATCTTATTTTTGTCCAGTACAACGGAGAACTTTTCTTGCACACCCGATATGGAAATATTCTTCCTATTCTCATCAAACATCCTCATCGCATCAGGATTGCTGCCAGGAGAATAGTAGTCTAAAATATGGTTAACTTTCTTTCTATTAAAGACCCTCTTCAAGGCCGTGCTGCTATAGGTATCAAATCCTTTCGCCAAAGTTCCCGGGCAGCTGTGGATATGAACAACAGATGGCATTACAGCTTCTTTCTGACACTTATGGCCCCAATGTTATCTTGCTGTGCCGTTACTGCCAGGATACCAAAATAATCATCTAGATCGATCCTGTGATGTTGGCACACTACTTGTCTATTAGACCCTTCTGGCAGCATATTGTAAAAATAGGAGAATAGGAACTCAGATTCATAAGGCTTCTCCCTTTTGGGAAGCGTAAGACTTATACTAGGTTTTGACAAATCTCCAAGCCACTCCTTACCATATTCGAAAACGAAAGAGCCATCGTCATGCTGAGTCAAGCGACCTGCCTTTTCGTCCTTATATAAAATGTCTAGTTCTCTCATAGCCCATGTCTCATTTTCTTGACGGCCAGTTTGATGTCTAGCCCGAGTACATCTGTTAGTCTCAATATCGTGTTTAAGGTGGGGTTACCCTTGCCGCTCTCTAATTGTTTGATCGTTCTCAGGCTTATGCCCGACAGCTCCGATAGCACCTCTTGAGTGACTTTTAGTGACTTTCTGCGGTCTATTATCACATCGACAATGTCATTCTGGTGCATCAAGTTGCCTATTTTGAAGCAAAAATAGGCGATTATATTCAGATATGCAATTAAAAGTGTATTAAAATTCCTTTTTTATGGATGATTATTAAGTGAAGGTTGGTGGTCGTGGTAGTTTCTCCAGGTTGTGCATTGCTAACGCATAAAAGTGTGCGTTGGTAATGAAAGCTCTTGCCGTTTGTCCGTGTCTGTTTACGCCACATGGAAAGTGATTGATCCGAGTAGGTATAGTTTCATTTCATGAAAAAGGATGATCGGTCAGTACCTGGTGGTAAGTTCTAAGTATTACGCTTGTAACCAGCAAGCTGTAATGGGGCTTAAACAATAAAAATTGCTGCAACCCAAGCAGCTCTGGAATAGTAGAGTTTTCAATTTGCCCCGAAAACTCATACCAGAAAAAGGAGCTGGTACTCGCCTCGATTGTCCAAGCCTTTTCGGCTTAATCTTTTAGTTCAGTAATCCAATTGATCTCCTGAATTTTACTATCTACTTTTAATCGGTATTGCCAGGGAAGTGTTTGTCCAACAGAAAGTCTACTTCAGTGTCAAAATCTAAACCATACTCTAGTTCTTTTGCTAGCATTAAATATTTGAAGGCACTGTTTTTGTCATTGGTTAGTAGGTGCGCTTTTCCTAGGTTTTTATAAGCAAAAGAGTTTTGGCTATCGTATTTGATAGATCGTTTAATCATACTGAGGCCTTTTTTTATATCTCCTTCTTTGCATATTAGGTAGCCCAGATTGTTTAGTGCATACGGGTGGCGATGATTTTGATGTATAGCTATTTCGTAATATTTTTTTGCTAAGTTGTTTTCGTTCAGTTTGTCGTAGCAGAATCCGATATTGTTGGCAGTGTCACTGTCAAGTAAAGCATGGTCTGAACTGATGTATTTGCTCATATCGTCTAATGCCAATTGGTATTCTTCTAATTTAATGAATCCATACGACCTATATGTTAGGGCATATGGATTTTCTGGATATATATTTAACAACTTGTTGCACTCTTCAATCATTTCTTGGTCATGGCCTGTAACCATTAGTATGTCTATTAGCAGCTCCATATACTCAATATTGCTGGCTTCAAGCAAACAAATGGCCCTTGCGTCTTTTAAAGCAGTATCAAATCTCCCCAAGTTTGCATAAGCTATGGCCCTCCAGTACTTGAGGTCGTAATTGTCGCTGTCGTTAATAATCAGGTCGATATTTCTTAGTGCTTCTTCATCTCTTCCTAAATTTACCAACGACACGATTTTGTATTCAATGACTGCTGTTTTGTCAATCTCTTCCCTGTGATTATTCAAGTATTTGTCTGCTAATTTGACAACTCTTTCATAGTTGCATACCTCAAATTGCTGCTTAATTTTAGACAACATATTTAGTAGTTGCTTTCTTGTGTGCAAATATTTGCTCCATGGCAAGGTGTAAAAAAATGTTATGCGGGATAGACCAAATCTAATAGTAACTACACCGGAGAATGCTTGAATAGGGCACAGATTTTCGCGGGACAAACACAGCTTCCACCAACTCAAAATCCGCGAAATCCGTGTTCATCTGTGGCCTAATTATAACTCTCGCAGGTCGCAACCCCATCCTCAATCCACCACCTGTAACTTCGCAAACCTTAACATGATCCGCTTCTCCGGTTGTGGGAGGTCGCTGAAATGTATCGTGGCAATGCGATTATCATCCCCGCCGTCGAGCTTGACGACTTTGCCTTCGCCGAATTTGAGGTGGAGCACATTCACCCCCGGCTGAATCTGATCGACCGGGCTGGGTTTGAAGGTGGCGGGGTCAACCTTGGGTTTGAAGGTCTTGGCGGTGCCTCGGCGCATACGCGGACTGATGAGGCCAGTGACTTTAGCGCGCGCTTTTTCGCTGGTGGCCGTATCCATGCTGTCGGTGCGGCGGGTGCGGCCACCCAGATCGGTGACAGCATCGGGGGGCAGCTCGGTCAAAAAGCGGCTGGGCTCGTTCATGGACATCTTGCCATAGCGGTAGCGCGTATTGGCAAAAGAGAGGGTGAGAAACTGCTCGGCGCGGGTGATGGCGACGTAGAAAAGACGCCGCTCTTCGTCTAGACCTTCGAGAGAATCCATCGCCATCCAGGAGGGGAAGAGTTTTTCCTCCAGGCCAACGACAAAGACCGATTTGAATTCCAGTCCTTTGGCCGCATGAACCGACATGAGGGTTACGGCTTCCTCTATGGCGCCTTCTTCCTTTTGGTCGAAGTCGGTCAGTAGGGCGATATTTTGGAGGTAAGTCGCCAGACTCTTATCGGGTAGGGTTTCGGTATCGATGACTGTGTCTTCTTCCACAAAAGCGGAGATGCCGTCTAATAGTCCGTTGATGTTGTCCAATCGGCCTGCGCCTTCGATGCTCTGATCCTGGCCGAGTAGCGTGAGCAAGCCCGATTTTTTGGCGACGTACATAGCTAGCTCATAGGCGTTGGAGGTATCTATGCGCTTGCGGGCATTTTCGATCATATCTACGAAGCCGCGGGCAGAATCCATCGCTCGCTTGGGTAAGGCCGCATGGGGGAGGGCTTCGTAGAGCGAAATATTTTGCTGGTTGGCGAGGTCTACGACTTTGTTCAGACTGCCGCCGCCTATGCCTCGCTTGGGGTAGTTGATGACCCGACGGAAAGCTTCCTCGTCTTTTGGATTGACCACCAGCCTGAGATAAGCAACCAGGTCTTTGACTTCCTTGCGCTGGTAGAAGGACAAGCCACCATACACCCGATAGCGAACATTGTACCTGCGTAAGTACTCCTCAAAAATACGCGACTGCGAGTTAGTGCGGTACAGTATGGCAATTTCCCCATCGCTGAGGTGGTAGCGGTTTTTTTGTTCTAGTATGGTGTTAGCTACGCGGCGACCTTCTTCGTTGTCGTGGGTGGCTTTTATGATTTGTATGCGCTGGCCCGAACCCTTGTCGCTCCATATTTTCTTTTGGATCTGACGGGTATTGTGACTGATCACGGCATTTGCTGCCTGGACGATACTCTCGGTAGAGCGATAGTTTTGCTCCAGCTTGAAGATCTGGATACCGTGATCTTTGAAGTCTTGTTCAAAGTCGAGGATATTCTGGATGGTGGCTCCGCGAAAGGCGTAGATCGACTGGGCATCGTCGCCAACTACGCAGATATTGCGAGGGCTTTCCGGATACTGCACCAGCTTTTTGATGATGGCGTATTGCAGGGTATTGGTGTCCTGAAACTCATCGACCAGTACGTACTTGAATTTCTCGCGGTACTTCTTGGCGACTTCGGGTACGTTCTGCAGCAGCTCAAAGAGCCGGAACAGCAGATCGTCGAAGTCCATAGCCCCCGCCGTTTTGCAGCGCGCTACGTAAGCGGTGTAAATGCGGTGCAAGAAAGGCATCTTGGCCATCTTGTCTTGGGCCATCAGCTCTTCATTTTGGGCGTAGAGTTTGGGCGTGATCAAGTTGGACTTGGCCGAGCTGATGCGGGCTCGCACGCTATTGGTCGAGTAGACGGTCTTGTCGAGGTGGTTTTCTTTGATGAGGGCATTGAGCAGCGCTTTCGTATCGTCGGTATCGTAGATGGTGAAATTGCTCGGATAGCCGATGTGCTCGGCCTCTACCCGCAGTATGCGCGCAAACAAGGAGTGAAAAGTTCCTGCCCAGATGCGCGACGCCCGCGGCCCGACTACACCTTCTATCCGCTCTTTCATTTCGCGGGCGGCCTTGTTGGTGAAGGTGAGGGCCAGAATCTCCCAGGGTGCTACCCCTTGCTCGATCAGATAGGCAATGCGGTAGGTAAGTACCCGCGTCTTGCCCGAACCTGGCCCGGCTACCACCAGTAGCGGCCCATTGACCGTGGTTACGGCTTGGCGCTGTACGTCATTGAGAGAATCGAGATAGGAAACTAGGGGGGCGTCTGGCATAGAAGCAAAAATAAAACAAAAGCTTGGGAAATGGTATGGTTCGTCGGCCGAGGTTTCGTCGGCCGAGCTATGCTCGTCCGACGAAAGGTATATGCAGAGTGCTCAAAGCAAAGTGCTGTGCAAAAAGCCAGAGGCAAAAATTGTACTCAAAGCTTAGCACCGTACAAATGCATGTCAGCCGACGAGCATAGCTCGGCGGATGACAGATATTACCCCATCCGCTTTATTCCCAGCAATCTTTCCGTCAGCTCATAATTATAAATGCCCAAGTCACGCAGTCCGGCATAATCTGGCGCAGAAGAGTACAACCACTCTTTAGGATTATCTACGAGTCCGGCTTTATTTGGATTATTATGGATGTATCGGAAACAGTATTTGATATAAGGGAGGTAGTGTGTAAAGGGCTTTTCCTCTTCCATTTCCCAGTTTTCGGGTACAAAGTCGGTATATGCTGGCTTGTATTGTGTTTTCGCTCGGAATAAGCTGCCCCTACCTCCAGACGTTCTATTTATAGATTTGGTGTAGGAACTTAGTAAGCTGCGAAATACGGTATGCAATATCTGCTGATTTTGTTGATAAGGCTCGATCTCCAGGCCTGATGCTTTCGGAATGAGTTGAATGTGAAAGTGGGTAGGCATGAGGCAGTAGCAGAGTATCTCGGTGTGGGGCAGTAATTCTGTGCATATTTTATTGGTGAAATAGGTGTAATGGGCTTCTTCGTGGAAAAGATATTGGTGCTGGTTGCTCTGATTGTAAACATGATAAATGACGTTTGGCGAGTACATACTAATCACTTGAAATGCTAAAAGGCGAGCATTTGCTCGCTTATTATCTAAGGTAAGAATCCTTGGTCAACTTTGTCGGCCGAGCTATGCTCGTCCGCCGAAAGGTATATGCAGGGTGCTCAAAGCAAAGCAGTGTGCAAATTCTAGTTAGCGGACGAGGAAACCTCGGCGGATGATAATTATTTGCTAGTCTATATCCAGCAAAACTTTGAGATTCTCCACAATGACCGTTTGGT
>JBCDFE010000070.1:0-19197 GCA_039178745.1 Bacteroidota bacterium | reverse complement strand
CTCATGCGCCTGCGCACCCGCCAGGCAAATCGATGCAGCCATTTATTGCCTTTTAGCCCAATATCAGTGCGTACCAAGCCTGGCTGTACGGCAAAAATCAAGGGATCGTCAGCCTTCCTCCTTCTCTCGTACTCGTAGGTAAAGAGCACATTAGCCAGCTTGCTTTGAGCATAAGACTTCAGTCCGTGGTAGTTGCTGGTGAGGTTCAGATCATCCCAGAACATGCCCTTGATTTGTCGGTGCGAATCGCTGGCTACGTTGATGATTCGCCCATCGTCAGCAGCCCGCAGAGCAGGCATGAGCAGATAGGTGAGCTGGGCATAGGCTAGGTGATTTACCGCCAAAACCTTTTCTACACCTCGTTCATCGAGTTCGAGTGTGCTATTCCAGATACCTGCATTATTGATCAGATTGTCCAGTTTTCCATGATCAGCCAGTACTTGTTTGGCTATCTGTTCGATTTGATCGGGTTGGCCCAGTTCAGCCGTGTAAATTTGGACTTCTGCGGGTGGTTGGTTTTCTAGTATTTGTGCCTTTGCTGCTTCTGCTTTCGCTTTTGTACGCCCATGCAATAAAACAGTATGACCACGACGAGCCAGGTCCTTGGCTGTGGCCAATCCTATGCCGCTCGTTGCTCCTGTTACCAGCGAAACTTTAGCTTGTTGATCACTCATTTATTGCTTACTTCAGTCTTCCAGTTGTTCGATTTCGGCCTCTACATCCCTCAGCTTTGCCCGGCAATACTCGATCAGTGTCTTCGCCCGTTTTACCCGCTCTCCCAGCCTATCTATATCTGTAGGCGCCTGCTCCAGTTCTTTCAGCAGTTGCTGTAGCTCTTCCATGGCAGCGGCGTAGGTCATATCCTGGTATTGGAGGTTGTTTAAGGCTGCAAAGGTATTGAACTCCGCTAAACTTATCTTTTTCTGGCTTTGAGTCAGTCAGATTGCGAAAGTAGATGAATTCATTAGGGATGGGCGTATTCGGTCTTGTTCATACTTCCTTTTACTTTTTGCTGTAGCTCTAGATTATGAGCGGTGTAACTACAGAGCGACTACACATTTAAAGGTAATTTATAACACAGTGTTTGCAAATATTGATTTTTCTACCTAATTTACTAACCGAAATAAGTTTAACCAAAACCACCTATTTATGAAAACTAGTTCCGTTTTCCGTTTTCCGTTTTCGCATTAATACTGCTCTTTTATGCGCCAGTCAGTGCTCAACAGATAAATGGAGTTTCATTCAGTTTTTCTGACCTAAATGATTTCCCACTTAGTATAGATAATGGTAAGCTGAAGTTTGAAGACAATGTGCTCACACAAGCGTTCGCACCCTTCGACATCCTAGAGTTTCGCCGCACCTACCCTGATGTCATGTACTTTGCAGATCACCCTTTGGCGGAGCAAGTTTGGAAAGACTTTACTGTAGTATGTAATACTTGTGATCATATTCAACTCTATAATGCCTTTGTTAATAGTTCGCTGTTCACGGATGTATATTTTGATGATGAGCCAATCGTAAATCAAGTTTGTCCTGGCGGTGCACCTGTCGACCTGAGTACACCAGACAATCCGCAATGTACTGTAAATGCACCTTTGCAAGACCCATACGGTTGGATCAATTTTGATCATCTTAGGATTAGGGAAGCTTGGTGTATTACCAAAGGTGACTCCAGAATTAAGATTGGCATTTCCGATAGAGGGTTTGACTTGAATTACCCAAGTATAATCGGCAGTGAAATAATTAACCCTCTAGGGGGTACGGCTTGTGGGGGCAAATATCATGGTACAAAGAGTGCAGCTATGGCAGCAGGAATTGAAGGTTCAGGATATGCTTCAGTAGCTCCAAATTCCAGCTTAATCCTAACCAGTTTAGGATTTTCTGGGATGCTCAGACTAGGTGCAAATGGCGCTAAAATTATTAATTGTAGTTGGCATAATTCCTCTCTTGACTGTAGAGCTGAGTCGGAATTACCTTCAAATGTCAGGGCTGTTGGTCAGATTTTATATGATAATGATATTATTATAGTTGGTGCAGCTGGAAATGGGGCTAATGGCGCACCAATTTTTGGATCATCTTGTACAGATGAATGTAATACGCTTGACCCTTTAGATGGTGGTCCAGAGCGCGATCCAGGTTGTTGCGATGGCGACCCTAATACTCCTTGTGGTCCTATTGAACAACCCGCTTATAGAAATCGGGTGGAGTATCCGAGTGGCTTATCTACTGCAATCGCAGTGAGTAGTTTTGATCGAAATGGGAGCATTACATTTGATGCTCCTGATCCCTGTGTGCCAAACACGAATCCACCTTATGAAACATTTTCCCACAATAGTACAGTCGATTTATTAGCCCAGGGTTTTTGTTTGTTTTTTGATCTAGATTGGATCGAAAATAACACAACTTGTACTTCACTTGGGCCACATAATGTCTCAGCAGGCAATTCGATAGCAGCTCCTCAAATATCAGGTCTTATTAGTTTGTTGTTGGCTGTTGAGCCTTGTTTGAATAGAGATGATGTCATGGATATAATCGAAGCTACAGGCCAGGATTACTCTAATTGTATGTGGGGAAATAATGATAACGACTACAGACCAAATGAGTTTCCAACCACACCTAATGCTTATGAAGCTTTGGTTTACTTACAAAATTTAAGTTTTGGAGAGTATAACATCAGTACCAATACTGTGTGGAATGGTGAAACGAAGTTTGTGCGTTCATTGCGCGTAGAAACCGGGGCCGAACTCAAACTGGAAAACTCGACTTTGAAAATAGCGCCCGATGCCCAAATTATAGTAGAGCGAGGTGCCAGGTTAATTGTAGACAATTCTACATTAACTAACGCAGGCTGTACCGATGGTGTTAGAGACCGCTGGAATTCAATTTATGTTTTTGGAAATGCTGATAGACCACATCCGCAGAATCCAGAAACGGCGGTACTAGATCCTTTGGATGCAGGTGTGCTGGTCATTAGAAACAATTCTGTGATAGAAAATGCAGGCACAGCTATTTCAACGCAATCAAGGGGAATTCCCTATCCAACAAGCAGTGATTATCTTGGAGGTATAGTAATCGCCGAGTACTCTACTTTCCGTAATAATTGGCGTTCAGTAGAGTTTATGAAATACGATGGTGGCGGTACGTATGATAATGAGAGTAAGTTCTCATTTTGTGAGTTTGTCAATGTAGACTATACGCCGATTTTTGCTACTGCCGATGATCCAGGAGTTGACTTTTTTGTTTCGCCCGACAATGGATATGGTGTAACTATTTGGGATTGCCACGGTATTGAATTTGAGAATAGTACTTTTAGAAATATGGGGAACTCAGGAGTTTTTGGTATTGACTATAGTGCGGAATTTTACAATGGCAATGAGTTTGAAAATTCAAGGCGCGGTATAGTCAACTATGTCACTAAGCCACTTGGAGGTGTTCTCACTGTCGATGGTAGCCTAAGTTACCCCAATCGATTTAGAAATATTAGTGAGCAAGCTATATTGACCAATGCCTCCAACCGTATTACTGTGATGGAGGTGAATGATAACGAATTCGAGAACTGCTTTACTGGTATATGGATAGAAGGAGAGACGAACTCACAGATTTTTAAAAACAACTTTTTTCTGAGTAACGATGCAGACCAGGAAGGAGTTGTGTACCTAAACTCCTCCACATACAACAACCAGTTTTTCAATAACAATACGTCTAATTATGATCGCAGTCTGGTTGCAGCAGGAGATAACTCTACTTTGGCTATTGAGCAAAATTGCTTCTTCGATAACGTCAGTGATATTACCGTCATGAAAGTTCCAGGCCCAAATCCTGCAAGAATGCAAACACAAGGCATGTTAAACATGAGCGCGAGCAATTGTTTTGATTTGAGTACAGCTATTGATCATTACGACATATTTATCTCTGGATCATCATCTTCTGTAGAGCCATTTACCTATTTTATGCCGCAGGCAGGAACTGCGGCAGCCTGCTACTATCCAGAAGACGATTTTCCTGCAGTTGTTGATTTAGAACATGCGACTGCATATGAGAATTCTTGTAATCAGGATGAGCCTGAGAGCCCAGGTATTTACGATTTGCAGATCATTAGAGCGGACTACTTGACTGCCAGAACTGATTATTTAAATGATCTTTCGGACCTAACTAAACGAATCAATTATGAACAAAAGCGAATTAGCTATGGGGCTTCTGCGGTAAAATCCATATTCAATTGGATTCAAGGCGGTAAAACGGCAGCTCAAATTGCTGGAGATTTAGACTTAAATGAGCCACTAGAAGGTAGACTGATGTATAGCGTTTACGTTGAAATGGACGACTCAACCTCTGCTGATAATTTACTGAATACACTGTACACCAATCAGCTGATTAGTCAATCATTTTATGCTACCCAGAAAATCAGTCTTTCTTTCAATCCAGAAATCAATAAGATTGGTTTGAGCACTACTGATAGTTTGGTGCTACACAATGTCTCAAATAGCTATCATCCAGATAGAGGATATGCAAGAGCGCTTATGAGCCTGGCGGAGGGTGTCGAATTTCCTTTTGTACTGCCCAGTCCAGCAAATCCACAATCTCGTCCTACTCTGGATAATACAATTGAGCAATCTGTAGAAAATCTAGATCAGATCACTGAAATTAGTGTCTTCCCGAATCCTGTACAAGATCAGTTATCTATTGAATATAAAGCAGGTGTAGTCTGTCAAATAAATATATTCAATCTGGGAGGCGAGAAGTTGTATACTTCTGAATTTATTGGTAGCACTAGAATAGATAGACAAATGCTTTTTAGTCAGGGTCGCACTTTGTCTAGTGGCCAGATCCTTATGGCGCGTATTACTACAGAAGATGGCCGCAGTAAAGTTGTTCGTTTGCTGTTTTAACTTGAAATAATAAGATATAGGCGATGGGAAGACCTGCTTTTCTCATCGCCTATTTAAAGTCGTTGATATGAGAAAAGGCATTGCAGTTTTTTTATTCAGTATATTTGTTTTTCAAATAAGCTATAGTCAAGATTACTTTTCTAAGGTCGTAGAGGTAGAATATGGCCGCAGCGTGAATCCAACTGCTTTTGTAGAGAGAGAGGATGATTATGTCGTGATGGCCAAGCTTAGTAGTTGTGGAGGCTGTGAGGTTGTTGTCTTTCTAGATAAAGATTCCTTAAGCATAATAGATACCCTGGTACTCGATGGTGTTGGAGGCACAGGCCAAAAATACTGGGAAATATATGAAGACTATTTTTTTATTGATTTTGATATAAATGGGGTGGGGGTACATAAATTTTCTAATGATGGAGATTTGCTGGCTAGTTTTTATGCGCCAGAAAACTGGCCAACTAATGAGGCAAATTCGCTATGGGCAGCCAATGATTCTACTCTAGTGTTGGCAGTATTGGAAGATTATTCAACTGGGCCTGACAGTACAAATTTAGTCTGGCTAAATCACGATCTTCAAAAAATCTATGAGACAAGAACTGGAATCGGAACAGAGCCTAATCTAGATGAGGATACTAATCTTTTTTATGAAATAGATGATGATACATATATTGTTGGTCAGACAATTAGTTTTCCGTTTGATAATGAACCACTTGTGGTTAGGAAAATGAGTAAAAGCTCTGGTGAATTATGGCGTACGGAAATCAATGGTATAAATGATGGGACAGCCTCCTTGAATAAATTGATTTACGATCCTTTTAGCGATGGCTATTTTGGAATGATGAATGCTTTTTACTTCAATCCGTTTCCGCTATTGCCCTGGCCGGGTTATCAGTATCCATTGAAAGTCTTTAAAATAAGTCCGAATGGAGAGTTGCTATGGGAATTCGAGTTTTTCCATAAAGCGGGTCGAATAACCCAGGATATTAAGGTAGCTGAAAATGGCGATATACTGGGGGCTTGTCGTGAGGTCGTCGTGATTCCCGAACATTCCGAAAATGGAATATTTCACGACCATGGCTTCATTTTCCGTATGTCACCGGAGGGTGATTCGCTCTGGGCCAGAAATATTGTCGATACCAATTATGTGTTCCCTGAAACTTCATTCACATTGCAATCTATAAACAAAGTAATTGAACAGAGCAATGGGGATCTGCTATACATGGGCAGTACCAGAACCCTGGATACTTTAGAAGATGGCAATGAAATCTATAACTCCGACCTCTGGTTTGTCCGCACAGACTCGGAGGGTTGTGTCACGCCAGATTGTGGGGATTTTTCCATTACCTCAGTTGAAGACCTGCCGGCTTCTCTCAGGGCGCATTATTTGCCCAGATTGCAGGTATATCCCAATCCCGCTCCCAAACAATTTACCATAGACTGGCCACCCGATACACCAGAGGAAGATCAATTGGCTAGAGGCATACTCCACCTCGTAGATATGAATGGACAGACCATAGCCCGGCAATCAGGTATCAGACTACCGCATACCTGGCGGGAAACCGACCTGCCTCCCGGCCAATATATACTGGAATGGCGAGGCGATAACGGTGCCAGAGCCAAAGGGAAAGTAATTATCAAATAAAAGACTATGAAAACGCTATTTATCTATCTACTGCTATTGAGCTCATCGATCCTTCACGCTCAAGATATACAAACGGGCAGCCGTATTTATCCTGATATGATGGACCTGGGGACGGCTGGTTGGGAGTTGTATGAGAATGATAGTAGTTATCTGGCCTTGGTGTCTGGAAGCTACTTGCACACCATCGATAAGCAGTCTTTGGATAGGACTGAAATTCTGGACTTGTCTCCATTCGAGGCAACAGACCGAACTGGTCATTCCCTATTGATTACGGATAGTGTTTTTTACCTGGCTGTGGTGTCGCCCCTCGTTGGAGTCGTATCTTTCGATTACGAGGGCAATCTGCTAGATAGTTTCATTTTTAATGAGATGACCAGTTGCACGATTGGGGATCTGAATAATCCAGTACCTGCGGTATGGAGTGCCGGGGATGATGAGGTGGTATTCACTATTTCATTTGACTACTGTAGCGATTTATATACCATATATCTGGACGGAAATCTGAATCAGAACCTCGTCCTGGAACTATCTTTACCGCTAGCAGTGGAGCTGCAAGAACTTTCGGTTTATGTGCCTTACTATTTTGAACAAATTAATGAGACCACATTTAGAATAGGTTTGACAAGCTATGGAATATTGTGTGCTGGATTTTCTTGTTTTAATATAGGCCCGGCAGTACTCGCTGAGTTTTCGACTAGTGGTGAATTGGTAGATATTTATACGACAACTACGGATCTGGGAAATATTATAGATGACATTCAGGAATCTAGGTATGCGCCTACCGATAACAATCGCTGCTACATATCTTTTGACGGAAATGGATATCAAGCAAATTCTGAACATAAGATCATTTCGATAGATGGGATGGGGAATTTGGAGTGGATTTTTTCCATAGAGGACGAAAACTTCGATCTGATCTCTAGAGAACTGACTACCGATGCATCTGGAA
This sequence comes from Bacteroidota bacterium, assembly GCA_039178745.1. GTDB lineage: Bacteria > Bacteroidota > Bacteroidia > Chitinophagales > Saprospiraceae > Neolewinella. The sequence goes on along the minus strand of JBCDFE010000070.1, from coordinate 11,723 downwards.
GTGCTGTAGGTCTAGTCAGCTTGGGGGCTAAATTTCGTTTTGCCGATGGCATATTTTCTGATTTTGCCTCCAGTCGATCCATACTATATAAAATATCTCCTGAAGGTGATTCCATCTGGGAGCGCACTTTAATTGATTCCAATTATTTGCTGCCGAGTGAGGAGAGTCGACAAGAGTTGCGAGATCTATTAATTGATCAGGACGGTGCCATAGTACTAGTAGGTTCTGTAGAACTTCCCGAAGATACGACTCAGCTGTGGGTATTAAGATTGAACGAGATGGGCTGTTTGACGGGCTCGTGTACAGAGTTTGTCCTTTCCTCAGTAGACGATCTGCCTCTAGCCCTGCGCACAGCCTATGTACCTAGATTGCAGGTTTATCCCAACCCCGCTCCTCAGCAGTTTACCGTAGACTGGCCACCGAATGTTGCACCAGAGGATAGCCGCTCAACTGGCAATTTGCGCCTGCTAGACCTATCGGGTAGGGTAGTAACTACGCAAGAAGATGTACAACTACCGTTTAACTGGCAAGTGCCGACTCTGCCTCATGGGCAGTACTTGCTGGAGTGGCAGGGTCGTAATGGCCAGATGGCTAAAGGGAAAGTTTGGATGAGTCAATAATGAGCATCCCTATTAAATCTTTCGGTTTGGGAATTGATGATTCATGGACGAGCAAAGTAGTATTCTAAAAGCACGCCATCCTTTCAAATTCAAGGTTGATACAGACGCTGCTCAAACAAGAATGAAAAGTAGACATCTTCCACTGATCCTTCAAGCACCAGCTGGTTGAAATCGTCACTGCGCGGGAAGGCGACCAGACCTCGTGTACTTTCACCTGGTCGAAGGGTCGTGCGGCGAAGGGCCACGTCTTGCCAGAAGTAGTAATTATCTGTACCCGGTATTTCTTCGATAGGCGTTGATAGGGGATCATTCTGGCGAAAACTGATGGCCATGGCTAGTGGTAAGCCTACATCGGAAATGAAAGTAGTCGCTTCGTAAACATCGTCTACCAGATTATCGGTAACTCCACTTTCGGCTGCGGCAGCGTTATCTGCACTGGCTACGGCCACGGCAGCACCAATCATAACCACTGCGCCCACAACTGCCGCATTTTTGGCATTGGCTGCCTTGCGCGATGCGTCTATTTCCATACCGAGCATGACTTCTTCCGGGTTTCGGGCGGGTATGCGCAAGTTTCCGGAAGGAGTGGTCAGCGTCAATTTTTCGGGTGAAATAAGTATAGCTGTTCTTCGATCATTGAATACCTCGATGTCGAAAACTAAGTATTCTCTTGTGGCGTGGCTATACGCTGCACGCATCATAATGCCATCTTGCGTTTGCTCAGCTATTGGTTGGCCTTGATGCCAAAATACGTTTTCGCTGCGTTCTGGCTGAACACGTACCACAGCTTCTGGTGTAAAGCAGGATGTTGCTAGAAACAGGATTGAAAATATGGTGCCTAATAAAGGTAGAGTTGCCCTCATGCTCTGAACTTTTGAATCTCTGGATTGGATTTTTAAATTTAAAGGAAAAATGATGTTTTGTAAAAAGCCAAGCTGTTAAGATCCGGTTAAAACTACAGCAAAGCGCAAAGCGTAAGGTGTAGAACCTTACTCAAGTTAAGGTAGTAAATTACCGCTATGATATTCCGTCAACTACAAGCTCCATTGATCGAAGCAGAAGAGCTGCTGAGAACGATAGATCAGCCCAATCGAATCTTGCTGGATGTGAGTCCCAGCGGCAATAAGTCTGGTTTGACACCCGGGCACCCGGGGCGCAAGATCGAAGGCGCTATAGAGGTAGATTTAAAAACGCACTTCAGCAAGAGAGATACGGATCTACCCAATATGGCGCCGAGCGCAGAAACTTTTGAAGAGCAGCTCAATCTACTGGGCATCGATCGAAGTACGGATGTAGTTATCTATGATAATTTGGGTGTGTATACGGCTCCTCGCCTTTGGTGGTTGTTTCGCATCATGGGCTACGAACGGGTGCGGGTGTTGAATGGTGGCCTGGATGTCTGGTCTGAGCTTGGCGGGAAAATGGAAGCACGAGTTGGGTTGGCAACTGTGGGGGATGTTGGAACAACCCAACATCTCGACAAATCCCAACACGCCATTTGGTCTCGCGCAGACATCCAGAGCAACCTACAATCTGGTGAGGCAACAGTAGTCGATGCTCGATCGGCTGGTCGGTTTGCGGGAACAGCCCCGGAGCCTCGCCCCGGATGGCCCAGTGGCCACATACCACAATCTGTGAATTTGCCATTTACAACCCTCTTGAACAAAGGAAAATATCTACCTGCGGAAGTCCTGAAAAAGAAACTATCGACCGTGGTCCCAGCCGCCCGCCCCCTGGTTTTTAGTTGTGGTTCTGGACTCACCGCCTGTATCGTTTTGCTGGCTTTGGCCTTGGTCTGGCCCGATCGGGAGCTCTACTTATACGACGGAAGTTGGGTGGAGTGGGCAGATCCGCGAGGAGAAGGCTGTCCGATTGCGACGGGCTAGCTACATTTGCAGGATGGAGGAAAAGGTGCTCATTTTTGATTTTGGGTCTCAGTACACCCAGCTTATCGCTCGCCGTATCAGGGAACTCAAGGTCTACAGCGAGATCGTACCCTTCAACGCGCCGGTAGCAATGAGCGATGATATCAAAGCGGTCATTCTGAGTGGCAGCCCTTTTTCGGTACGAGAGAAGGATGCGCCAGCGCCTAACCTAGAGCCATTTCTCGGAAAGGTACCCATACTAGCCATCTGCTATGGCGCCCAGTTTATGGCGCAGCACTTTGGCGGCGAGGTGGCCCGGTCGGCAACCCGCGAATACGGAAAGGCCAAACTGGATCGCATCCACATTGCGAAAGGTCTCCTGGAAGGCATAGATGCGGGCTCGCAGGTCTGGATGTCGCACGGAGATACCATCGTACAATTGCCCGATCATTTTGAGCTATTAGCTTCGACCAGAGATGTAGAGGTCGCCGCCTTTCAAGCTAAGGATAAGGCTTTTGATGCGCCGGTCTACTGCTTACAATTTCACCCCGAAGTCTATCACAGCCTGGACGGCAGTAAGCTGCTGGGCAATTTCGTAATTGGTGTGGCAGGCTGCTCTTGCTCATGGACTCCGGCGGCTTTCGTCACGGATACCGTTGAGCAGCTGCAGCAACAAATAGGCAATGAAAAAGTGCTTCTTGGCCTATCGGGTGGGGTAGATAGCAGTGTCGCGGCCATGCTGTTGCACAAAGCCATAGGCGATAGATTATTCTGCTTCTTTATCGACAATGGACTGCTGCGCAAGGACGAGTTCGAAGAGGTACAGGGAAGCTACCAGGGGATGGGGCTGAATGTTACGGCCATAGATGCCAAGCAACGGTTTTACGACGAGCTGGCTGGCCTATCCGATCCGGAGGCTAAACGCAAGACCATAGGCCGCGTATTTATAGAAGTGTTCGAGGAAGAAGCCAAAAAGCTGGATGGCATCTCCTGGCTCGGTCAGGGTACGATTTATCCCGATGTTATCGAGTCGGTCAGCGTGCACGGGCCATCGGCTACCATCAAGTCTCATCACAATGTAGGCGGACTGCCCGAACGCATGGACTTGAAAATCGTAGAGCCCCTGCGCCAGATTTTCAAAGACGAAGTCAGGCGGGTTGGTTCGGAAATGGGTATGCCCAAGCACTTACTCGGCCGCCATCCTTTTCCCGGTCCTGGACTAGCCATCCGTATTTTGGGCGATATTACAGCCGAAAAAGTAGCTTTGCTACAAGCGGCCGATAAGATTTACATCGATAAGCTACGCGAATACGACCTTTACGATCAGGTCTGGCAGGCGGGAACCATCCTGCTACCCGTTCAATCTGTGGGCGTAATGGGCGACGAGCGTACTTATGAGCAAGCGGTTGCGCTACGAGCGGTCAACTCCACCGATGGAATGACCGCCGAATGGAGCCGATTACCCTACGATTTTCTGGCTGACGTAAGCAGCGAGATCATCAACAACGTTAAAGGAATTAATAGAGTCGTTTATGACATTAGCACCAAACCACCTGCTACCATCGAATGGGAGTAAATGGCCTTTGCTGGGACTGGTCTTCCTGATTTTGTGTAGCACGAGCGCTTGCGAGCTTTTCAAGCCAATCAGTCAAAACAATGGCAATGCCAGTAATGGCAATGGCCAGGACGAGCCAAAAGAAGAAGAGCTCGAACCTATTCAGTCACGCCGGGTCTACGATCCGGTGACTGGGACCTACGTCCTGGTGGAAAATGCACCTACTGTAGAGATGGACACCATCACCTGGCGCGTACAAAGTGAGGAGTTTTATCCGCCTATAGTCGAAGATGGAACCGGAGCTTACACACCGCCTCCAGGAACCATCACGCCCACTGATCCGGGGGGCGGTCCGGTAACTCAGGTCGGTACAGGAGACTACGGCTCCAGAAAACTCTCTTCTTATCAGATTGATTTTTTGCTGCCCTTCCTCGCCAATAGGTATAATGCCATCGATCAGGATATCGATCCCAATTCACAGTGGGCACTGCACTTTTACAGCGGTGCTCAGATCGCATTGGACGAGCTTCGGTCAGAGAACCACAATTTGCGTGTATTTGCTCAAGACACCGAGGCCAATCAAAATAGGGTAGGCCTGCAAATGCGGCAAGCGGCATTTCGCGATGCCCAGCTGATCATTGGCCCGTATCTGGGACCAAATGTAACCCTGGCCGCAGAAGCCGTACGCAATAAGGAGCAGCTTGTCGTGTCTCCCTTCGCCGCTTCTCCCAATCTGAGCCAGACCAACGAGAACTACATTCAGGTCAATCCGACCCTGCAAACGCATTGCAGGGAGATCATGCGCCACGCCATCAACACTCAGGCGGCCGATCAGATCTATTTGGTTTCAGGACCGACTGAAGAGCAGCAGGTGCCTGTGCAGATGTTGCAGACCGCCTACACGGAACTCAACAACGATCCGGCCATAACGCCTTTGCCCACTTTCACCCTGGAGGCGACCGAAAACATAGATGTGGAACCCTACATGGCTGCGCGAAAGGTAGTTTTCATATTGCCTGAGTATGCCAACGAGACGCTGGTATCTAACTTCCTGCGTCAGATTTACGACGCCTCTCGCGATGGCTTCACCCAGGTCACGGTCTATGGTCTGCCTCAGTGGAAGAGCTTTGATCGCATCGATCTGGATTACTACGAAGGCTGCAATGTACACATCAGCAGTTCTGTATTTGTAGACAACTTACAGCCAGAGACCCGGGCATTTCGACGCAAGTTCTACGATAGGTTTCAGACAGTGCCCAGAGATGAAGCCTTCCTGGGCTATGACATAACCCTGTACTTTGCGCGTATGCTGCGCGAGTACGGCACCCGCTTTCAGTATGCACTGGAGCGAGAGGCCGAGACCATGTTGCATACCGAATTTCGATTTGAGCCGGTATTTGTTCCGCAGACCGAAGTCGACCGCCTCAACAACGAGCGCCAGGTCATCGATCGATGGGAAAACCGATATGTCCACATCTTGCGATTCAACCGCTTCCAGTTCAATCGCGTCAACTAAATCCGCTTGGCCGCTCCAAATGAACGAAGGCGAAAACTGCTTCGCGAAGTAGTAGACCGCAGGCAAACCAACTGGACCGTTGTATTGGAAAATGTACACGATCGCCACAATCTGGCTGCGGTCATGCGCTCTTGCGATGCCGTGGGCATACAAGAGATCTTCTTGCTACAAACGGACCCTAAGCTACGCGCCAAAAACATCAAGCTGGGCAAAAAAACAAGTGGTGGTGTACGCAAGTGGCTCGACGTGCACTATTACCAGGATGTGGATGCCTGCTTCGAACACGTCAGACAAATAGCAGACCATATTTATGCAACCCACCTAGGCGAAGCAGCTGTGGGCTTGCATGATTTGGACTTCCGCGGGTCGGTCGCCCTACTATTCGGGAATGAACACGACGGCCTCAGCCAGCAGACCTTGGCTTACGCCGATCAGAACTTCATTATTCCTATGTATGGCATCGTTCAGTCGCTCAACATCAGCGTAGCTTGCGCGGTCAGTTTGTTCGAAGGTCTGCGGCAGCGTCAAGCGGTTGGTGCCTATCAAAATCCACCTACAACAGCCGAAGAACGCCAAGCCCTCTTCGATATCTATCTAGAGCGCCACGAACACGGTCAACCCGAAAAGCTCAAGCTCATTTCTCCTCGCTAATACCTCTTCTCGTCTAGTCGCACACCGAGCTGAATACCGGCAGAAATTGTCCAGAAGTCACCGTTTCTAGGTGCATACACAGCTGCATCGGCTTCCGGCAGATCACCGAAGGCATAGCGCGCACCGGCTATCGGACTAATGGTCACCAAATTGCTCACCCCAAAATCCAGCCCCAGGGCCAGGCCGAGTGTGGGTAATACGCCACTTTCTCTGAAGACTAAGGGGCCACCTCCATCATCGAGATTCAGTTTGCTGTCTCTGAAGTAGCTGACTCCGGGACTTAACTGAATGAACAAGCCCTTGTCGAGTGCAGGTCCCTGCTTGCCGAAAGTCGGGCAGTCGCAATCCGTATCGAAATCAAAAGGATAGATGCGGGTATGCAGCTGAAAACCGAGGTTGAGCAGATTGAAATCGCCAGAAGGCACATTCCCAACATAGTCGGTGTTGTAATCGAATGAAGCATAGCTCAAACTGGGTAAAAACTCGATGCGCTTCTGACTGAGTCTGAACCAGTAGTTGACGCTGTACTCGAGATTACCCTGCCAGACAGACTCTGTAGTCCTGGAGTCGGAGTCGAACCTGACTTGCGGTATAGCGTAGGCTGCTGTTACACCGAATTGAGCTTGAGCAAGTAATCCAAAAAGTGCAAAAGAAAGTGCGAGTAAAGACTTTTTCATGGGCTTATAACGAGCACCGAACCACCCAAGTATATTTTAAGAAGGTACTACTACACCCAAGACTTCCATAGCTCGCTGAAAAGCGGAAACAGGAGTGGGAAAGACCTCGTGTGCCTGTAGTTGGTTGCCGACCTGCCCGTGGTCTATACCCAGTACATAACAGCCTGCTGCTTTTGCGGCCTCACTGCCTGCCTTCGAATCTTCTATAGCTACGCAGTGCTCAGGCAACATGCCCATCATATTGGCTGCGAGTTGGTAGCCTTCGGGGTCGGGCTTCATTTGCTCTACATCGTCGGCGGTGATACTCAGCTGGGCGTACTCGTCGATCTGGGTTGCTTTGAAAATGTGGTCGGCATCCAGTCTGCCGCTATTGGTGACAATCGCAACGGGAACCGCCATGTTTATTTGAGACATAGCGGCAAGGACACCGGGAAAAAGCCGGCCTTCCTCTACTACGCGTTGGTGAAATAGATCGCGCTTCTCTACTTGCAAGGCTTTGACGTCAATATTTAGGCCGTGCCGCTCTATTACCTGCTTGGCCAGGTAGTAGTCTGAGGTGCCCACCCATTGCTGAAACCAGTTGTGGTCAAATTGAAGTCCGTGGCCAGCCAGTACCTCTATCCAGGTATTGGCGTGAATGGGTTCGGTATCCGCCAGCGTACCATCTAGATCGCTGAGTAAAGCGTGAAATGTCATATTGTAACGTACTTTTGGACAAGTTATGGCTGAAACGAAGTCTGCGATTTATCTAGCCTTGCAATTTGAAGCCGAAAGATTAAAAAAAATAATCGATCGGCAACTCGATGAAGGCCTCCTGCAAGCGGGCCAATCACCGGACGATAAGCGGATGCAAGTCGAACTGAGTAAATGTGGTTCGGTTCAATTGCAATTCGCATCAAACCGGATCAAGTACCGCATTCCTTTACAAATCAGACTCACTTATGACGCAGGTCTGACCAAGCTCTACAGCAACGCCAAAATAGAACTAGATTTCGAGACCGCATACACCATAGATGAGGGGTGGACACTAAAGACCAAAACGGAGCTGCTTAAACACCGATGGATAGAGGCCCCAAGAATCAAGGTGGCTGGCTTAGATATACCCGCTGCTTCCATAGCAGATTTTGTCATTCGCCGAGCTGAAAACTCTGTGGAGAAAACTATCGATCGCTTGGTCAGTGAGCAAATTGACCTGAAAGCCCGCCTGGCAGAAGCCTGGAATACGCTGCGGCAACCCATCATTATCCATCACTTTATCGAGCCTATTATTTACTTGAATGTCGACGGTCTAGGTATTAGTAAGCTCTTAGAAAAGCATGGACATCTCACTACCCAATTTGCGTTGAAAGGCAAACCGGAGGTCCATCTTGGAAAGCCAGAATTTACAGTCCACCCGGCTCCTTTACCCAAATTCGAGTTTCTGGACTTCAATCCGGGCGTTTCTCAAATTTCTTCGGTCATAGCCGTGCCTTACGCACACCTACAAAAAATGGCACAGCAGTACTTAAATGGCAATCGTTACCAGCTCAATGAGGCCATATCTATTGTGATCGATCAGATCCTCATTGCCCAGGTTCAGGGCTTGCTGTTCATTAAAGTGTCAGTTAGTGGCAGCTTTTCGGGCGCTATCCGTCTATCCGGCACGCCACATTATGACCCTGTCCATGATCGCTTGTCTATGCAGCAGTTGGAAATAAAAGTAGAGACCAAAAACCTGCTACACCGGGCTGCGGCCTGGGCTGCGGCAGGCATCATCAAAAAGCAGTTTCAAGCGCAAATTCACGAGCAATCCCGTGCATCTCTGGAAACCGTCAAAAGAGACTTGGAAAAGCAGCTCAATACCATCAGCTTATTAAACACTTTCGACCTGCGTGTAGAGATCAAGCAGCTCAAGCTGACAGATGTTGTACTGCAAGATCGGGACATACACTTGCATGCCAACCTCCAGGGCTATGTTGGTCTTCTACCCACTCGCCAGTAGTAGCTATGATCGCAGAGTGGGAAAATCAATCGCGGGTTTTATTCAGTTTTCCCAAACGCGATGGAGATTGGGGGCATCAACTGGAAGCCGCCAGCCTGGAGATGACTAATCTCATCACAACAACCGCTCGATTTGTGCCGGTTACCGTGGTTTGTGGCGACATGGAATGGGTTTCTAAATATATCCGTATTGATAATTCTTTTGACCTTAAAGGTCCTGGACCTTCAAAGTCAAAAATTCAACTTTTCGATCTGCCAACAAATGACTGCTGGATTCGAGACTTTGGACCCATCAGCCAGCAAGTTGGCGAGCGCATCCTACTACACGATTTTCGCTTCAATGGCTGGGGACAAAAATTTGAAGCCGAAGCGGATAATCGAGTGAGCGCCCGCCTTTGGGCCACAGGTATTCTAGGTGATTCTGCCATGCAAAGCCATGCAACGGTGCTCGAAGGCGGCAGTTTGGAAACTGATGGTCAGGGTACTTTACTCACCACCGAAAAATGCTTGCTCAACCCCAACCGAAATCTCCACTTGACAAAAACCGAGATCACCCGGCTGCTGAAAGATCAGCTTGGATTCAAGCGCATTGTTTGGCTCAAGCACGGCGAATTAATCGGCGACGATACCGACGCGCATATCGATACTCTGGTCCGTTTCTGTAATCCAAAGACACTGGCTTACACCTGTAGCACAGATCCCGATGATCCACATTTCGACAGTTTGCAGGCTATGGAACGAGAATTGCAAGTAGCGTTCCCAGAGCACCATCTAATTCCTCTACCGCTGCCTACCCCCGTTTTTGCGGAAGACGATGGCCAAAGGCTCCCTGCCACTTACGCCAATTTTCTATTGACAAACGGGGCGGTCATCGTCCCAACCTACGGCCTACCCACAGATGCGCAGGCTATGGGCATCCTGGCAGATGTTTTTTCCGATCGCGAGCTCATTCCTTTGTCGAGTCGGGCACTCGTCCATCAGCATGGCAGCTTTCATTGCCTGAGTTGTAATTTGTATTAAAAAAGCCGCCGAGACATTTGTCCCGGCGACCTTTTCTTCATTTAATTACAATCTATCAATGAGTGATTTTAACAATAGGGCTGGTCATAGATTTCGAACCAGTCCTGACTTCTAAGTAATACAAACCAGCAGGTAGTTTCTCCAGATTTAAGGCAGTGGTTTGTTGGTGGCTATTTTCTTCTAATACTAAGCGGCCCAACTGATCGCGAAGATAGACTTCAATAGCAGTTACCTCTCCTTCAGGCGACTTGATAAATAGCAGTTGATTGGCAGGATTTGGATATATCTGAAAGACTTTGTCATCTTGTAAATCAGGTTCAGATGATATTTGATACTCTGCGGTGGTTGGCCGATTATGGGTTCCACCTGTGCAGTTCACTTCTAGTTCGCAGCTGGTTTGGCAGCCATTGGCGTCAATTACCTCGACAATGATTTGAGCAAGGCCAAAGCCAAACTTGATTTGCGCCGTCTCTCCATTTACAGACTGGATATAACAGTCCTGTCCATTGACCTGCCAGTAAATTGTATATGGTGCTGTTCCGCCCGCTATGCTGACGTAGTACTCATTGTCTCCACTTTGGCAAATAGGATTGACTTCGCCTTCAATCAGGCAACTCAGGTCTGTTGTATTGTAGCAATAAATAGTCTGTGTAGCTGTTCCGAAATTCCCACAGGGATCGGTCGCGGACACTTCTCTAATGACTAATCCATCGCCATTTTCATTCCTGAGATCGGATTCTGTAACTTCGTAATTAAAATGATTCTGATAATTGAATATTTCCAAATCTGGAATTTCTGTAGAGCAGAATACATCGGTGTTTTGTTCGATTTCGATCATTAAATCTTGGCTGTAATCTATAGCAAAGTGATGGACGTATTCTGTTCGTTTTCCACAAATGTCTAGGAAGAACCAACGGTAAGTCCTTATTTCAGCAATCCCATCTTCGCAGTTGTCCGTGTATTCTATTTCTATCATGAACTCCCCTTCTATGATCTCACCACAAGGCGTTCGTGCTTGAACGGTGCTGGCTTCCAGCCTTTCCAAAATCGCCATGTGGTTAGGATTGGCCAAGGATAGAGTGGAAGGAAGATTGGCTAGAGTATTGGAGTCTTCAGGATTGGCAAAAAAGATATCCAATTGATAATCATCTGGGTAGATGACTTGTCTAAACTCCTGGCTATTTCCACAAGCATCGGTAGCCATCCAAATGCGCTCAATTAAGACCAGATCACCGCAGCTATTCAGGTAGCTTTCATGAATCAAGTCGGCATTAATCCAATTGTCCTGACAAGCATCAAAGGCCCATATCTCCTCTGTCGCTTCATCGGCGCAAACGTTGGGGGCGACCTCAAATACGGGTGCTTCCTGATCAATGAAGTGAATGAGCTGAGTTACACTTTCGCTATTTCCACACATATCTGTGGCTGTGATCGTTCTTACGACCCTGTAATCTTGAGGGCATGTACCAACTAGTGTGTCATATGCCATTTGAAGTATGGGGGTACTACAATCATCGTAGACTTCAACAGTCGGGAGTTCTTTTCCGCAGCTAAGGATAATCTCCTCTTCTACGCCATAAAAAGTAGGTGCATCATTGTCGATCAGCTCCACAATATATTCCAGGCTGTCTATATATCCACAAGGCGTAGTAGCAGTCCAGAGTAGTTGTAATAGTGGGCCGTTCTGATCACAACTGTTTGGCAATATTTGCTCTGTAAACCCAATCTCTAAATCGTCAAGGCAACTCATTGTTGGACTTACGCTGGTGGCGTCATAGCTTGTCAACTGATCTGATTGACTACTGCAAGGATATATGGGTTGGGGCTCGTCTATGCCTT
>JBCDFE010000069.1:0-19259 GCA_039178745.1 Bacteroidota bacterium | reverse complement strand
TGTGGCGGTCCTGATTGTGCGGCTTGTCCGACCTGTAATGATGGCATCCAGAATGGCAATGAAACTGGCGTAGACTGTGGTGGTCCTGACTGTTCACCATGTACCAGCTGTAACGACGGTATCCAGAACGGAGATGAAACTGGAGTCGACTGCGGTGGTAGCTGTCCAACAGCTTGTCCGACTTGTAGCGACGGTATCCAGAACGGTAATGAGACGGGCGTAGATTGCGGCGGCCCCGATTGTGCGGCTTGTCCGACTTGTAGTGATGGCATCCAGAATGGTAATGAGACAGGTGTAGATTGTGGTGGTCCCGATTGCCCGGCTTGTCCGCTCAACTACTGTGGATCTGCAGCTGCAAATACGACCTACGAGTATATTCAGTCAGTTGCTTTCAATGGTCAGACCAATACATCGGGTAACAATGGTGGTTATGCAGACTTCACAGGATCGGTCACCTTTGGCGCAGATGCAGGCGGTAGCGCCAGTATCAGCCTGACGCCAGGATTCCCAGGTAGCTCTTACAATGAGTTCTGGAGTGTATACATCGACTACAATGCAGACGGTGACTTTACGGATGCAGGTGAATTGGTTTTCCAGAGTGCCGGAAATAATACCCGCACAGGAACAATCAATATTCCCGGTACGGCCTCGCTTGGTACAACGCGTATGCGCGTGCAAATGCAGTGGAACCAGTACAACAATAGCCCATGCCAAAACTTCACTTATGGTGAGGTCGAGGATTACAGCTTGAGTATTGGGACCAGCAACCGCTTTGAGGCTGATCAGGATATCGATTTATCTTTGGTTGCAAAAGCAGATGCAGAAACGGCCCCTGAGTGGACATTGTATCCCAACCCCGCTCGAGAATCGATCAGTTTGCGTCTGGCTAATGAAGCCAGCATAGCCGAAAGCACCATTATTCAGCTGATGTCGACAGACGGTCGCATATTGCAAGAACACCGTCTGAGCGAAGTCTATAGCGATGGTACCGCTGAGCTAAATCTGAGTCAGCTCAAACCTGGTATTTACCTCGTATTAGTACAGGCAGAAGCCGGACAGCAAGTGCTTAGATTCGTGAGACGACCCTAGGAGAATAGCCGTATAGCGTATGGCAATTTAGCGTATAGCGACCACAGTAAAATTGATCGCTATACGCTATACGCCATACGCTCTACGAGTAATCCCTCCACCTGCGGAAGTCAAAAAAAACACCTACACTCGGCTTGAAAAAGTTTTATATATTTGAGTTCTTATTTGTTTTCAGTATTTGCATGAAAAAAATTACGACCAACGAACGCTTGTTCTAGCGTGTATTAATATTCCAAACTTACTCGTGTCGATACTGATTTTTATTTTCTAATGTTTCCTACGAAGCACTAGAATGCTATTCAAATTGTATCGCATGAAAAAGATGTTTGCTGAGTTTCTAATGCTTGTGAGCATTTGCTTGTTGAGTTCAAATTCGCTCCAGGCAGAAATAAATTTCCCTTGGCAGCTTTCCAGCACCAGCAATTCTGATTTTGCTGCTAATAATTCTTCTTATTGGGGTCGGTCAGTTTATGTTTTATCCGATCCAGATATCTGGCTAGATTCCGACCAACTGGTTGCGTCTAACGGTCTTGGCGTCATGGCCATCACCGTAAATGTATTCAATGACTACGATAGCGATGGCGTCGATGATGGTGCAGGTGAGCCTGGCATTTCGGGACTGACGGTCACGGCCTTTGATGCGTCCAATGCACCGACAGTTTTAGCTGATGGCGGCAATGGTACTTATACTTTCACCCCCGGAAACTCAGATGTCTACCGCATTGAGGTTACGGGCATCCCCGCCGATTTGGAGCCGAGCGTAGCGGGTGCGACGACGGTCTTTTTTGCCAGTGTAAACGATGTGGTGAATGTGGGTTTGCACCGGCCTTCCGAATACTACCCGGCGGCTACTTTTTTAGCTACTCCTTGCTATGTCGAAGGGTCACTTGGTGGTTCGAATAGTGGCCGCGATGTCATGATTATCGTAGAGACTGCCGATCTGACTCCTGGAGCGGGCAACCCGAGCCCAGATGAGTATCCTGTTGCTGTTCACAGCCAGATCGGTTCGACCTTTGGAGTTGCTTATTCTCGCGCATCGAATAGCTTGTTTGCTTCTGCGCACATGAAGCGCCATACGAGTTTTGGCCCTGGCGGACCTGGTGCCATATACAAGATTGATTTGATGGGTAATACACCGGCTCCACCTTTTACGGGCAATGTGGTATCTACTTTTCTGGATTTGAATGGCCTGCTGGGTAATGGGGTAGCAGGAGCAGATCCTCGTCCGTCGCCCAATAATTTCAATCGGGATCCTACGGCTTATGATGCAGTAGGTAAAATCGGTTTAGGAGGTCTGGCCATGAGCGAGGACGATAATGTGCTTTGGACGATTGGTCTAAACTCTCGCAAGCTCTATGAAATTCCGCTAGGTGGTACGCCTGCTAATCCAACAGCCCCTGCTGCTGGCGATATAGACAGCTGGCCTGCGACTGGAGACCTGACCGATTTGCCCGGTTTGCCGGGTACTGCTGCGGAACGCGATGTGAATATTCGTCCTTTTGCGGTAAAGTGCCATCGCGGTAAGATCTATATAGGAATGGTCTACACTGCGGAATCTACTGTGGTCTTCAACGCGCCGAATAGTACAGTCAGCAATACGGGTGATCAAAGTCAATTACAAGGTTTTGTTTACGAGTTTGATCCAGATACAGATGTTTTTACTCAGATACTGAGTTTTCCCTTAGACTATCCTCGTGAGCAGGCATTGGATTTTTGTTCTAATAATGGTCAGGCGGAGTTTTTTCCCTGGTCTCCTGTTTTCGATGCTCCTGTATTTTTAGCGGCTACCGAAGCTACGACTGGAAGTTCTATACCTGAGCGAGTATATCCTCAGCCTTGGCTGGTTGACTTGGAGTTTACCGAAGATGGCCGTATGATTTTGGGTATAAGGGATCGATTTGCCGATCAGCATGGTTATAATCAGGTTCCGCCGAATGTAAATGCAGCTAATGACCCCAACATCATGTTTACTGCTGATGCTGCGGGTGATATATTAGTTGCGTCGCTTAATACGACAGACAATACGACTTACGTATTGGAGAATAATTCGAGCAATGGTGCGAATGGTTTACCTTTTGGACCTACACTGGGTGAGAATCAGGGAGAAGGCCCTGGAGGTGGGGAGTTTTTCTTTGACGACCGCTATCGTCCGAGCAATGCGCCACCAGATAATCAATTTTTATTCATGTGCCAGTTGGATGTCAACGACATGGATCCCAACCTAGATCCTGGTAATGAGCAGGGGCACGATGAGATCAGTCTGGGCGGCATTTTCGTGCATAATGGTCAGCTCAATGTGATCACTACGGTCTATGATCCGCTCAATGACTGGAATTTGCCCTTCAACAATGCGGGAATGGTCCGTATGAACACCAATACGGGCGCTAGAAACGGCGGTAATCAAATCTATGCTACGCCTAGTGATCCAGGTACCTTTGCCAAGGGTAACGGCCTGGGCGATGTAGAAGGTGTTGGCGGTCCAGCCCCGATAGAGATCGGCAACCGCCTGTGGCTGGATGCCAATAACAACGGTCGCCAGGATGCGGACGAAGATGGCATCAATGGTGTGACGGTGCGCTTATTCAAAGACGCAGGTGGTGGTACTTTCAATGAAGTTGCCTCTACGACAACAGCTGCAAATGCAACTCAGGGCAACGGCTTTTTCATTTTCTCCAGTGCCACCGATCCCGATGTGCAGCCAAATATGAACTACGAAATACGGGTCGATTTAGCCGATGTACAGGGCGTGGATAATACCGTCACGGCATTTACCACTACCGGAGCTGTAACCACCAACGATCGGTTTACGGATATCAATGACTCCGATGCGTCAAGCATGGGGGTAATCGCTTTCAGTACCACAGCTGGTGGAGAGAATAATCACGGATTGGACGTGGGTGTAGTGGCTGTTATGGCTCCTCCTTGCGCCGAAAAACGCCTTGATTGGGACGTAGAAGAATGGGTGGCTGGCCAAACAAGGGATACATTCCCCATTGGACTAACGACCGTTGATATTGACATCCAAACTACGGGTACTTTCGACACTTATACCCCGCCGGGTACTGATCCTGATACGGGCAATCCGTTTGATCCGGTTAGTTTTCCCGATGACCGCTCGTCCTTCGATATGGCCGGTGCTATGGTCGGTGACGGTGAAGGACTAGAATTGTCCTTACTGCCAGCCGACGCCATGACGGTTTCGTTGACGTTCGAAGACCCAGTAGATGGGCTGATGTTTTCTCTGCTAGACTTGGATGCTATGGAATCAGTAACGATTACGGCAAGCAACGGAGGTGCGGCCGTTACGCCTAGTCTTAGTGCTGCGAACCCAATGGGGCCGATGAACGTAGTAGGAAACATGGCCAGTGGTACCGGCATCAATTCAATGAACGATGCAGACGGTACGCTTGATATCAGTTTTGGCAGTGAAGTGGATGAAGTAGTACTAACTTTCGGAAGTTTGAGAAGACTAGCCATATCCGACCTTAAAATCTGTGAGGAGGAGAACATGAGTCTCGGTAATCTCGTTTGGACCGACTTGGATAACGATGGATTACGCGACAACGATATGACCCAGGAGCCCGGAATCGAAAACGTACTACTCAAACTGTACAAAGACGAAAACGCCGACGGACAACCCGATGATGGCCCCGTAGATAGCACCCTGACTGACCCCAACGGCTATTATTTATTTGACTCTTTGAGTTCGGGAAAATACCTTGTTTGGATCGATACGATCAACTTTGAGCCTAATGCCGTACTGGATAGTTTTACTACTTCCTACTTCACGGAAATTGATCCTGACGGTGACCGTGATAGCATTGATAATGGACTGAACGATACTAGAAAGACGACTCCGGAATTCGGTATCTGGAGTGGAACGGTCATGTTGGTACCCAACAACGAGCCCCTGGGCGAGGCCGACCTAGGCCCCATGGGCAACGGAGGTGTTACCGATGAGAATGCCAACCTGACGGTAGACTTCGGCGTACTAAAAGATTCTGACTTTGACGGCTCGGCCAACGAAATGGAAGGAATGGGTGACCGCGACGGTGATGGAATCGCCAATATGTTCGACTTCGACCCGGCGGGCTACGTCTATTGCCAACTGACCGGTGAAGTGGTCTCTGGAGGGACCGTTGAAGTTGTTTCGATGCCAGCGGGAGGTGCCGTAAACTTTGAGTTCGATGGCTCCAGCGGCTTCTACCAGTTCTTCATCAACGATGTACCTGGCGTTTACACCATTGCTTACACGCCGCCTCCAGGCTTCAGCCTGAGTAGTGACCCCAGCCGCCAGGAAGAAACGGACGGGGCTGGGCCAGGTGGTTCTTTCGACCCTACTCCGGGAACGGGAAATAACGTAGCGGGTGATGATCCTGTCATTTTAGGCATTGGTGACATCGATGGCGGCACCACGGCGCTCGACCCCTTCACGCCGGCCGCCAACCCCTACTACTTCTCTTTTGACCTGAATCCCGATCCGGCCAACGCCGACCCCTTTATCTTCAACAACAACATTCCGCTCCAGTGTGCCTGTGATCTAGAGATTGATCAGGTAGAGGTGACTTGTGATAACGATACCGTATTCATGGTGTCGGGGACCCTGGACTGGGTGGAAGAAGACCCAGCAACTAGTGGACCGATTACGGTGACCATCGGAGGACAAAGTGTAACCATCGACCCGGGAACGACCCAGGTGGGTGAAGACGTACCCTTTGGCCCCATCACGGTAAATGGCCCCGCTTTCAGTACGCCATTGGTTGCCCAATTTGGGACAAACACCGATTGTACGGGCGAACGCCTAGTTGATTTGATTGCTTGTACGCCCACCTGTACCGACATTCAGGATGGTGACGACATTGGCGGCGTAGCGCTAAACGACGTAAACGGAGACGGTACTCAGCAAGGTAATGATCTGGGGCAGCCCAACGTTTTCGTCGAGGTATTCGACTGTGAAGGCGTGCTTGTCTGCGCAACCTACACCAATGAAAACGGGGAATGGTCCTGCCCTGACGTAGACCAGACCAATGGTAACGAATTCCGGGTAGAGTATACCCTGCCACTCAGCCCAGAGTTGACCGAAAGCTTCGCTGGGCCGGCTAATGCGACCAGTACGCAGTTCATCATGGCCGGTGAGTGCAACTCCGCTTACAGCGTGACCTCCGGTAACCCCATCTGTGATCCTCAATTCATTTTTACGCCCTGTTACGTAGCAGGAGATTCTGATAACCCCGATGGGGGTGACGATGTCTTCCTGCGCTTCAATTACGATGCCAGCGGAGATATTGGAAGTGGGGCTAATGCTGCGGCAAATAAGACGGTTCTAGCTACCAAAGACCAAATTGGTTCTACCT
This sequence comes from Bacteroidota bacterium, assembly GCA_039178745.1. Taxonomy (GTDB): domain Bacteria; phylum Bacteroidota; class Bacteroidia; order Chitinophagales; family Saprospiraceae; genus Neolewinella. Next base: position 12,816 of record JBCDFE010000069.1, on the reverse strand, counting down.
GGGGCGTTGCGTTTGATTATGAGCGCGAGCAAATTTACGCAAGTGCGGTTTTAAAAGCGCAGATCGGAATGGGCCCTGAAGGGCTCGGCGCTATTTATACCATTAGCCCCGACGGTTCCGCTGCACCTACTCTATTGATTAATATTCCCGATGTCGGTACTATCCCGAGTGATGCCGCTCGGGGCCTCCGGCGCCCCAGAGACCGGGCCAACGACTTTGAAGCAGTAGGGAAAATTGCGAAAGTAGGCCTGGGTGACATCGATATTTCCGAAGATCAGCAGACGCTCTACGTAACGAATCTGTTCACCCGTGAAATCGTTGTGGTTGACATAGCAACGGCTAGTGTGATTGCCACCGTCCCCGTCCCGGATCCTGGATGTGTCGATGGTGAGTACCGTCCGTGGGCGCTCAAGGTTGCCGGGAATAGTCTTTACGCCGGTTTGATCTGCGACGGCAGCGGTGGTACTTCCAATGACATCGAAGCGTTTGTTTTCCGAATGGATTTGGGGTCGAATGTATTCGATGGCAGCCCGGTGCTGAACTTCCCACTGAATCACGACCGAGATGCCGCCTGGAATAGTAGCCCCACAGGATCTGCCCGCTGGTACCGTTGGTTCGCCGATGCTATGTTTTCGACCTGGTTTAACCAAGATCGCTTGTCTCGGCCTTCACCGATCTTATCGGATATTGAGTTTGATGACAACGGCAATATGATACTAGGTTTCATAGATCGTTCATCGTTTCAGTTAGATAAAAATTCCCGGTTTCAAACGTCTACGGGTACGACAAACTTGAGATTCTTTGCCGCCGGCGGAGACATCATGCGAGCTACCACCAATGGTGACGGTAGCTTCACCATCGAACCCCAGAGCTTTCCACCCGTTACTGGAAACGACACTAGCGAGCCGGAGTTCTTCTTCGATGATCGTTTGAACGATAGGAATCATCAAGAAAATTCTCTGGGCGGTCTGCTTGCCGTAATGGGTACTGGGGAAGTGGTTACTGTTTCTTACGATCAATTTTCTATCTATCAACAAGGCTTGAGTGTTTACTCGACTACCGATGGAACAACTAATCGAGAATACGTCGTATTCGAAGACCGTAACAATCCTAACGGAGTGGATGGTAAAGGCACCGGCCTCGGTGACCTCGAAGCCTTCTGTGAATTCCTCGACCTGCCGATTCAAATCGGTAACTACGTCTGGATCGACGAAGACGAAGACGGGGCGCAAGACGCTTGTGAGCCACCTATAGAAGGCCTACCCGTTACGCTCTATACCAAAGACGACGATGGTACCCTGACCGAAGTAGCCAGTACGATGACCGGTCCCAATGGAGAATACTACTTCACCGGCGACGGTACAACAGGAGAAGACTGGGATAATCCAGGTGATGTAGTCCTGTCGGATACGACCTATTTGATTGTATTTGGCGATTCACCGGAGACGGATACGACATTCACCTTCGATGGCACGGAGTATGCCGTAACTCAAGACAGCACGGGTGAGGGTAATAATCCAAGCTTCAACGATTCCGACGCCAGCTTTGTCGATGTGGACGGCGACTTATTGCCAGCCATTTGCTATACGACCAGCGATAGTACAGATCATACCTTGGATATAGGCTTGATTCAGACCGAAGTCTTTGACTTGGCGCTAATCAAATTATTGGATGAGGCGAATACGCCAGGGCCATTTATGCCTGGAGAAATGGTTTCATTCTTGATCAAGGTCTACAATCAGGGAGATGTGGATGCAGTAAATGTAGATGTGACTGATTATCCGCCGTCGGGCTTAACTTTTGTGCCGGGGGGAGATTTTACCGATGCTACCCCAGTGGCTACTATCGCTGACCTGGCCTCAGGAGATAGCGTGATGCTCGTGATCAACTTTGAAGTATCGGCTGATGCCCTAGCTGGCGATTACTTCAACTATGCCGAAATCACCGCTGCCGATGACGACAACGATCCGATGAATACGCCACCGACCGATGAAGACTCCACGCCAGGAGATAATCAAGGCGACGACGAAACCGGAACAGATAATGATATAGACGACGATTTTCCAGATACACCGGGGACAGTAGACAATCCTATGGATAGCGACGACTACGATCCGGCACCCTTCCGCATTATACTCGATATCGAGCTGTGCGAAGACGATGGTTGCTCTTACATTGCCGATTTTGAAACAGATGATGCAGGTAACCCGCTCATAGCTGGGATGGTCGATATATTCAACAACCAGCCTTACGCCAATCTGTACGGACCTGGCCAGGGACTGACATTCTCTACCAACAATCAGGCGGCTAATCCGCTGAATCTATACGATACCGATTTAACTGGAGGAGCTGATTCTGACCTCGAATTCAACAGTGCCGGCACCAACAGCTGGGAAGGTGGAAATATCTTCAACGAGATGATAGGAAATGTTTTGATCATCAATCAAAATACAGACCTATCGACACCCAACGACTTTGCGGGTGGAGGCGATATCATTGTTGATTCGGATCTGCCATTAGGCCGTTTTGCATTTGAAATGGTCGATATGGATCTGCCGGTTATGGCCAGTGTGACTTATACGAATACAGCTTCGGGTACGTCTGTTACCGTTCCTTTTACGGACTTTGCAGCAGGATCAGGCACTCCCTTTGAGGTCCAAGGTGTGGCATACGGCGAACGCACAGCTAACCGCATAGTTAGTGTAACGGCCGATCTACTAGGACTTCCGTCTTTTGACCGCATCACCTTTACGCTACCCGGTCAGAGTGGAGCGATAGGTGTGCTGTGTGCCACTGTCAACCAGAAATACGATCTGGCCCTGATTAAGCGCATAGACACTACAGCGAATACTGGCCCATTTGAACCCGGAGATGAAATTACCTTCGAAATCGAAGTGTACAATCAAGGTTTTGCCGATGTAGTCGATGTGGAGGTGAAGGATTATATACCCGAAGGACTGACGTTGGCCGCCGCTAGTACCGGAGACTGGACTTTAAGCGCAAGTCTAGATACGGCAACTTTAAATATGCCCATCCCGATGATCGCAGCTGGAGATAGCGCCACGGTCGGCATTACGTTTTTCATCGATAGCGATTATATGGAGGAGAGTCTCGTCAACACTGCCGAGATCAGCAGTTTCGACGACGATGGGGACCCAACGACCGACCCGCCAGAAGATTCGGATTCTACACCTAATGACAATGGCGATGATGACCCTGAAACGGATACCGACGACGATATCGACGACGAAGGATTGGGTACACCAGGAACAGAAGACAACCCTATGGATGAGGATGACTTCGATCCTGCGGAAGTACAAATTATGCAAACCTTCGACCTGGCGCTAATCAAGCAGCTGAATACTGATGAAACCCCCGGCCCGTTCACCATCGGAAGTACAGTAACCTTCCGTATCGAGGTGCGAAACCAGGGTAGTTTGGATGCAACCGATGTCATCGTGACAGATTACATCCCAGATGGATTGAGCCTGGTGATTAGTGCAGATTGGAATTTGGTTATGGACAATGCCGAGCTGGCGATGCCCTTTGATCTGGCCGCAGGCGATACGGCAACCTTGTCGATCAGCTTCACCATAGATAGTGGTTTTAGTGGGATGGAGATATTCAATGTGGCCGAAGTCACTCAGGCCATGAATGCGCTCGATCTGCCAGACGAAGATTCTACGCCAGGCGATAACGAAGGCGATGATCCTGAGGTAGACTCGGATGATGAAGACGATGACGATGGCGTGAACGGCAATGGTATGCCCGATGACGATATGGACGAGGACGACTTTGACTTTGCCAATATCGAAATTCAGTTCCTGAGCCTGGGTAGTACGGTTTTTGTAGATAACAACAACGATGGTTTGCAGAATGGCGCTGATGCCGGGATTTCAGGTGTTGTGGTAGAGCTGTGGAACGCCACTACCAACATGCCGTTGATGACTGGCCCTGACGGTCTGCTGGGCACCGCCGACGATGCTGACCCTACGCCTGTGACAACCAACGGTATGGGTAATTACTTCTTTGGTAATTTGCCTCCTGGCGACTACTTTGTCGTTATTCCAACAGCTCCGACGGCAACGCCTATTTCATCCAATAATACTGGTATTGCCTTCGTGGAAACCGATCCCGATGATAATGTAGACAATGATGACGAAGGGACTCAAGCAGGAGGAGCAGGAGGAGCGGTTACTAGTGGTACAGTAACCCTTAGTCCTGGAGACGAACCCGAAAATGGCACAGGTCCTATGGACGAAAGCGCTCAGGGCAATATGCAGGATGATACCAATGATAGCAACGGTAATATGACCCTTGATTTCGGCTTCTTTGCTTCGGTGACGGTTGGAGATACCGCGTTTGTAGATGTGAATATGGATGGTTTGCAAGACGGCGGTGATATCGGTTTGCCCAATACCGAAGTTACCATCACAGATATTGATTCAGGCCAGCCGGTGGATACCGACGCAGAAGGAAATCCTTACACACCGACACAGATGACTGATTCTGATGGGGCATATCTCTTTGAAGACCTGCCACCTGGTAATTACAAAGTCACCTTCGACATCACAAATGCCGACAATAGTGAATTGTATGTGTATACCAGTCCAAATGCAGGAGACGATACGCTAGACTCTGATGTTGATCCTACCAACCCGGATGATCGTATGGGAATGACCCCAGAGACGGGATTCCTACTTAGTGGCCAGTCAGACATAACGCTAGATGCAGGGGTAAGCTGTAATATCGTAGTTGAGGTTGCTGATCCGGCCACCATTTGCAGTACACAACCTATAGATCTGACACAGGGAGCATCTATCAGTCCTGCTAGCCTGGGCGGCAGGTGGACAAGCGATGGCGATGGCACCTTTGACGATGGTGCTGGGGCCTTTGGTGTGGCTACTTCCTACACTGTCGGGCCACAAGACAGGATCAATGGATCAGTCACATTAACACTGACAAGTGGTGTTCCCGACCCGGTAACTGGCTGCGAACCCCAGTCCGCTCAGGTCATATTTACGGTCTTAAAGGTTGACTGTGGTAGTTTCTTCTGGGATGGAAGTGCGGGCAATACACCCAACCCTCCACCCGCTGCCCCAGAGCTTCCCGACAGCGACAGTAATGAATAATAATGTTTGATTGCGATTTTTAAAATTTTACGAGATAGCGATTTGATTAGTTCTCCCGGCAGCTCATGTGCTGCCGGGAATTTGACCTAAGCTATTTTACTTAAATGATTTACGCGTTTTCATGCTTTTATATGGAGTATTACCTAACCCTTTTTAAGAATCTAACCCATGAACGCGAGCTTGTGGGCTAGTACATACCAGAAAGAAGGCCGCCTGACGGATCGATAGGCTCCGTTGGGTGGCTTTTTTTAAACTTAGACTTGCGCAGGTCGGCCACTCAGACACTTTCTTTACGTTTTTATGTACTTGGCTTCATTACTTCCAGTGGTATTTATCTATATTTGGGCTTAGGATAGATAGCTATCCCCAGTATTCGCATGAAAAAAATTCGACCTACAGGCGTATTATACTCCTTCTTCTAGCGCCATTCCACTTACTTTCATGTTGATGCTGTAATGTTATATTTCAGGTCTCTACTAGAGACTTGATACTGTATTTTAAATGTATCGCATGAAAACGACGATTTCTACAAGAGCGTTCTCGCTTGTATGTCTATTTTGCTTATCTGCTGTAGGCTTGTGGAGTACACCATTACTGAATAACTGGTCATTTCTATCGGAAGATTATGTCATGTCTACCCACAACTCTTCCTACTGGGGCAGGTCGGTTTATGTTTTATCTAATCCGGATATTTGGTTGGAGCAAGACGATTGTGAAGAAGTATTTTCTTCTAGTGTAATGGCCATTACGGTCAACGTCTTTAATGACTACGATAGCGATGGTACTGATGATGGTGCGGGCGAGCCGGGCATTTCAGGCCTGACGGTTATGGCTTACGATGCCATGGAAACAGCTACTATGCTGGCCGATGGCGGTAATGGCAGCTATACCTTTACACCTGGAAATACCAATACCTACCGCATAGAAGTCACGGGTCTGAGTAGTGATCTAGAGCCGAGTGTAGCGGGAACGACGACCGTCTTTTTTGCCAGCCAAAATGATGTGGTCAATGTGGGCGTCCACCGACCTGGAGAGCATTATCCGGAAAGCATCTTTCTAGCTACTCCATGTTATGTGGAAGGTGGGACAAATGGTCCGAATGCCAATGGAGATGTCATGGTCATTGTACCGGAAAACAGCTTGACGCCTGGTGCTGGAAATGTTAACCCTACGGAGTATTTCGTAGCCAACCACAGTGATATAGGTGCCACATTTGGAACGGCCTATTCTCGCTCTTCCAACAGTCTTTTTGCATCGGCCTTTATGAAGCGGCATACGGCTTTTGGTCCTGGTGGTACGGGGGCGATTTATAAAATCGACCTGAATGGAGAGGTACCCACGGCTCCGATCAGTTCGACGGGAATTTCTACCTTTATTGACCTCAATTCGCTATTTGGAACTAATACAGCCGGGGTCAATCCGCACCCCAACGGCAGTGATTTTAATCGCGATCCTGCTTCCTACGACGCTGTGGGTAAAAGAGGTTTGGGTGGTTTGGCCTTGTCAGAGACAGACAATGTTCTCTGGACGATCAATCTTGAAGATCGAAGGCTGTACGAGATTCCCTTGGGCGGTACTCCAGACAACCCGACGGCTCCGGCCAGCATGTCTGTAATCAGCAGATGGCCGGCAACTGGCGATTTGACGGGCTTGCCTGGTTTGACGGGAACAGCCTCTGATATTCGTCCTTTTGCAGTGAAATGCTATCGCGGTGAGATTTATATCGGCTTGGTGAATACGGCAGAATCCACGGTTGGTTTCAATGCAGGAACCAACACCCTCACCAATACTGGAGATCGCAGCGCCATGCGTGGTTTTATCTACAAGTTTAATCCAGACACGGATACCTTCACCAAGCTGTTGGAGTTTCCGCTGAATTATACAAGAGGTCAGGCGATTGATTTTTGCGGCAATAACGCACAAGGGGAGTTCTATCCCTGGACACCTATTTTTGATAGCGACGTGATGCTTACGACGGTCATGGGAACAACCTCTCCTCCGGGAGGTAACTTTATAGGTGAAAGGGCTTACCCACAGCCCTGGCTTACGGACATCGAATTCGATGAAGCGGGTAAAATGATCATAGGTATACGAGATCGCTTCGCCGACCAGCATGGCTACAATAGATTGCCACCGAGCACAATGGAACCGAATGTGCAGTTTACCGCTGATGCGGCAGGTGATATTTTGGTCGCCTCTATCAATACGACCGACAACACGACCTATGTTTTAGAGAATAATTCATCAAACGGTGCGAATGGTGCTCCCTTTGGGCCTACAACGGGCATTAATAAGGCAGAAGGTCCTGGTAATGGGGAGTTTTTCTTTGATGATCGCTACCGTCCTAGTAATGCTCCAGGTGATGGACCATCCAACTGCCCAGGAGGTACGCCTGATACCAATGACGAAGACCCTATACTCGATCCTGGCCGTCAGCAAGGGCACGATGAGACGAGTCTGGGTGGTGTACTGGTACACAACGGGCAGATGAGCGTAATTATGTCCAATTATGACCCGTTGAACGACTGGAATCTGCCTTTCAATAATGCGGGTATGATGAAGCTGAGCACTACGACAGGTGCTCGCTTAGGCGGTAACCAGATCTATGCCACGCCGTCTGATCCCGGTACCTTTGCTAAAGGTAATGGTCTGGGCGACATAGAAGGTGTAGGTGGCCGTGCACCTATCGAAATTGGAAACCGTTTGTGGCTGGATGCCAACAACAACGGTCGCCAGGATGCAGACGAGGATGGTATTAATGGAGTGACGGTAAGGCTATTTAAAGATGTAGGTGGCGGCACCTTCAATGAAGTTGCCTCAACAACTACGGCTGCTAATGCCATTCAGGGCAATGGCTTTTTTATCTTTTCCAGTGCAACAGACGCGGATGTACTTCCCGGAATGAATTACGAAATCCGGGTCGATCTGGCTGATGTGCAGGCGATAGAAAACACTGTTACAGACTTCACGACTACAGATGCTGGCGGCAATACCACCAATGATAACAAGACAGACCTCAATGACTCGGATGCATCTTCTACTGGTGTGATAGCTTTTAGTACAGGGGCTGCTGGTCAGAATAATCATTCACTGGATGTGGGTGTAGTCAGCCAGCTTGTCTTAGATTGTACGTTAGAGATATTTGCTGTTCAAGTCAGTTCTTGTATGGGCAATCAGTTTGATGCGACTATTACAGTAGCTTGGGACGATGCACCCGCAGGAGATTTGGAGTACAATGTCAATGATGGAGCTTATATTGCATTACCTCGTCCTGCCGGTGCTACGGGTACTGCTGAGGTAAATGTAGAACTGGTATTGACAGGCCTCACATGTGATCAAACCAAGGATGTAAATATCCGCTTTCAGGGAGATTCTACCTGTGAGCAACAAGCCGTTTTTGTATTCCCGCCGACTGACCCCGCAGGCTACATCTACTGTACCGACGATGGTAGCATCATCTCGGGGAGCCGAGTCCGGGTTAACACACCTCCAGGTGGCACTTTTGAATTCATTACCGATGCAGATGGAGTGCTTCTGGATGGCCGCAACGGACGATACTCTTGGGTAATAACCGGGGCACCCGCAGTGTCTGGCATGTATAGTATGACCATCGAACTTCCTGATGGAGGTACTATCGTAACCAATCCAACAACCTTTGGTGACGGAGATTCGGTATTGGATCCAACTATAGGTAGTGGAGATAATCCTAATCCGGGAGAAGACCCCTTACTGATCGGTTCAGATGTTAATATGGATGGTGATGCCTTAGTCGATTTTACCTTAGCATCTAATCCTTATTTCCTTAACTTTGATTTGGCCCAGGGGGATGCATTTGTAGACCTTAACAATATTCCGGTAGATTGTTCTATGCTTGAGCCTTGTGACTGTGAAGAGTATGTGTATCTAAATGAGGTAAGTTCAGGAGGTGTCGTACATAAGTTCTCTATTCTGGATGACGGTAACGTTACTGAAATCTTCAGTGACGGTAGAGCGTTTAGTGACCCTCCTTTTAATGGACCCTGGTATCCCGGCACAGGCACTAGCGAGTTGCCAAACCCACACGGATTGGGCATTGACCGGAATGGCTTCCTATACATTGGAGAAAACTTCACGGGTGGTAGTCCCGATATTCGCCGACTGGCTTGTGATGGAACCATCTTCCCAGAAACAGGACCTGATGGCTTCGTTATTCAAAACTCGAATAACTTATTTAATGTAACCTCCTACGATGGAGTTATATACTCAAATGGAGACGGGCAGGTCATAAATGCTTGGGATCCTTGTACTGGAAACTCGTTGGGAACAGTCACGCTATCAGGTTTTGGGGGCAATGACTGGGGCTTTCACATCAATCAAAGTACAGGTGTCTTTTACGCGACTTCTTCTTCGGGCGCTATTTGGCGATTTGTGCCCACAGAAGCAGACTTTACAGCCAATACCAGTTACACGGCAATCATTACACCAGATGCTGGAATGTTTGGTATTGGCGAGCCATTTACTTCCAACAACCAGTTGCAAGGTATTACCAGCGATGATAATGGAACCATATATGTCATAGAAGGCAACCGGGATGCCATCAATACGCCTTCTCGTATTTTGAAGTATGATGCGGATGGTCTCCTAATAGAAATTGGCCCAACGGATTCCAATGGTAGTGACAATATGGGATGGAATCAAATGGTAGGTATTGTCTATAGTGAAACAGCCAATAGACTCTATACTTCCTCCTTAAATCAAAACGAGGACTGTCTGATTAGTTGGAATGCAGATAATCTGGCCATCACAGATACTATTGTACACGTAGGACCAATACCAGGCCCCGGTCGTGCTAAAGGAATCGCGATTGCCACGGAGTGTTGCCCGACGAATCCAAACGAAGTTGTAAATCTAGTACAGTGTGTATCTCCGGGCAGTGACCCCATTTCGTTGAATGAAATTTTCCCTTGCGATGGCATAATATGTGAAGCTCAGTGGGAACCAGCCGATGCTGCTGCTATGGCGATCTACGAATCTTGTGATCAAACTATATTGTCAACTGCTACAGCAGGTTGCTATACCTTTACTCGAACCTCAGATGGTGCAGGAGCCAAGCAATGCGGCCAGTTTACGCAAACCTTGAACCTGGAAATTGTAGAACTATCTGATATTACAGTCGGTCCTACAGATCAGACCATCGCTTGTTTGGAGGCGGCGGAAGACCTGGTCGCAACAACTACAGGTAATATAGTTCGTTGGGAAAGCAATACCGTTTCGCCTGTAGCAGCCGACGAGCTATGGACACCCATTCCAGGTACAGCTGGCCTGACCACTTATTCACCAGGTAGCCCCAGTACAACTACTTTCTATCGCGCTGTTCTGGGTGGCCTTGGACCTGGTAATGGCAGCTCTTGTCCGGGTGGTGACTGCGAGTTGCCAAGTAACGTAGTAACCATTACCACTCCAGATGACTGCCCAGATGGTCCCTTTGATCTGGCTTTAACGAAGGTAGCCAATACTACAGAGGTTTTATCTCCTGGCGATCCAGTAACCTTTACCATAGAGGTATTCAATCAGGGCAATATAGATGCCGTAAACGTCGAGATCAGCGACTATATCCCAGATGGATTAGAACTGGATGATGCCAACTGGACGGAAATGCCATCGGGAACTGCCGTTCTCAATATGCCTATTGCGAGCATTCCCGCAAGTACGAGCGAGACGGTAACCATAACGTTTATCATCAGCACTGACTTTACTGGTACCTCGATCACAAATGATGCGGAGATCACCGGAGCGGATAATGATGGAGACGATGGTACGCCTCCACCTACAGATATTGACAGTACACCAGGTGACAATGCTACGCCTAACGATACTGGCAACGATGACGACACTGCAGATACAGAAGGCGGCGATGATCAAGACCCCGCTGTTATTCAGATATGTCCAAGCGATTGTGGCAGCTTTCCGTGGGATGGTAGTAGCGCAGTAGGAGCTCCACCTGTAAGTCCCGGAACGCCTGGTAGCGGCAGCCAGTAATACTTACTATCTCTCTTTTTAGGACTTCCGCAGGTCGGCCACCAAGCCAGGTGACCGACCTGCGGAAGTCCTAACTATTGTCCTATCTAATCAGTGTAACATCTCCAGATCGCGTTTTTATGCGGCCATCTGCGCTAGTGAATTGAAGTTGATAGACAAAGAACGCGCTATTCATCGGCCGACCGCGAAAGGAGCCATCCCAGGCTAAATCCGGAGAATTTACGGCAACTCCTTCGGCGGTGTGAACCATATCTCCCCAGCGAGAAAAAATCTGAAACTTATTGATGATGCTGACTTCGCCTGGATCTTTGAAGAACGGTCTGAAATCATCATTGGCACCATCATCATTGGGCGAAAAAGCGTTGGGCAAGTAGACCAGATTATCATCAGCTACACGCGTTACCCCTATGCGTATGTCAGATAAATAGAGGCAGCCGAGCTCATCGATGACCGTTAAAAAATATCGGGTGGTTTCCTCGGGTGTAGCTAATGGCGTGAGGCAATTGCTACAGCTCAGACTGGCCGAAGGTTGCCAATCGATGGCCAGGGTGCTGGTGTCATCGAGCGGAAAAATCGGTATCAGACGCACGCTCTGACCTTCCAGTAGGGTAGTCGCCTCGGCTGTTATGGCAGCATCGGTTTCTCGCTCGGTCAGATTCAGGGTGACGCTTAGGTCACAGCCGTTGGCGGCACCACCAGCGACCGTGAATTGGTAGTTGCCAGGCTCTGAAAATATTTGTTCATTGAATGAGTAGGTGTCGCCTTCGCAGAAAGTGTCTTCGATGAATTGAGTCTCGATGGCGTTTTCGGTGAGGTTTAGGGTGATTTCGAGATCACATCCATTGCTTCCGGCTCCCGGCTGGACTTGAGTGTAGGTACCAGCTGCTGTATAGACTTCCCCATTGAGTTCGAATGTTCCGCCCTGGCAGAAGGACTCGTTGATGGTTTGCGTTTCGACGGCGTTTTCAGCGAGGTTTAGGGTTATTTCGAGATCACATCCATTGCTTCCGGCTCCCGGCTGGACTTGAGTGTAGGTACCAGCTTCGGTATAGACTTCGCCATTGAGCTCGAAGCTACCGCCTTGGCAGAAAGACTCGTTGATGGTCTGGATTTCGATGGTGTTTTCGCTGAGGTTTAGGGTAATTTCGAGATCACATCCATTGCTACCTGCGCCGTTTTGGATTTGGGTGTAGGTTCCAGCTTCGGTATAAACTTCGCCGTTGAGTTCGAATGTTCCGCCCTGGCAGAAAGACTCGTTGATGGTTTGCGTTTCGATGGTGTTTTCGCTGAGGTTTAGGGTGATTTCCAAATCACATCCATTGCTGCCTGCGCCGTTTTGGATTTGAGTATATGTTCCAGCTTCGGTATAGACTTCGCCATTGAGTTCGAAGCTACCGCCTTGGCAGAAAGACTCGTTGATGGTTTGCGTTTCGACGGCGTTTTCAGCGAGGTTTAGGGTGATTTCGAGATCGCATCCATTGCTACCAGCTCCCGGCTGGACTTGAGTGTAGGTTCCAGCTTCGGTATAGACTTCGCCATTGAGTTCAAATGTTCCGCCTTGGCAGAAAGACTCGTTGATGGTCTGGGTTTCGATGGTGTTTTCGCTGAGGTTTAGGGTAATTTCGAGATCACATCCATTGCTACCTGCGCCGTTTTGGATTTGGGT